>CAYRCM010000131.1:0-16854 GCA_964422715.1 uncultured Myxococcales bacterium | reverse complement strand
TCTGCCGCAGATACATGCCTTCCTTGTAGGCGTGTGCGGCCCTTTTGTCAAGCAGAAAATCACCGAAACGTGTATCTATGTATTTTGCGTTTTTCCTAGATACGGATGTTGATTTTATTGATGTTTATGACGCCGTTTGCCTGTTTGACCGCAAACTCGGGCTGGCCGAGGTCGTCGTATCGCCCCATGGCCAGCTGCCTGTCGTTCGCCGCGGCGGCCGTTCGGCGCTCAGCCCGTCACTTCGACGCCAAGGCACGTCGCCCTCACGACTCAGCCCGTCGTTTCACGCCAGAGCCCGTCGCCTTCACGACTCAGCCCGTCGCTTTCATCCTGGGGCACGTCGTTTCGCGCAGGAGCACGTCGCGCTCACGACTCCGCACGTCGCTTTCGTGCCAAGGCCCGTCGCGCTCACGGCTCAGACGCCGATTTCACGGCTCAGCACGTCGCTTTCATACGAAGGCCCGTCACCCTCACGGGAAGGCGCGTGGGCGCACGGGCCCGAAGGCCGGCCGCCCCGCCGAACGCCGCTTGGCGGACGGCTCAGACGGCGGGAGCGGCGCTCGCGGGCGGGGCGGCGGGATGGCGCGGGCGGCCCGCGATGAGCGAGAGTTCGAAGGCTTTCGCGAGTGCGGGCCGGCCGAGGTCGTCGGCGGCGGCGCGGGCGGCGCGCCGGGCGGCACGCACGTTTTCGACGATGAGGCCGTCGATGAGGTCGAGCCGTTCGGTGGCTTCGGGAGTGCCGCGCGGCGGCTGGGCGCTGGCGGCGAGCTCACGCAGGGCGGCCACGGCGGCCGGCAGGCTCTCGGCCAACGCCGCGCCGCCGCGTTCGGCCGCGGCCTGCGCGACCTCGGCCTCGGCGAAGAGCGCCGCGAGCCGTTCGAGTTGCGTCAGCAGGGCGACGGGATCGGCCCCCGAACGGGCCGTGGCGTCGAGCCCCAGGGCCAGACGCGTCGCGGCTGCGAGCGCGGCCTCGCGCCCGTCGCGGCGCAACTGGGCTTCGGTGGCCGCGAGCACGACCCGCGCCTGACGCCGCACGCGCTTGCCCTGCTGCATGCCTTCGGCCCGCGCGTGCGCCGCTTCCCGGGACTCGCCGCGGGCCGCCTGGCGGTCGACGCTCAGGCCGAGGCCGAGGTCGCGCAATTCGGCGAGTTCGGTGCGGTCGCCCGCGCCGTACCCGTAGGGCTGCAGCAGATCGCCGTACGCGTCGAGCGCTTCGAGCACGGCGTTGCCCTGCGCGAGCACGTCGGGGCTCGAAAGCGTGCGCCCGATGCGGATGAGTCGGGCCCGTTCGGCGGCCGGGATGTTTTGCAGGTCGTCCGACATGGTCGTGGTCCTCCTTCGTTGCCCCAGTTGTGGAGTGGACAGTTCGCCGTGCGGCGCCACCCCCCCTCGGGCAGCGCCCTTGCGGCGCAGGGCCGATTGTACCCACGCACGAAGCCGTGGCAAGCCCCGGTGCGGGCCGCGAGGAGGCCGGCGCGGGCGCAAACGGCCCGCGACCGGCCTACCGCCGCGACCAGTACGGCAGGCAGAACGGGTTAGCGCACTTGGCCACCCTTAGCCTCTCGTCGCCTACATATGCGATGACCGGCAGCCCGTCGGTGCCGATAGAGATGGAGGAATGGGTGCCGACGTCCCCCGCGGATTCGACCGTGGTGAGGGTGTTGCCGGCCGAGCAGGCGATGTTGCCGCACTTGGCAAACCTCAGGTCCCGGTTCGTCTGGTCGTAGTACGAGATGACCGGCAGGCCGTCCGAGCCGATCGTGATGGAGGTGTGCCCGCCGACTGACCCGGTGGAGTCGACCGTGGAGAGGGTGTTGCCGGCCGAGCAGGCGGCGTCGCCGCACTTCGCCACCTTCAGGTTGTCGTTCGTTTCGTCGTAGTACGAGATGACCGGTAGGCCGTCAGCGCCTATGGTGGCGGACGTGTACAAGCCGAGAGTACCGATGGAGTCGACCGTGGAGAGGGTGTTTCCGGCCGAGCAGGCTGCGTTGCCGCACTTGGCGATCTTCAAGTCGCCGTTCATGTGGTCGCAGTATGAGATGACCGGCAGGCCGTCGGTTCCGATGGCGATGGACGAGTCCATGCCGACGAAGCCCGTGGAGTCTACCGTTGTGACGGTATTGCCGTAGGAGCAGGCAGTGTCGCCGCACTTGGCCACCTTCAGGTCGAAACTCGTGTAGTCCCAGTACGAGACGACCGGCAGGCCGTCGATGCCGATCGCGATGGATGTGCGCGCGCCAACGTTCCCGGCCGCGTCGATCGTTGAGAGTGTGCTTGCTCCCGAGCAGGCCGCGTTTCTGCACTTGGCCACTTTCAGGTCGTTGTTGGTGTCGTCGAAGTACGAGATGATCGGGTAACCTTCGCTGCCGATTGCGATGGATGCATCCCAGCCGACCATCGCCGAATTGTCCACCGTCGAGATGGTGGGAGGGCCGGCGCAAACTGCGTCGCCGCACTTCGCTACCATCAGGTTGCCGTTGCCGGAGTCATGATAGGCAATGACAGGCCTTCCGTCCGTGCCGATGGTCGTGGCGGTGACCGCGCTGACGAACCGGTTGTTGTCGAGGGTGGTTAGCGTGTTGGCGCGCGGCACCTGGAGCGGTGCGCCGCCGGGGAAATCGGCAACCATCCGGCCGCCGAACAACTCGGCGTTGAGGTTGCGCACAACGGTCGTGCTGTCCACCCTGAACGGCGCCGTGCTGCCCGAGACGCCTCCGTTGAAGGATGGGATGGCTGCAAACGTCGGCGCACCCGTGACGGTCTCGTCCTGGTCGAGCCTGAAGTACGCCGACTCGGTCTGGCTGCCGAGCCGCTCCGAGTCGTAGACCTGACTCGTGCAAGCCCAATCGCGGCCGTCGGACTCGATCACTTCCCGGTCGGCACAGGCGACCAGGGTAAGCGTCAGGTCGCCCGAGGCACCGCCGCCGGCGAGCCCGCCGCCTGAGGGGGTGGTGACGCTCGTCAGGTCACCGATGACCCCGGCGATCTTGCTCTGAGCGATGGCGGCGGTCGGAGCGATGTCGGCGTTCGTGATGGCCCCATCGGCGATCATGGCGCCCGCGATCCCACCGGGTGCGATGGAGAGCTCGATGTCGCCAAAGAAGCCGCCGCCTTGCAGCCCTGATCCACTGAAGGTTGCCACGGCGGTGATGTCACCCACTGCGGAACAACCCCAGTCCGAACCGTTGAACATGAGCCCTTGACCGACATCGCACGACAGGCCCGCCAACGGGTCGACCGCCAGGGCGTTCAGTTCGTCCTGGGTCGCCGGGTCGAAGCCGAGCTGCCCGATGGACACGCACGCCGTGCAGTGGAGCGCCTCGGCCGCGTCGGCCAGAACGGCATGCTGCGCCTCGATGGCGTAGGCCGCGCTGACGAGCCGCTGGCGCGGCAGCGGGGTGTCGCTGCCGAGTTGCACCTGCACCCAGAGCTCGTCGGCCACGGCCATGGCCTCGGCCGGCAACGGGTTTTCGCCGTCGGCGCCGAGCAGCGCCGAGAACACGCCGATGTCGACCGGCACGGCGGCTTGCAGTTCGGACCAGAGATCCGTGCCGTCGCTCTCGGCGTCGTAGAGCGCAAACGTGAGGTTGAACGTGCCGTCGACCGGGTCGCCGAGCGCGTCGCGGATGACGCCCTGCACGTTGACGATGGCCGGTGCGGCGGCCCGGGCCAGGCCCGACCACGCCAGCAGGCCGAACAGAATCACGGTTCTCGCTGAAACGCCGCAATGCTTGGGTGTGCGCCTCATCGTTGCCTCCCCCGTAGCAAATCCCCCCGGCAGAGCGGGGGTCATTCCGTCGCTGGCCTATCAAAGGGGCCCTGCCGCGACAGGCCCGGACTAACCCGGCCTCCACGTCGATGCGAATCTTCGTGCGCGTCGCCGTCTCGGACCCCTCTGCCCGGCGTGACTCCCGGATCTGTCAAACTTTGGCCGCCACCCAGGCGAAGCCGGGGGGAGTGCGGTCCTGCGCGCTCGGCGTCCAACCATGTGTTGGCGCCTCCCGCCGCGGGCACTGGCGGAACGGCCCCGCGGGTGGGCTGGACAACACCCTCACTGAACGGCCAGAAGCATGTCATCGTCGACAGGTTCATACTCTAGGCCTTCGAAGTCGAGCTGCCTCCGGACCCAGGCGTCTCGCGCGGCCGGGTCCGACTGGATCGCTTTCTCGATGGCCCGACTCTCCCGATACTCACGCGCCGCGGCCGTCATCGTCCAGTTGGCCACGATTCCCAGACTATCGAGTTCTTCCTTGATCTCATGAAGTTTCACCCGGAAGAATTCCTTGCGGTGGTTGACCTTGTTGAGTTGGCCGAGAACGAAATGCTTATGGAGTTGGGTCTCGAGCGCGGGTGCATCGTCGCTGAAGATGAGGGCGTGCACGTCGAACTCGAAAGGAACGCTCGAATCCCCGAGTTCGCGGATGCGATCGAGGGGCTCCAGCCTGCGGGTGAGGCCGATCTTGAAGATGTCTTCACCAAAGGAGCCGAGGTTGGAGATGACATAGACGTGGCCCCGCCGGGTCAGTTGCGCCATGGACACGGCTCGTTGACTGCGCTCTTCGGCCTCCCGGAGTCTGCGCGAGAGATCCAGCAGTTGTTCCTCGTATTTCGCACGCTGCTCCGCGGTCGCCTTCTCGATTTGCTGCTGCGCCTTCTCCATCGCCCTACGAAGTGCGTCCTCTTCTTTTGCGGATTCTCGTATGGCGCGCTCATACTCCTTGCGCGCCTTCTCCTCTTCGCGGATCTTCTCCTTCAGCCTTCGCTGCTCCTCCCTGTCGGCGAGTTTGAGTTCCTGGGCGACCGCCGCCCATTTCAGCTCGTCGAGCCTGGCCGCGAGGTAGAGCTCGTTGATCTGGGCGTCGCGAAAAGCCGTGCCATTGAAGTTCACCAGGGTGAAGGCGTCGCGGATCTCCTGAGCAAGTGTGCCTGCGTTGTCGTGCCTCACCCGGGATAGGGTCGAGTCGACCTTGCCGTTGAAGGCGTCGATGAGGAATGACACCGCGGTGTCTCGGCGCTTCTGCTGCACGTATTGGCAGGATGCCGCCGTCCCGTTTCGGACCATGGCTCTTGTGCGCTCGCGGGCCCGCTTCAGCTCCGCCCCGGCATCGGTGTGCGCAAGCTCGTCGGCCAACTCGTCGAGCATGCTGTGGCCGGGGATCAGATAGCGGTCACCGTAGCCTTCGATGATGTTCCTCATGGCCTGGACCGTCGCCTCGGATTGGGCCGCCTTGGCCAGGGCCTGGTAGGCGTCGCCAGCGATCTCCTCGGCCCGCTTGCGGGCGGCCAGAAGGATTCGCTCAGCCTCGACGGTCGCCGCATCCAGTGCCGTTTTCGCCTCGCCTTTGAGGGCTCGGGACCGCTGCTTGGCCACACTCGCTTCCTCGACGGCCGCGGCCGTCATGGCCTCTGCCTGAGCCCGCGCCGCAGCCAGGGTGCGCCCCGCCTCGTCGTGCGCCACGTCCAACACGGCGGCGGACTCCGTCTGCGCGGTGCGCAAGATCTGCACGGCTCGCGCCTCGGCGTCCGCAATGGCCCGGTACTTCGCAAGCGAGGCGTTCTCGGCGGCGAGCGCCGCCGCCCGCTCGCCGAGCAACTGCGCCGTGGCCTGCAACTGTTCCGCGGAAGCCTCCAGCTGCCGATTCCGCCGATGCGTCGCGACGATGACGCCAAGCAAAATCGCCACGCACACGAGACATACCCCGAGTGCCAAGATGCCGAGCGCAGTCATGCGGGGGCTCCAATCCGTTCGAGCGTGATGCGTGCCGCGGATCCGCGTCTTTCCGGGTCTGCCGTCGGTGCGATGCGTGCCACGCTCGGGTCAACGTTCCACCGCCCATCGCAATGTGCCATGGGCCGGAACCTCCTGCAAACCGCCCGAGCCCGCTCAGGTATGGGCGCAACGCGACGACTTGGCGCAGCTACGTCGGCACCGACCCGTGCTGCCGGCCCGACAACCGGTGCGGGCGCGCCGCCGAGCACTGCTGCGACTGCGTCGGGGCCGAGGCTCGACGGTTGACGGCCCCCCGCCGTCCTTCGATAATCCAGCCTTCGAGGCGAGCACTTGCCAAACGGCGGGTCACGCTTCGAGAAGCGGCCACGGCGCCCCAGGCCGCGCCACGGACGGCGGAGCATGGCGGACTTCCTCGAACACCTCGTAGGTTTGCACATCGGCTGGCGCTATCCGCCCGCTGCGCGCGTGCTCGACGCGCCCGGTTCACTGCTCGACCAGGTTCGCGAGAAGCTCCCGCACCAAGACAATCGGGCGTCCATCTCTCCGGGTGCAAGTTGCGAAATCGGGCCGCCACAAGGGCAACCGGGGTTCCGCGTACGGGTCGACCCTGACCAGATCCTCGTCGTGGCAAACTACCTGAACGTCCGTTGGCTCGAAGCGGCCGATCCGGCTGTCTTTCCGGACCAGGTCATCGAGGAACTGCGGCGCTCTGACCAACCGTACGCGGATGTCTGCGACGCATTTCGCGAAGTGGCCACCGACCTCCTGTGGGGCATTCTGCAACGGGTTGGACTCACCCACCTCAGCCGAGTCGGCGTGGTGCAGACGTTCGCCGTTCCGGCGAAGTTGGTTGAGAACTCCGTGCTCTCCGATCTGCCGGCCACCCGTCTCGGGCCGCTCGGGGCCCCGCAGTCGGCGGTCGCGACGTTCCGTAGGCAGGCAGAGAATGGCCATCGGTTCACGCATGTGAACGTGTCGGAAGTTTCGTTGCCGCCGCCGGGGCCCCCCGCCGCGCCGCCGCTTGCCACACTCGCGCTATCGATCGATTCTCAGCGCTACTTCGTGCCGGCACGCGCCTGTGAACCTTGGCGCAAACGAACGGTCGCGCAGATCGTCCTTACGCACTTCGCGGAGGCTCAAGACGATGCCCGCTCTTCCCGGTTGGTCGACGTCCGAGGCGAAGACCTCTAGCACGGCCCGGTCCCTACCCGCCCGTCCGGGGCCCGCCGGCAAGGCCCGTGTGCCTCGGCCGCGGGCCGCGAGGGACGCACCCGCGGCCGACCTCGCGTCGCCGACGACCTCAGGCGTGGTCGCCGGGCCACTGGCATGGTTTCAGGCTGCCGCGCCGGGCACGGCTGACGCGCGGGCTTTCCCTCCCGACCCCTTCCCATCGAGCGACCCCACCGATCCGCAGGCACAACGCCCCCGGGCTGACCTCACCGTACTCCCAGTCTGGGAATCCTTGCTCCACCGCCACTTCGCAGCGGAACGCGCGCGCCTCGCGCTCGATGCCCTGTTTCCTGAGGCGTCGAGCCCGACCGTTCAGCCGATCTCAACGCCAGTTGCCGAGCCCGAACTCGAACGCGCCACAGGCTGGGTGCGGCGGGTCGAGGGCGACCAAGTGGAGGTCGTCGTCGAACGCGCGTGCGGCGAGGAGATATGGACGCTGGATGTCGCCGCCTTCGAGGACGCGGGCATCGAGCCCGACGGCTTCATTCTGCTCCGTGCGGTTGCCGGCCCCTCGGGAACGCCCCGGCTCGTTCTGGCTCCCGACCCCGAGCGCACCCGCGCGGTCTATGGCCCGGAGCGGGTCGACAAGGGCTGGGCTGCGCTGCCGGACGCGGACCGCGAACTGAGCGACATTCTCGCCGCCGATGACTGAGCCGAGCGTTCAACTCCACGTGTTCAACGTGGGCCACGGCGACAGCCTGCTCATCGAGTTCCCCGGCCCGCGCTGGGGGGTCGTCGACTGCAACAGCCTGACACCGGCGGCTGAGCCCCCCGTGCTGCAGTTCCTGCGCGAACGGGATGTGCGGCACCTGGCCTTCGTCTGCGTCACTCACCCGCACCTCGACCACTACCTGGGTTTGGCACGGGTGTGCGACTACTTCTCCACCGAAGGCCGCAGCTACGACTACTTCGTGGACTTCGGCGTGCCGTACCCAGACATCGCACGCGCCACTGGCGCCACGCAGACGGCCCATCTCGAACTCCAGCGACTCTACCAGGCGACGCACGCGCGATTCCGCTCGCGCACCGCCGGCGCCACTCGCTACCTTGGCTGGCATCACATCCACTTCCAGCGCGGGTTGTCCGGCCGGACGCCGCGGCGGCCCGTGTCAGCGGACAACATCCGAATCCAGGCGCTGTCGCCCGATCCGCTCCAGTACATCGCGACTCTTCAACGTCTCGCGGAACGCCGGCTCCAGCCGAACGAGCTGTGCGTCTCGCTGCTCGTCGAGTGTGGCCGGCCACCCCGAGCCGCGCGGTTGCTGCTCGCCGCGGATCTCGAAGAACCGCTGTGGCGCATGCTCGCGCTGGCCTACGGGGAGTTTGCGGGCGGACCGCTCTGGGCCGATCTCGTCAAGGTGGCCCACCACGGCAGCGCCCGCAGCAACCCCGCCTGGCTATGGAGTGAGCAGCTCGCCGCCCGGCCTGCCGATTCGCCGGCGCATCCGCTTGCGGTCGTGTCCTGTTCCGGCGGTGCGCACTCGCCGAGTGCCGAAACGCTGCAAAGCGCAAATGGGGCCGGCTTCCGGTTGCGCTGCACGAACCGCGGCCCAGCCTGCAAACCACCGTCGCCGCTCGATGAACTACGCAAACAGAGCGAATCGCGCCGGTCATCACCGCTGGACCAAGCCGCGGCCCTGCTCAGGGCCCGCAGGTCGGTGGCCACGCCATGCTTCGATACGTTCACCGTGCGTTTGGCGGAGGACGGCCGCACTGAGGTGCTGCGTGGGCGGCCCGAGGCCCGCTGTGTGTTCGACTGATCGAGTCTCGCGTTGACCGGGGGCGCCGCCGGTGCCTGCCAGGGCCGGCGGTGCCCCTGGGACGGCTGCGTCGCCCACCTCTCACGCCATCTCCGGGCCGACCCGCCCTGCCCGAGTAACGGCGACGCCGACGCCGATGGGGTGGTGGGGGCGGCGGATGCCCAACGCGTGTGGGCCTTCACGCTCGGCTTCGCGCGGCCGAACTTCACCGAGCGCTGTGCGACCGACGCCCGCGTCCGAGGCGAGCGCGGGCACCCTACAGGAACGGCACGAGCAGCGGCCGCAGGTACTCGGCGACGAAGCGGTGGCCGGCCGGCGTGTAGTGGCCGGGGTCGAGGAAGAGCGCGGGCTCGGTCTTCTCGTCGAGGGCGGCGAAGGCCTCCGCCACGTCGATGTAGGGCAGCTGTTCCTGCTTCAAGATGCGAATGAGGTCGGCGTAGCGGCTCTTGTAGAGGCCAAACGGCTCGCCCGAAATGCGGAGTTCGCCGCGGTCGGGCAGCACGACGAACACGGTCTTGGCCCCGGCCTCGGCGGCCTTCTGCCGGATGGCCCGGAGCAGCGCGGGGATGACCCGGTCGGTCTCGGCCCAGGAGAGTTGCCGCGGCTTGCAAAAGAAGTCGATGAGGTTCTGCGCGAGTTGCTTGCGCTGCCAGAGCAGCCGGAACAGCAGACTGCGGGAGAGCCCGTCGATGCAACGTTGGGCGCGATTGGCGACCTGGAGTTCGCCGTCCTCGAACGTGAACAGCGGCTTGCTGGTACCCCAGTTCCATTCGAGGCCGGTGGTCTCGTAGTCGTTGCCGGCGAACAGGCCCACGACCACGAGGCGCGGCCGAATCTGCGGCAGGATGCGCAGCAGGTACAGGTAGTACTGATCGATGGACCAGCCCGAGGTGGCCGCGTTGAGCGCCTGGTATTGGGGCAGCATCTGTCCGAGGTGGTGCACGAAGGTCTCGTTCTGCTCGACCCCGGTGCCCAGCACGATCGAGTCACCGAGAAAGACGATGTGGGCCCGGTCGGGATCGACGACGTGGAGGCGTTGGCCGACGGTGCCGTGGCCACGCGGGGCCCAGCCGAGTTCTTCGTCGGAGGTATTGGACAGCCGGCCGTATCGGTCGACGACGAGGTCCTGGAGCATCTGCTTCGTGGGTCCCATGCTGTAGTTCATGGCGACCACGACCACGATGAGGGCGGTGAGCAGCGTCACGGCGCCCCCCTGGCCGATCTTCTTCCAGAGCGGCGGCAGACGCGTGACGAGCGGCGAAAAGAAGAGGGACCAGTAGAAGAGGCCAAAGCCCAAGGCGAGCACCACGAGGCCGACGATGAGCGCGGGCAGCGACGGCAACGCGGCCGTGAACCCCCCCTCGTACATCATGAGCAGGGCCAGCACAGCGAGTGCCAGCGCGCGCCAGCGGCTCGTCCTGGGGAGGATGAGCGCGGCCACGAAAGGCACGCTCAGCAGCCCGAGGCCCCACAGCACGACGGCGGTTGCGCTGACGAAAGGCTTGGACTGGTCTGCGCCCGACAGCACGTAGCCGACGAGGCCGAGCACGATGGGCAGCAAAAGCCAGAGCAGGGTGCGCAAACGCATGGCACACCTCCGGGTCAGCGTAGGCCGCCGCGCGCGCCGGCGTAGGGGTGCAAGGTTGTGGGCGTCGCCGTGTCGAAGGAGCGGAAGCGCCAGCCCGGTTGCAGGGCGTCGAACACGGCGAATCCGGCGATGTGCTGGGTCTGACCCCGCGTGCGCGCACCGCCGCCGAACAGCAGCCGGCGCCACGCCCGCTGCCGCACCACGTCGGCGTCGAGGGCTGCCTCGCCCTTGGTCTCGACCGGTTTGTACGGCAGCCGGACGTCGCTCGTGAAGCGCACATCGGCCGTGAACGCGACCTGGAAGAAGACGAGCCGGCGTTCGGTGTAGAACGTGTTGCCGGCGCTGTCGGTCTCGCGCCACTGCAGGACCCGCTCGGATCCGGGGCTGCAGCCGACGACTTCGAACATGCCCTGCCCGAGCGCGCGCAGCTGCTGTTCGACTTCGGCGGCGCGCGCGGCGGCGGCGACGGCGTCGCTGCCCGCTACCGGGTCGGGGCCGTCGTCGCGGCACGCGGGCCCGCCGACCGCGAACGCAAGAACGACGACGAGGCCCGGCAGCCAGGCCGGCGTGCGGGTCCGGACGATGCTGGCACAAGCGGCGGTAGGCATGATGCGTGCCTCAGAACGGATGCGTGTAGCGCTCGCGGCCCCGCGGGTCGGGTTCGGGCGCACGCCAGAAAGACGGGGTCTGTGCGTTGCGGGCGCGCAGTCCGAGCGGATCGCGGCGGAGCAGCCGCTGTACGAGAGCCATGGGGGTGAGGACGACGAAGAAGACGACGGCGAGAACCAGGCGCGTCGTGATGGCCCCCATGACGCGCCCGAACGCCTGGAAACCGCGGTAGGGCCAGCGGAGCAGCCGGGGGGCAAGGAAAGCGAGGCCGGCGCCGCACGCGGCGAGCGCGAGGAGCACGATCCGCAGCGGGGTCAGCGCGAAGTCGGCGCGCCAGAGCCCGAACAGGGCGAAGACGACGAGCAGTACGGCCAACCCGAGGCCGAACGTGCGCCAGTCGGAGGCCGTGCCGAGATTCGTGCGGGAGCGCTCAATCAAGGTCGAAAGCCTCCCGCCAGTTGCGCGCGCGCAGCGCGGCCGGCTGGGCACTCTTTTCGAGCAGCCAGTTTTCGAGGACCAAGGTATCCATGTCGGTGGCCATGAAACAGCGGAAGGCGTCGCGCGGCGTGCAGACAATGGGCTCGCCGCGCACGTTGAACGACGTGTTGATGACGCAGCCGACGCCCGTGAGCGCCTCGAAGGCCTGCAGGATGGCGTGGAAGCGCGGGTTCGTGGCGGCATCGACGGTCTGCACGCGGGCCGAGCCGTCGACGTGCGTGATGGCCGGCAAGTCGGAGCGCACCACGTGCAGCAGGTCGAGGCCGCGCAGCGCCTGTTCCTCGGCACTGAGCGTGCGCCGGCGCGCGGGCTGCACCGGCGCGACGAGCAGCATGTAGGGGGAGGGGCGGTCGAGTTCGAAGATGTCGGCCGTGCGTTCGACGAGTGCGGCGGGTGCAAACGGCCGGAACGACTCGCGGAACTTGATCTTGAGGTTCATGGTGGTCTGCATGGCGGCCGAGCGCGCGTCACCGAGGATGCTGCGGTTGCCGAGCGCCCGCGGCCCAAATTCCATGCGGTCTTGAAGCAGGCCCACCACCTGGCCGGCCGCGATGCGCCGGGCGATTTCGGCCGCCCGCTCGGCCTCGGGGAGCTCCTGGAAGACAGCGCCAAAGGCTTCGAGCTCGCGCCGGATGTGCCCGTTGTCGTAGGCGGGCCCGAGATACGAGCCCTGCTGGCGGTCGCGGCCCGCGGGGTCGGGGCGCGGCCGGCCGAGGTAGCCGTGGTAGACGGCGAGCGCCGCGCCGAGCGCCGAGCCGGCATCGCCCGCGGCCGGCTGGATCCAGATATCGGCAAACGGCCCTTCGCGGAGAATGCGGCCGTTCGCGACGCAGTTGAGCGCGACGCCGCCGGCCAGGACCAGGTTCGGCTCGCCGGTCTGGGCGTGCACGTGGCGCGCCATGCGCAGCAGGATGTCTTCGGTGACGACCTGGATGGAGCGGGCGAGGTCCATGTGGCGGTCGCTGAGTTCGCCTTCGGGGGCGCGCGGCGGGCCGTCGAACAGGGCGTCGAAATGGCGGTTGGTCATGCGCAGGCCCGTCGCGAAGTCGAAGTAGCGCATGTTGAGCCGGAACGAGCCGTCGTCGCGGAGTTGCACGAGTTCGTTGAGGATGCGCTCGACGTAGCGCGGCTGCCCGTAGGGGGCGAGCCCCATCATCTTGTATTCGCCGAAATTGACGCGGAAGCCGAGGTACGCCGTGAACGCCGAGTACAAGAGCCCGAGCGAGTGCGGGAAGTGCAGTTCGCCGAGCCGCTCGATGTGCGCGCCCTGGCCGCGGCCGAAACTGGTCGTGGCCCACTCGCCCACCCCATCGACCGTGAGGATGGCGGCCCGCTCGAAGGGCGAGGGGTAGAACGCGGCCGCCATGTGGGCCTCGTGGTGGCCGGTCATGAGCAGCGGCCCGCGCCAGCCGAGCCGGCGGCGCATTTGCCGCCGCAAGAAGAGCTTCTCACGGAGCCAGAGCGGCATGGCGTGCAGAAACGAGCCGAAGCCGCGCGGGGCAAACGCGCGGTACGTCTCGAGCAGGCGCTCGAAGTGCAGCCAGGGTTTCTCGTGGTAGACGACGTGGGTCAGGTCGGCGAGCGTGAGGCCGGCGGTCTGCAGGCAGGCCTCGATGGCCGCGGCCGGAAAACGCGGGTCGCCCTTGACGCGCGTGAAGCGTTCTTCCTGGGCCGCGGCGACCCCGTCGCCGTCGACCACGAGAGCCGCGGCCGCGTCGTGGTAGAAGGCCGAGATGCCGAGAATGACGGTGCGCTGCCGTTCAGGCGGGGCGGCGGATGCCATGGGCGCCGGTTTCCCTTTCAGAACACAGTGTAGAGGAAGGGGGCGAGCGGCGAACTCTCGGCGGTGAGCAGCAGCACGCCGAGAAGGACGAGCGCCAGCACGATGGGCAGCAGCCACCACTTCTTGCGCACCCGCAGGTACAGCCAGATTTCGCGCGGAACGCTCATCGCCACTCCTTTGCGACGCCACCGGCCCAGGGCCGACCGGGGCCGTGCGGCTCGAGCGGGCCGACCATACAACACGCGGTTGCGGCGAGGCAAGCGCACACGGCGTGGACCGGCCTCAGAGCGACAGGTAGAGTTGACTCCAGAAGGCGCAGCGTTCGGCCTCGAGGTCGCGCTCGACGGCGATGTCGCTGTCGAGGCGCAGGTAGGCCTTCTCGCCGTTGGCGTTCGAGTAGACCGGCCAGGCGACGCCGGTGCCGAGCGGCGAATTGGGGTCGCCCTGACGGGCAAAACGCGTCCAGTAGCCTTGCATGGCGGCGGCGAGCGGCAGGTCGGCAGGCCCGAGGCCGACCCCGAGGTATTCGGTGCCGAAGACGAACTTCAACTCGGCCGTGTGCGTGGCGCCGAAGTCGGGAAACACCGCGGTCTCGACCGGGCGCGTGAAGTGGTAGACATAGGTAGGCACCGAGGCCCCGGCGAGCACCTGGGCGCCGAGTTTGGCCATGCAGACGAAGAGCCCGTCGCCCAACGCCTCGGCAGCCACATCGTCGACGGAACCGCCCGGTGGCACGGGGTATTCGGCGAGGATCTGGTCGGCCTTGCCGGGCATGAGGCCGTCCCACATGGCGCGGTAGTCGGCCTCGCTGAGCCCGCCGCCGGCCATGAGGATGAACAGCCGGCCCTCGTCGCCGTTGGCCCCGATGATGACGGGGACCTTCTCGAACTGGCCCGTGAAGAGTTGCACGATGGGGTTGCCGGCGATGATGAGCCCGTCTTCGACCGGGCCGAAGCGCGTGCCTTGGCCGAAGAGGAGCGCCGGGGGCACGGGCAAGGCGGTCGCGACCGCGTCGGCCGGGGCAGCACGCAGGCAGCCGGCGACGTCGGCCGCCGTGTCGCAGCCGAGCGCCGCCGCGAGTTGCAGCCCCTGGGCCTCGCCGGCGGCGCGCGGGGTGGCCGGGCTGCAGATGCCCGACTGCAGGATGGCGCGCCCGAAGAGCCCGCGGCCCCGCGAGATGACGAGGTGCAGGCACACGCTGGCACCGCCCGCCGACTCGCCGAAGATCGTGACGTTTTGCGGGTCGCCGCCGAACGCCGCGATGTTTTCCTGGACCCAGGCGAGCGCCCGCTGCTGGTCGAGCAACCCGTAGTTGCCGGACGAGGGGCGGTCGGGGTTCTCGGCGGCGAGCGCCGGATGGGCGAGGAAGCCGAGCGCCCCGAGCCGGTAGTTGAACGTGACCACGACGACGCCCTGGCTGGCGAGCACGCGGCCGTCGTACGTGGGCTCGCTGCCGGCGCCCCAGACGAACCCGCCGCCGTGGATCCAGACCATGACCGGGGCGGCCGTGGGGGCCGGGTCGGGCGCGTAGACGTTGAGCGTGAGGCAGTCTTCGGAGACCGCGGGGGCGGCGACGCCGAACGGATTGGGCGGCTGCGGGCAGAGCGGGCCCGGGGCCGTGGTATCGCGCACCGCGCTCCAGGGGGCTGCGGGCTCGGGCGGAGCGAAGCGCAACGGCCCAACCGGCGGGGCCGCGTAGGGGATGCCGAGGAACGCGCGGTAGCCGGTGCCCGCAACGCCGCGCATGGGGCCGGCGGGGGCGACGACGAGGGGCGGGTCGGGGGCCGCTGCGTCGGCATCGCCCGGGGCCCCGTCGAGCGGCGGGGAGGCCTCGGCCGGGGTGTCGCCGGCCGGCGCGTCGGGCGGCGGGCTCTGGTCGACCCGCGGCAGGTCGCCGGGGGTGTCGGGCGCGGCGATGTCGCCGGCCGCCTGGTCGGGGGCGCCGGCCGCGTCGGCGCCCGTGCCGCCCGCACAGGAAAGCCCGAGAAGCCCGCAGAGAACCCACACCGCGCCGCCGCATAAAATGCGTGCCGATTGCCGATTCATGCCCCGACCCTCCCGACGTCCGCTGCGCCACGACCGGGCGCTGCGGCGCCGAGGATACCGCGACGCCGCAGCAACGTGCAAAGGCAACCCCGATTCCAGAACGGCGACCAGGTCCGAGCGCGTGGCGGCGGGCCCAAGGGCAAGGAGGCAAGGCAATGTGCGCGGAGGCGTGGCAGCGCCACGTCGCGCACCCCATTGCCGCGGCCGACAGCGCAATGGGGCCCGGATCCTTCTGCGAAACCGGAGTCGGCGGGGAATTGGGGGCAAGGCACCGTCCCCGCCGCCCGGCCTTGACCGCGGGCCAGCCGAGGCGGAGCATGGAGACGGCCGACTCGGCCACGGGGGGACACGCCATGGACGGCGAAGGAGCCAAGCGCCTGCTCATCCTCTGGACCAGCGCCGAGCGCGAGACCGCCTTGCACATGGTCCTCATGTACGCCACGAATGCGCGCAAGAAACGCTGGTGGCCCGAGGTGGTGCTGCTCATCTGGGGGGCCTCGGCCCGTTTGGCCGCCCAGGACACCGACGTGCAGGTGCAACTGCGCCAGGCCCACGACGCGGGCGTGCGGGTCCTTGCGTGTCGGCGCTGCGCCGAACGGCTCGGCGTCGTCGAAGGGCTCGAACGCCTGGGCGTCGAAGTGTTCTACACCGGCGAATTCCTGACCGAATGGCTGCGCTCGGGCGACGCCATGTTGACGGTTTGAGCGACCCGCGGGCGCCACGGGCCGCGGCCCGGCCGGCGGGGCCGGGTGGGGTGCGGGCCGCCGATTGGCCGGACCGGCCGAGGGGAAGGGCAACGGCATGAAAGTCCTTCGCATGGGGTCAATGGGGGTGCTTCTGCTGCTCTGCGGCGCCTGCGAGAACAACCCGGCGGGCGGCGATGTTGAGGGCGCCGGCGACACGGCCCTGGCCGACGCCTTGCCGGGCGACACGGCGGGTGACAGCGGAACCGGTCCTGTTGGCGATGCCGTGGGCGACAGTAGCGGCCGCGGCGACGCCCCAGTCGCCCTCGACATGGGCCTGGAGTGCACCGAGCCCAACGGCTACCTCGTCGTCGGTTGCCCGGAGGCCGCGCGCCCGCGCCTGCCCGAAGTCACGTCGCCGACGGGTGGGCCGTGCTACCTCGACATGTGGTTCACGTACGACCGGCCGGCCGCCTACCCGCCGCCCGTCTGCGCCGAAGCGCCGGTGCTGAGTTGGTGCTTCGTCGAGGCCGCGGGCGGCATCGAGCTGCTCGACACCCACGACTACGACTCGCTGGCGGCCGAGGAAGCCGCCGAAAACTGGTACCCGTGGGTCATCGTCAGCGGCGCCTGCCAGCCGTTCACCGTGTGCGACGCCGCGGCCACGTGCACGGAGCCGGGCTGTCCGGGCTGCACGCGGCAGACGCTCTACCATGCCACCTGGCTCGGCTGGGACTGAGCCGCGGCGCGCCCTGCCCTGCCGCCGAGGCGTTGACCGCGGCCCGCGCCGGCCCGTATGCTGCGGGCCGCCCGCGCCCCGCGCGCGGCGGAGGAGAGCGCCCCATGCTCCGCACCCTCGTTGCCCTGCTCGCGTTCGCATCGGCCTTGGCCTGTGTTGCGGCTGCCCCGCCGGCCGCCCCGGCCCC
>CAYRCM010000130.1:0-17202 GCA_964422715.1 uncultured Myxococcales bacterium | reverse complement strand
GGTGGCCACGCTCACGGCCGGGCCGACGCGGCTTGCCCTCGTGCACAGGGCGCGCCGCGGGTCCCCAGCCGACGACGCCGAGCCCGGCGCCGCGCGCACGGCCGCGCCCGAACTCGGGGTCATCCCCGCCGAGCGCGAGGTGCTGCAGACGGCCGCCGCCGGGCTCGCCTTCCTCCGCGAAACCCTGCCCGAGCTGCCCTCTCCGCGCGCGCTGCTGCTCGTCGAGGCGCCCTTGCGCCGCGACCTGGCGCTGCCGGTCAGCCAGGGCGTGTTCGTGAGCGACTTCGCCTTCCGTGTGACGCCCGTCGAACGCGTGCTGAAATTCCACCGTTTCCGGCTGTTGCGGGCCCTGTTCGCGGAGCGCTTCCGCGCGGTTCTGGCCGCGCGCGAGGCGCCAACCGATACCGCCTGGACGGCCGACGTGCTCGCCGAATGGGTCCTGCGGCGCTTCGTGCGGACGCGCTATGGCGCCGAAGAGGACGCGTTCGGCGTGCTCGCCCCGGGGGCCTTTCTCGCGGTCATCGACGACGTGCTGCAGGCGCCGCAGATGGCCTTTGCGGACGCCTACTTCTACGTCATCGACGACACCGACCCGCTGCGCGACCGATACGAGCTGCACGGCCACGAACGCCCGACGGGCCGCCGCCTCTATGAAAAACTGCTGGACCGCCTCGGGGAGCCGGCGCTCGACGCGGCCCTGCGGGACTATCTGGCCGATCCGGCGCGGCGCCCGCTGCGCGCCTGCCCCGCGCTCCCCGGCCCGGCGTTCTTCGATGCCTGGCTCGGACCGTATCCGCGTTTCAATCTGCGGCTCGACGCGGTGCACTCCACGCGCGACCCGCGGTCGGGCCGTTTCGAGCATCGCGCCACCGTGCTGCGCGAGGGCGACGCCGGACCGCCGGAGCCTGTCACGGTGCGCTTCGAGACCGGCGACGGTGCGGCGCTCGACCGCGTCGTCGAGAGCGCTGCGGGGCCGACCGAGGTATCGGTCGCCGCGCCGGCAGCGTTGCGCCGGGTGCGCATCGACCCGCTCCAACGACTCGTCGAGACCAGCCGCGACCCTTCCGCCGACCCGCGTCTCGACAACCGCAGCGACCTCGCGCTGCGGCTGCTCGTCGAACGCCCCTTCCTCTCGTTTGGCGCAACCGACGGCACCATCCAGGCCGCGGTCGACCTCAAACTGCGCCGGCTCTACGACCTGCGCCATGCCTTCGGGCTGCGGCCCTACCACCTGGCGCAGAGCGATGGGCTGGCGCTGCTCTACAGCTACGGCTTCGGCCGCAAGGTGACGCCGAACTGGCTCGTCGGGCACCTGGAATGGTCGCTCAGCGCGTCGTACCTGCGCGCGGGCGCCGGCCACGCAGCGGGCTTCGAGGCAGCGAGCGGGCTCTCGCTCGTGCTCGACAACGGGCTCACCCCGTTCACACCGCTCCGGGGCTACCGCTTCGTGGCGTACGCTGGCGCCCTGTTCTCGGACGCCGCCGGGCAACCCGATATCGCGTTTCAGACGGTCGTTTCCGGCAGCTACCTGTGGCCCGTGACCCCCACGCATCAACTCGCGTTTCGCGGCGGCATGGGCCTCACGTTCGGTGCCGTGCGGCCCCAACAGGGCTACGCCATCGGCGGGCGCGGCGGGGTGCGCGCGCTGCCCACCCTCGAACGCAGCGGACGCCACATGCTGACGGCGGCCGTCGAGTACCGCCACCTGCTCACGCGCGCGCTTGACGTCTCCGTCCTGCGGCTGGCCTGGTGGCGGGCGCTCGGAGGCGCGCTGTTCCTCGATGCGGCCACGGTGGCCGCGCGCGGCCCGGAGTTCTTCGCCTCCGCCGACAGTGCGCTCGCCGTCGGCTACGGGCTGCGCTTCCACGCCGATCTCTTCGGCATCAACCCGAGTCTGCTTGCCGTCGACCTCGCCTACCCGCTGCCCATCACGGCGCTTGGCCGGCCGCGCCCGGGCCGCCCCCCCGTCGGCCTGCAGATCTACTTCACGCAGAACTTCTGACGTCCGCCGGGGGCCGCGGCAACGGCGACGGCGGCAGGCGCCGGGCGCATCGCTCGGTCCGCCCAGCGCAGGGTTTGCCACTCAGCGCCAACTGCGCCAAAATATGCCTCCGAGCGGGTTTCCACGGAGGTTTCCATGACGCCAACCGACCCCACGGCTGCCTCATCCCGGATTGCCGATCTCAACGGGCGCATTCTGGCCATCGCCGACGAAGTGGCCGAAATCCTGAAGGTCGACATTCCCTACTACTTCGAGTCCGAGGCCAAGCGACGTTTCCTCGGCAACCAGACCTGGGCCCGGGCCCTCTCCGATGCGCAGGTCAAGGCCCTGCGCGAGGCGTTGCGCACCGAAGGCCAAGCGCTCACCGACGCGACCCTCGCCGCCTTGCGCACGCTCGACGTCTGGCTCGCGGGCGTCGAGTGCGAGGCCCAGCCGTCGTCGCTGCGCGACAACCCGCGGGTGGCCGAACTGCTCGAACGCGTGGGCGCGACGTTGCGCGACATCCTGCAACGTTTCGACTACCCGGCGGCCGAAGGCGAGCCCATCGAATACCGCGAACCGCGTCGCTTCATCGGAGGGCGCCACCTGCCGGCCCTCGCCGAGAAGTACTGGAAACGCATGGCCGAATACCGCGACGCGCGCACCGACGCCGAACGCGAGAAGGCCGAACACGAGCAGGCCGACCTCGCCCGCCGCTGGGACGCCATCTAGCAACCGGCGGCACGTTGGCCCGCGCGGTCCCGCGAAGCGGCAGGCGGCTCGGCCGCGCGGCGTCCATCCCAACGGCCGGCCGGAAGCGGACACCCACCGCCTGCGGAGCGGACCTCCGCGCAGCGCGACCATCCCCATCCCCCCAGGACCTTGACGCTTTCCTGACCCCCACGGCCCCTACCTTGACCCCGTCCTGAGTCGCGAGCCGCTACATTCCGCCTTGCGGCGCACCGGAGCACGCGCCGTTGGCCATCGCCGCGAGGGCACGAATGGAACTGTTCATCCACGACCCGGTCCGCCAATCCTGGAGCCGCGCTGCGGGCGTGCTGCCGGCGCTCCAGGCGGCCGTCGCCGCTTCGCTGCGCGTGGCCATCCAGACGGCCGACCCGGAGGCCGATATCGGGGAGTTGCTGGCGGCCACTTGGTTTTTCAAATCCGCGGGCGGCTCGCCGGAGCACCTCACGGTCATCTGCCCCGCGCCGGCGGCCGCCTGGATCTCCGCGCTCTTCGCCGCGGGGGTCGCACGGGTGTTTGTCGCCGCCCTGACCCCCGCGGCCGGTTTCTCACTCGCCGAAGCACTGCCCGTGCCGCGTGACGTGTGCCCCGACCTGCACCTGCGGCGCTCCGGCCGACTGACGGTGAGCGTGTGTGGGTGCTCGGCAGACCGGCAAGTGTTGGTGCGGCGGCACTTCGCCGCGCAGTGCTTCGGCCATTGGACGGCGTGTGCCGCGCGGCGGCGCCGCGGCGCAACCGAAGGATGCGCGGCGGGGCGTGAGCGGCGGCCGGCCAACGGAGGATGACGATGGAGGCTTTGCTGTGGGTTGGCGGCATTCTTGCGGGACTGCTGCTCGCCTACCTGACGCTCGCGCTCCTGAAGCCGGAGTGGTTCTGATGAGTCCCGAGGCCGGAACGCTGTTCAGCGCCTATTTCGCCGCGCTGCTCCTGGCGGCGGTGCCGCTCGGCGGCTATATGGCGCGCGTCTACTCGGGGGAGGCACGGCACGCAACCCGCATCTTCGGCCGCGTCGAACGCCACGTCTACCGCCTCGCCGGTGTCCATCCCGAAGTCGAGATGCCCTGGCCGCGCTACGCGCTGAGCCTGCTGCTGTTCAACCTCGCCGGCCTCTTCGTGGTCTACGGGCTCCAACGCCTCCAGGGCGCGTTCCCCCTGAACCCGCTTGGGTTCGAGGGCGTCCCGCCGGGCATCGCCTTCAACACCGCCGTCAGTTTCGTGACCAACACGAACTGGCAGGCCTACGCGGGCGAGACGACCATGAGCCACCTCACCCAGCTCGGGGCGCTCACGGTGCAGAACTTCGTGTCCGCCGCGACCGGTATGGCCGTGGCGGTGGCGCTCGCGCGGGGGTTCGCCCGCCGCGAATGCGGAACGATCGGCAACTTCTGGGTCGACCTGACACGCGGCACGCTGTACGTTCTGCTGCCCCTTTCGCTCCTGCTCGCCGGCCTGCTCGTCTCGCAAGGGGTCGTGCAGACGTTTGCAGGGGAGCACGCTGTGCCGCTCCTCGATGCCCCGGCCGACCCAGGACAGACGACGCAGTTCCTGCCGCTCGGGCCCGTGGCGGCGCAGGTGGCCATCAAGCAGCTCGGCACGAACGGCGGCGGCTTCTTCGGCGCGAACTCAGCCCATCCCTTCGAGAACCCCACGCCGCTCAGCAACCTACTGGAATTGCTGGCCATCCTGCTCATTCCGGCGGCGTTCTGCTTCACCTTCGGGCGCCTCGTCGCCTCCAGGCGCCACGGCCGCATGCTGTTCGCCGTGATGACCGTCCTCGTGCTGCCGTTCCTGCTGCTCACGAACGCGGCGGAGGAGGCGGGCAATCCCGCCCTGGCGGGACTCGGCGTCGACGGCGGCGCGGGCAATCTCGAAGGCAAGGAACTGCGCTTCGGCGTCCCGGCGAGTGCTCTCTGGGCCACGGCAACGACCGCGGCCTCGAACGGCTCGGTCGACGCTCTGCACGACAGTTTCATGCCGCTCGGCGTGCTCGGGCCCCTCGTGCTCATGCAGCTCGGTGAGGTTGCCTTTGGCGGTGTCGGCTCGGGCCTCTATGGACTGCTGCTGTTCGCCATCCTCGCCGTCTTCATCGCGGGGCTCATGGTGGGCCGCACGCCCGAACTGCTCGGCAAGAAACTCGAGGCGTTCGAGTTGAAGTTGGCCTCGCTCGGGATTCTGCTGCCCGCGGCAACCGTGCTCGTCGGCACGGCATTCGCCTGTGCCCTGCCCGACGCGGCGCGCGCGGCGTTGAACCCCGGGCCTCACGGCTTCAGCGAGATCCTCTACGCCTTCTCGTCGGCGGCCAACAACAACGGCTCCGCCATGGCCGGGCTCGACGCCACGGGCGACTTCTACACGTTCGGCCTCGCGATCTGCATGCTCATCGGACGGTTTGGAGTCATCGTGCCGGTGTTGGCCATTGCGGGTTCGCTCGCGCGCAAGAACCGGACGCCGCCGTCCCCGGGCACGCTGCCGACGCACACGCCACTTTTCGCCGGACTGCTCGTCGCCACGGTGCTGTTGGTCGGCGCGCTCACGTTCCTGCCGGCCCTCGCGCTCGGCCCGCTCGTCGAGCAATTGCAGGCCGTCGGCCCTCTCGGAGCGACGCCATGATTGCCCAGAACCATCCGGCTCGCGCGCGCCACCGTGGCCTCGTCGGTCGGGCCGTGCTCGCGGCCTTCGCAAAACTCCACCCCCGGCAGCTCGCGCGCAACCCCGTGCTCCTCGTCGTCGCCGTGGGCAGCGCCTTCACAACGGCCCTCTTCGCTCACGCGGCGCTCACGGGGGCCGGCGAGGCGCCGCCGGGCTTCATCCTGGCGGTGGCGTTGTGGCTCTGGTTCACGGTGTTGTTCTCGAATTTCGCCGAAGCGCTCGCCGAGGGCCGCGGCAAGGCCCAGGCGGCCGCGCTCCGCCGTGCGCGCACGGACATCCGTGCCCGCCGGCTCACGGCCCCCGACCCCGTCGCCGCGGGCGAATGGGTGCGCTCGGCCGAACTTGCGCGGGGCGACATCGTGCTCGTGACGGCCGGCGAGCTCATTCCCGGCGACGGCGAGGTGCTCTCGGGCATCGCGGCCGTCGATGAAAGCGCCATCACGGGCGAGAGCGCGCCGGTCATTCGCGAGAGTGGCGGCGACCGTAGCGCCGTCACGGGCGGCACCCGCGTCCTCTCGGACAGCCTGCTCGTCCGCATCTCGGCCAATCCGGGCGAGACCTTCCTCGACCGCATGATCGGACTCGTCGAGGGGGCCCACCGCCAGAAGACGCCGAACGAATTGGCACTCTCCATCCTGCTGACCACGCTCACGATCGTCTTTTTGTTGGTCACGGTCACCCTGTGCGCCTACTCGATGTTCGCGGTGCGCCAGGCGGGCGCCGGCAGCCCGGTGCCGCTGACCGTGCTCGTCGCGCTGCTGGTCTGCCTCATTCCCACGACCATCGGCGGGCTGCTCTCGGCCATTGGCATCGCGGGGATGGACCGCATGGTGCAGGCGAACGTGCTGGCGCTGTCGGGCCGCGCGGTCGAGGCGGCCGGCGATGTCGACGTGCTGCTGCTCGACAAGACGGGCACCATCACGCTGGGCAACCGCGAAGCCGTGGCATTCCTGCCCGCCCCGGGCGTCGGTGAAGAAACGCTCGCCGCGGCTGCGCAACTCGCCTCGCTCGCCGACGAGACGCCCGAGGGCCGCAGCATCGCCGTGCTCGCGAAGAAGCGCTTCGCGCTGCGGGCCCGCGATTTCCCCGGCGCCCCGCCGCGTTTTGTGCCCTTTTCGGCCGTGACGCGCATGTCGGGCGTCGACGTCGGCACGCGCTCCATCCGCAAGGGGGCGGTCGACGCCATCGCGCGCTTCGTCGCCGAGCAGGGCGGGCGCGTGCCGCCGGAAGTCGCCGACGACGCCGCCCGGCTCGCAGAGAGCGGGGCAACCCCGCTTCTCGTGGCCGAGGGCGGCCGCACGCTCGGCGTCGTGCACCTCAAGGACATCGTCAAGGGCGGGCTTGCCGAACGCTTCGCCGAGCTGCGCCGGCTCGGCATCCGTACGGTCATGGTGACGGGCGACAACGCGCTCACGGCGGCGGCCATCGGCGCCGAGGCCGGGGTCGACGACGTGCTCGCCGAGGCGACGCCCGAACGCAAGTTGGCGCTCATCCGCGAGGCCCAGGCCCAGGGACATCTCGTGGCCATGACGGGAGATGGCACAAACGACGCCCCGGCGCTCGCTCAGGCCGACGTGGCCGTGGCCATGAATACGGGCACGCAGGCCGCCAAGGAAGCCGGAAACCTCATCGACCTCGATTCCAACCCAACGAAACTGCTGGACATCGTGGCCATTGGCAAGCAGCTGCTGATCACACGTGGCGCGCTCACGACTTTCAGTCTGGCCAACGACGTGGCGAAGTACTTCGCCATTCTGCCGGCCGCCTTTGCGACGACGTACCCCGAGCTCGGCGCGCTCGACGTGATGGGGCTGCACTCGCCGGCCAGCGCCGTGCTCGCGGCCGTCATCTTCAACGCGCTCATCATCGTGGCGCTCATCCCGCTCGCGCTGCGCGGCGTGCGCTACCGGCCGGCGCCGGCCGCGCGCCTGCTGCGCCGCAACCTGCTCGTCTTCGGCCTCGGCGGACTGCTGCTGCCGTTTGCCGGGATCAAACTCATCGACCTGCTGCTCCAGGCCCTGGGAGTCTGACCATGTGGCCAGCGGTTCGCTCGGCCCTCTCGCTGCTCGGCCTGTTCACGCTGCTCTGCGGCGGCCTCTACCCGCTCGGGGTGTCCGGTTTTGCGGCGCTTGCGTTCCCTCGTGCCGCCACCGGGAGCATCATGGAGGTTGCGGGACAGGAGGTCGGGTCCATGCTCGTCGGCCAGCCCTTCGCGCGCCCGGAGTTTTTCTTTGGGCGCCCTTCGGCAACCCGGCCCGTGCCCTACGACGCGCGGGCGGGCGCGGGCTCGAATCTGGGGCCGGCCAACCCGGCCTTGCGTTCCGTCGTGGCCGCGCGTGTCCGGACGCTGCGGGAGGCGGACCCGACGAACGCGCGGCCGATCCCGCTCGATCTGGTGACGGCGTCGGCGAGCGGACTCGACCCGCACATCTCCCGGGCCGCGGCCGACTACCAAGTGGCCCGCGTGGCGCGGCTGCGGGGCCTGTCGGAGACGCGGGTCCGTCGGCTCGTCGACGCGCACGTCGAACGCGGCCTGGCCGCGCTGACCGGTCCGCCGCGGGTGAACGTGTTGCGGCTGAACCTGGCGCTGCAAGCCCTGCAACCCCGCGACGCCCGCGGCGGCGCGCCGCTGCGGGACAGGTGACCCATGCCGGACGAGCCTCGTCGCCCCGACCCCGACCGGGTGCTCCGCCGCGTGCAGGCTGAGGCTGCGCGGGGCCAGCGCGCCACGCTCAAGATCTTCTTCGGCTATGCGCCGGGGGTGGGCAAGACCTATGCCATGCTCGAAGCCGCGCGGCGCCTCGCGGCGGACGGCACGCACCTCCTCGTCGGCTACGTCGAGACGCACGGCCGCCCCGAGACGGCCGAGTTGCTCGAAGGCCTGGACGTGCTCCCCCGCCGGCAAGTCGCCTACCAGGGAACGACGCTCGCAGAGTTCGATCTCGATCGCGCCATCGCGCTGCGTCCCAAAGTGCTGCTGCTCGACGAACTCGCGCACACGAACGCACCGGGCGGCCGCCACGCGAAACGCTACCAGGACGTGCTCGAACTTCTGGAGCACGGCATCGACGTGCACACGACGCTCAACGTCCAGCACATCGAGAGCCTCAATGACGTCATCGCCCAGATCGCGCACGTGCGGGTGCGCGAGACGGTGCCCGACTCCATCGTGGAGCGGGCCGACGTGCTCGCCGTGGTCGACCTGCCGCCCGACGAACTGATCGAGCGGCTACGCGCGGGCAAGGTCTACCTGCCCACGGAGGCGCGGCGCGCCGTCGAACACTTCTTCCGCCGTGGCAACTTGCTGGCGCTGCGCGAACTTACGCTGCGCCGCGCGGCCGAACGCATCGACGCCGAGGTCTGCGCCTACCGGGCCGACCACGAGATCGGACAAACCTGGGCCGCGGCCGAACGCGTGCTCGTCTGCGTGGGGCCGAGCCCGTCGTCGGCCACGCTCATTCGCGGGGCTCGCCGCCTGGCGGCGGGCCTGCGGGCGCGCTGGGTGGCGGCCTCGGTCGAGGCCCCGGGCGCCTTCCCGCTCACGCCCGCGGCCCGGGCGCGGCTCCAGGCCCACCTGCGGCTCGCCGAATCGCTCGGGGCCGAGGTCGCGTGTCTTTCGGGGCCGCGGGTGGCCGACGAACTGCTGCGCTACGCGCGGGCACACAACGTCACCCGCATGGTCATCGGCAAACCGACCCACGCCCGCTGGCGCGACCGGCTCAAGGGCTCGCTCGTGAACCAACTCGTGCGGGGCAGCGGCGACATCGAAGTGCACTTCATCGCCGGCGACGAAGCCCCGCCGAGCAGCCCCGAGAAGCCCGAGCGCACACCTCGCGTCTTCGATCGCGTCGGAGCCGCGGTCGGTGCGGCGCTCGTGGGCACGGCAACGGGCCTCGGCCTTCTCGGCCGCGGCCAGCTGTCGCAGCCCGATTTCGTCATGCTGTTTCTGCTGGCCATCATGCTCGTGGCGTTTCGCTACGGCCGAGGCCCGGCGCTCGTCGCGGCCGCGCTGTCGGTCGGGGCATACGACTTCTTCTTCGTGCCCCCCTACTACACGTTCAGCGTCGAGCACGCCCGGCATCTGCTGACGTTCGCCATGATGTTCGTCGTGGGGCTGGTCGTCAGCAGCCTGACTACGCGCCTGCGCCGCCAGGAGAACGCCGCCCGGCTGCGCGAAGAACGCACCGCCGCCCTCTACGCGCTCAGCCGCGAACTCACGCTCGCCCCGGACGAAGCGCGTGTGGCCCCCATCGCGGCCGCACGCGCCGCCGAGGTGTTCGGCGGCGCGGCCGTGGTGCTGTTGCGAAACGCCGCGGGTGCACTCGTGGCCCGCGCGACGAGTCGCCCGGGTCTCGTGCTCGGGGCGGATGAGTTGGCCGTGGCGAACTACGCCGTCGCGCATGGCCGGCCGGCGGGCCGCGGCAGTGACACGCTCCCCGGCGCGGCCGTGGCCTGCCTGCCGCTCCAGGCCGGGGCGACGACGCTGGGCGTGCTCGCCATCGTCGATCCCTCGCACGATGCCCTTGCGGTTGGCGAACAGGGTTTCTTCGCGGCCTTCGTGCGTCAGGTGGCGCTCTCCCTCGAACGTACCCGGCTCGCGGCCGAGGCTGAGGCCGCGGCCCTGCGCGCACGCACCGAGGAAACGCGCAGCGCGCTGCTCGGAGTCGTCTCGCACGACCTGCGCACGCCGCTCGGCGCCATCGTGGGGGCCGGTACGGTGCTGCGCGATGAGGGCAGCCTGCTCGCGGAAGCGGCGCGGCGCGAACTCTGCGAGACGATCTGCAGCGAGGGCGAGCGCATGGAGCGGCTCGTCACCAACATCCTGGACATGGTGCGCCTCGAATCCGGGGGCATCGCACTGAGACGCGAATGGGTGCCGCTTGAAGAGACCGTCGGGTCGGCGCTGTCCCGGGCCGAGGCCAAACTCGGCTCGCGCGCCGTCAACGTCAGCCTGCCGCCGGCGCTGCCGCTGCTGTTCGTCGACCCCGTGCTGTTCGAGCAAGTCTTCGTGAACTTGATCGATAACGTCGTGAAGCACGGCGGTCCGAGCGGGCCCCTCGACATCGCGGCGCGCCCCGACGGCCGGAAACTGCGGATCGAGGTCGCAGACCGCGGCCCGGGCCTGCCGGCGGGCGCCGAGGATGCGGTGTTCGAGAAGTTCTACCGGGGCCCCGGCGTGCGCACGGGCGGTGTCGGGCTCGGCCTCGCCATCTGCCGCGGCATCGTCCAGGCGCATGGCGGCACGATCGCGGGCGAGAACCGCCCGGGCGGGGGCGCGCTCATCCGCATCGTGCTGCCGCTCGTCGATCCGCCGCCCGCGGCGCCCGGCCTCGGAGAGCGCGACCGGCCGGGCGGAGAGGAAGGCCGCACATGAGCGAAAGCCGACCGCTCGTGCTCGTCGTCGACGACGAGACCCCGATGTTGCGGTTTCTGCGCGCGGCGCTCGGCGCCCAGGGCTATCGGACGATCGAGGCGACCACGGCCCGCGAGGCGCTTGTGGCCGTCACGACCCACAATCCCGAGCTGTTGCTGCTCGACCTCGGCCTGCCCGACGGCGACGGCATCGCGTTGACGCGCCAGATCCGCGAATGGAGCCGGGTGCCCATCATCGTCATCTCGGCCCGCGGCCGCGAGGACGACAAGGTCACGGCACTCGACGCCGGCGCCGACGACTATCTGACCAAACCTTTTGGCGTCAAGGAGTTGCTGGCACGCATGCGTGTGGCCCTGCGCCACGCGGCCGCGGCAGGCAGCGAGGGCGCCGAGGTCGTGCTCACGGTGGGGCCGCTGCGCATCGACCTGGAGCGCCGCGAGGTGTTCGTGCGCGACGGCGAGGTCCATCTGACGCCCACCGAGTACCGCCTGCTCGTGCTGCTCGCGAAAAACGCCGGCAAGGTGCTCACCCACCGCCAGATCCTCAAGGAGGTCTGGGGCCCGCCGTACGTCGCCGAGACGCACTACCTTCGCGTGTTCATGACGCAATTGCGCGCAAAGGTCGAGGCCGACGCTGCCCGGCCACGCCTGCTCGTCACCGAGCCTGGGGTGGGCTACCGGCTGAAGGACTCATGACGGACGCGAGGCCGAAAGGCGGTGGTCAAGAAAGGCAAGGGGCCGTGTTCCGAAGAACACGGCCCCTCGTCGGGATGGCTAGGGAGGGACTTGAACCCCCGACCCAGCGGATATGAGCCGCTTGCTCTGACCAGCTGAGCTACCTAGCCCCGCCTTGCGACCCCTGCCGCACGGCAGGCGCTGATTATGGGCAAGCCGATTCGCTTGTCAAGCCACAGAAAGGCCCCGAAACGGCGTGCGTCGTGCTTGTGCCGAGGCGCCGCCTGAGACGCGCGACGCGCCGTTCGGCCAGCCCCCGTTCGGCGGGCGCAGCCCGTGGCCCGAGTGCCAACAGCGCCGCCTCGGCGTGCGGCAGGGCGCGTTCGGGCGCACGCCGCTGCACGTCGTAGAACCGGCACAGTTCGGCGTGCACCCAGGCGCCGTCGAGACCCGCGCGCAGGCACAGCCGCAATTGCGTTTCGAGCGCGTCGCGGAGGGCCTCGACTGTCGCGGGATCGGGCGCGCCGCCGAGCAGGCGCTTGAGCGCCGTGACCCGGTCGCGCAAGGCCCCGGCGGAGGCCGGCGTGCCGGCGGCGGCGCCCGGTGCGGCCCGCGCCGCCTCCAAGCGTTCGGCAGCCTCGGCATTGCGCCCGCGGCGCAACAGGTGGCGCCCCAGATTGGCCGCCACGTGCGGCGGCCACGGGTAGCCCGCGTCGGCGAGGCAGAGCGCCAGCCGGGCAAACAACGCGACGAGCGCCAGCGCGTCGAGGCGGTTGTGCTTGACCACCGGGACGATCGGCAGGGCGTTGCCCGTACGCAGGAACTCGGCGCCGAGGCTCGCGACCAGCGCCGAGGGCACGTCGCCCACGCGCGCAAAACCGAGCAGTTCACGTTCGAGCGTTTGGAGGCGGCAGTCGGCCCACAGCCCACGAAACAGCGTACGACTCGGGTACAACAGGTCGAGATGGGGCTGCGACAGGACGTCGAACTCGTCGTCGAGCCCCTGGAGCGTGGCCCGGCTCTGCAGGATGTGCGCGTCGAATGCGCGCCCGTTGTAACTCACGAGCGTGCGCCGGCCGCCGAGCGTGCGCTGCACTTCGAGGAGCAGTGCCGCCTCGTCGGCCATGTCTTCGAGCAAGAGTTGCCTCACGACGACGCCGTCGCCTTCGATGGTGGCGAGGGCCACGAGGAAAGCCACGGTGCCCACCCCCTGGCTGAGCCCTGTGGTCTCGATGTCGAAGAACACGGCATCGTGGAGGCCGAAAGGGCCGAGCCGCGGGTCGGAGAGCAGTTCGAGCAGAGCCTCGGGCGACGCGGCCAGCACTTCGGCGAACCGCTGGTTGCCGAACGTCTCGCTGAAGGGCACGCGTTCGACGAGTTCGACGACGGTACCCCGGGCCGTGCGCCGCCGTACGACCGGCAGCAACGCATCGAGTGCCGCCGGCTCGCCCGCCGCGGGGTCGGGCAGCGGCGCCTCGGTGGCTGCCCGGCGCCGCTCCCGCGCGGCGAGTTCGGCAAGCCGCTCGGCCAGCCCGGCCCCGCGCGCCGGGGCCGCGCGAGGTCGCGTTTCGAGTGCACTGCCGCGCATGAGGTCGCCCCGCGCGATGAGTGCCTGCAGCCCCAGGGGCTTGCCCGTGGCGCTGCCGGCCCCGCCAGGCGCCTCGGCCGCGCCCAGTGCGCCGCTCGGGCGATCGGCGCCGCTGCCGAACCTCAGCACGCCGCACCTCCATCGTCGGCCCGCCGCAGGCACGCGAGGAGCGCCAACGCAATGGGCTTGGCCTGCGCCGCGGGGCCGGCCTGTGCCCCCACGCACGATGGACAGCCGCCGGAGCACGGGCAGCCGCGCACGAGCTGTTCGGTGCGGGCGAGCAGTTCTTCGTGGTGCGCGAACAGGGTGGGCGAAAACCCCACGCCCCCCGGGTAGTTGTCGTAGATGAACACCGTCGGATCGAAGCGGTCGGCGGCGAAGTCGAGCTCGCCGCGAAGCGCCGAACTCGGCTCGCCGGCCCCGCGCTCGACTTGCAGCGCAGCGAACCAACGCGCCGACTTGTCGCCCACCGCCCGGCCGAGGTCGCGCGGGTCGCACATGAGCAGCCCGGCCGAGACGTACTGCAGCGCGAAGGAGAGCCCGGCCAGCCCGTCGACGAGGGCTTCGGCGCCAAAGCCGAGCGCGCGCACGCGGTCTTCGGGCAGGGTGAACCAGTAGGCCGTCGTGTGCAGCGTGATCTCGGGCAGGTTGACGTCGCCGAAGCCAATGTTTTCGCCGGTGTAGAACTTGATTTTCTTGAAGCCGACGACCTGCCGGGTGACGCTGACCTCGCCGTGTTCGACCGGAGCGCCGCCGGGTCCCCTGCGGTCGTCGTCGACCGCCAGCACCTGCACCCGCGAGTAGGTGAGCGCGTGCGTGAAGTAGTCGTTGTCGACCTGACGCACGAAGGCCTGGTGATTGTCGTAGTCGAGCCGTTCGACGAGATACTGCACGCCGTCGAGGTTGTAGATGGCGTGTTCGTGGAGCGTGGTCTGGGCGCTCTCGAAGTCGACCTCGGCGAGCACGCGGTCGTGCACGAGGTCGATGACCGCGAAGTTCTCGCCCGGAATGGCGCGCAGGTCGACCTGCGCCGCCGGGAACACTTCGCTCATCCAGTGCGTGCGCCCGCCGCTGCGGTGCACGACCCGATGCTGCGCGAGGTGTTCGAGCACCGCGTCGACCTCGCTGCCGGGCAGGCGCCCGAAACCTTCTTGGTCACGGAACGGCAGTTCGAACGCCGCGCACTTGATGTGGTCGACCGCCACGAAGACGTTGTCGGCGTGCAGCCGCGCGTGTTCGGGCGACTGCGCGAAGAAGTAGTCGGGGTTCTGCACGATGTATTGGTCGAGCGGGCTCGAACTGGCGACGAACAGCGTCAACGACGGTTCGTGCCCGCGCCCCGCGCGCCCGGCGCGCTGCCACATGCTGGCGACGGTGCCCGGATAGCCGGCGAGGATGCACACGGCGAGTTGCCCGATGTCGATGCCGAGTTCGAGCGCGTTTGTAGCCACGACGCCAAGGTACTGCCCTTCGCGCAGCCCCCGCTCGATGCGCCGGCGCAAGTCGGGCAGGTAGCCGCCGCGGTAGCCTTGAACGCGTTGCGGGTCGAGTTGCATGCGGGCCAGGTCTTCGCGCAAGTACTTCAGAAGCAGCTCGACGTGCAGCCGCGACTGCGCGAACAGAATGGTCGCAATGCCGCGCCCGATGAAGGCCGTGCCGAGGCGGCGCGCCACCTGCAAGTAGCTCGCCCGCAGGCCCAGTTGCGCGTTGACGACCGGCGGATTGCAGAAGACGACGTGGCGCTCGCCGCGCGGCGCCCCCGATTTCGAGACCACGTGGAGCGGCCGTTCGAGCAGCGCTTCGCCGTGCTCGGCCGGGTTGGCCACCGTGGCCGAGCAGAACACGAACTGCGGCGCTGAGCCATGGAACGCGCACACGCGCTGCAGGCGCCGCAACACGTTGCTCACGTGGCTGCCGAAGACCCCGCGGTACTGGTGCACCTCGTCGATGACCACGTATCGCAAATTACGGAACAACTTTAGCCACTTGGTGTGATGCGGCAGGATGCCCTGGTGCAGCATGTCGGGGTTGGAGACGACGATGTGGCCGTGCGCCCGCACGGCCTGGCGCGCATCGGAGGGCGTGTCGCCGTCGAACGTGAACGTCGACACGGGCCGTTCGAGGGTGGAGATGAGGCGGTGCAGGCCGTGGTACTGGTCCTGGCTCAACGCCTTCGTGGGGAAGAGGTAGAGCGCGCGCGTTTCGGGCTCTTCGAGAATGCGCTGCAGGACCGGCAAGTTGTAGCAGAGCGTTTTGCCCGATGCGGTGGGGGTGACGAGCAGCACATCGTGACCCGCGCGCACGGCGGCGACGGCCTCGGCCTGGTGCGTGTACAGGCTCACCACGCCCGATTTCTTGAGGGCGGCCGCGAGTTCGGGGTGCAGCCAGGTGGGCAGCGGGACCGTTTCGGCTGCCTGGGCCGGCAGCGTGCGATGCGCCGTGACACTGGCCCCGAACCCGCTTTCGCTGTGGAGCTGCTGCAGCACGTGGGCCAGGCCCGTTGGCGGACGGAACGTGCCCCCGAGGGTTGGGAGCGCTGCCGGCGCCAGCTTCTCCAGTCCGTTCTGCTCGTTGCCCATGGGTGCTGAACATCCTTTCAGTTGTCGGCCGAATCTAGCACCGGGCGCAAACGACCGTCAAGTTTCGGGTCAACGCGCAACGGCCGCGCGGCCGGTGTGCATCGCCGCAGTCTGGGCCGGGCCGGCCCGGCCCAAGGGGGCGTTTTCCGGGGGGAACAGGAGAACCGGCGAGCAGGTGACAAGCGCCCGTCGCTCGAATACCATGGCGGCATTCGGCTCGGGACAACGACCGGACGAGTCCTGACACGCGTACGGCTGGAGTCGAGCGCCGCTCGTTTGGGGGCGTCGACTCTCGGGGGTCCCGCAACATCGGAGGCAGCGGCATGGACATCCAGAGCAAGGTTGTGGTCATCACGGGCGGGGCGCAGGGCATCGGCCTGGCCATGAGCAAGCGCTTCGCCACGGCGGGGGCGCGCATCGTCATGGGCGACATCTCGGCGGAGCAACTCGCGGCGGCGAAAGTCGAAGTCGAGCAGCTCGGCGCCGAAGTCGAAACGGTCACGGTCGACATCACGAAGGAGGCCGACGCCGAACGCCTCATGCGGCGCGCCGTCGAGCGCTTCGGCCGGCTCGACGTGGCCGTGCTCAATGCCGGCATCCTGCGCGACGGCCTGCTCATCAAGGTCGACCCCGCGAGCCGCAAGGTCGTGCACAAGATGAGCCTCGCGCAGTGGCAGATGGTCATCGACGTCAACCTGACCGGCGTGTTCCTCACCGGACGCGAAGCCGCGGCCTGCATGGCCGAGCTCGGCAACGGCGGCGTCATCCTGCTCATGTCCAGCATCGCGGGTGAAGGCAACTTCGGCCAGACAAACTACGCCGCCACCAAGGCCGGCGTTCGCGCCATGACCGTATGCTGGTCCAAGGAATTGGCGCGCTACGGCATCCGCGTCAACGCCATCTCGCCCGGCTTCATCGGCACCCCGATGGTCATGAAGGACATGCGCCAGGATGCGCTCGACAAGTTGCTCAAACTCGTCCCAGCGGGCCGGCTCGGGCAGCCCGAAGAGGTTGCCCACCTCGCCCAGTTCCTGGTCGAGAACGACTACGTCACGGGTGGCCTGTACGGGGTGACGGGCGGGATGCGGCTGTAGCGGCTGGGCCCCTTCGGACGACCGAAGGGGCTCGGTCCTGCGGCAGGGCGCGCCGACTGCGGCCCGTGGCCTCAGCCTGGCGTCCGACGTGATGCTACTTGAAGATGCGCTCTTTCGAGGTCTGCATCATGGCCGGCAGGAAGCTCTTCTTCAGCCGGAGCAGGCGGTCGAAATTGACCCGCTGCCGAGCGTCGGTATAGAGCGCCGTGGGTTTCTTGATTTCGCCGTCGATGAGTTGGTCGGAGAAGTCGTAGAACTTCGACTGCACCTTGCCCCCGCCGCCGCCGGCCGCCGGCTTCGGCTTCGCGACCGCCGCGAAACCGAAGCCCAACACCGCCACGAGCACGAGCAACTTCAGCGTCAAGCGTTTCATTCTGGCCTCCCCGGCAGCCCCAGGGCCGCCCTAGGTCGGTGCACAACGAACACAGTGTAGCGCGCCGCGCACGTCCCGTCAGGGGTTGGGCGCGGGCGCGGCCGCCGGAGCGGGCTCCGCCGCGGGCGCGGGCGCCGGCGCCG
>CAYRCM010000129.1:0-17328 GCA_964422715.1 uncultured Myxococcales bacterium | reverse complement strand
TTGCCCGCCGAGCCGTAGGGGCCCTGGTCGTCCTGGCGGCTCTCGCCGTGTGGCGGCTGAGCACCCCATCGAGCGAGACGCCTGCCGCTCCGGCCGTGCCGCCGCCGCCGAGACCGCCGCCCGCGGCGAGCGACGCCCCGACGGCGTCGCCCGCGCCGACCGATGCCGGCGCAGTCGTGCCGGCCCCGGGCGAGGCCCCGCCGCCGGCACCCGACATGGTGCGCATCGCCGGCGGCCGGGCCCCCGGGGCCCCGGCGCCCGTGGCCACCTTCGATCTCGACCGCAGCGAAGTCAGCCAGGCCGCCTATGCGAACTGCGTGCGCGCCGGCGCCTGCACGGCGGTCGATCTCTTCGCCGAGGAAGACCTCGACCGGCCCGAGATCCCCATGCTGATGGTGCGCTACGCCGACGCCGAAGGTTACTGTCGCTTCGCGGGGAAGCGGCTGCCGCGCGAGTCCGAGTGGCTGCTGGCCGCCGCGGGTCCCGACGCCCGGCGCTATCCCTGGGGCGCGGCGCCGCCGAACTGTGCCGGCGTGCGCTACGGGGTGGCGCCGGGCCAGCCGTGCGCTGCGGTGGGCACCTACGGCCCGCGGCCTCCCGGGCAGAGCGCCCAGGACCGCAGCCCGGACGGGGTCGTCGACCTCGCCGGCAACGTGGCCGAGTGGGTCGCCGACGACGCCGGCACGGCACCGGGCGGGCAGCGCGTCGCCCGCGGGGGCGCCTTCGCCGATGCGACCCCCGAGGCGCTCCAGACCAGCGCGCGGCGACTGGCAAACCCGTTGAGCCGCACGCCGTGGCTCGGCTTTCGCTGCGCCCGCGACGTGCCCTGAGCCGGGCCGGGCGGCGTGACATTTTTCGGCCCGTCAACTAGCATCGAGCCGTCCACCGCCGGCCGGTCGGCGGCGCGGGCGACCATCGAACGGCGCAGGCCGTCAGAGGCCGCGCGAGAGGTGCATCATGCGGCGCTATCCCTTCGCTCTCCTGCTCGCTTTCGCGAGTTGGGCTTGCAGCGGCAACCCGCCGGACGAAGCCTTCGAGCGCACGAAGCAACTCGTCCAGCAGGCCGACGAGGAACTGCACGCCGCCGTGCGCGACCTCGAGGTCGGCGCCACGGCCGGCATGGCGTGCCCGAAGGCCCAATCGTTGCAGGAGGTCGTCAACCGCACACACGGGGTCATCTGCTCTGCCTCGCAGCGCTACCCCGACTACGCCCCCTTCCAGGCCAAGTGCGCATCCACGAGCGAAGAAGTGCGCGAAGCCCCCCAAACGGTGCAGGGCATCTGCGGCGGCGGCGGCGGCGACGACGACTTCTGAGAACGGCTTCGGGCAGGCGGGCCGGGCGCCCGGTGCGCCGGCACCGCGGCGGCGAAGGCCCTGAACCGTCAAACGCGGGGATGGATGCCCAGTTGCGTGCCAAAGGATGCCGAGGCGCCCAGGAGCGGTCCCCCCAGGCGTACTCCGGGTGCGCCGCAGGGGGGAGCCACGCCGGCAACGAAGGTATCCGAAGGAAGGCGACGGGGTAGGAACGGTTGGGGGTCGAGCCGGGCTACTGGTTTTCCTGCTTCTCGACTTCTTCGTCGAGTTTCTTGAACTCGTTTTCGGCGCGCTCGACGATGGCTTTGCGAATGCCTTCGGAGAGCTGCTTCATGCCGTTGACCATATCCTTGAACTTGTTGACGTCGAGCACGACGAGCGTCCAGATGGTGCCCGTGTTGGACACCCAGGTGTCTTTGATTTCGGTGCCGGACAGCGTCATGCTCGTGACCTGCTTCGACACGTCGACGATGTGCTGTTCGTCGGCGGCCGCGGTGCCGAAGTCGGCCCCGCCGGTGGTGGTGGCGGCGTAGTCTTTCAGCATGGCCTTGACGCGCAGTTCGAGCGAACGGGCGATGTCGGTGCGGGCCCGCCCCATGGCGGCGCTGCGTGCGAGCGAGACGTTGCGCGTACCGGTGGCCGAACCCACGCCACAGACGTAGTCTTTCTGGTCGCCTTCGAGGCCGCTGCAGCCTTTCTTGACCCACGCCGGCGCGTCTTCGAATTCGGCTTTCATGCCCCCGGCGATCGGCTTGTCGCCGCCACACGAGGCGGCCAGAAACCCGACGGCAATCGCCATCACGCACAGCATTCTCACCTTCATGTCATCCTCCTGTCGCGAGTCGGTGGACCGCGAAGTCTTGCACAAACGGCCAGGCGCCGCCGGGCCGGACTGCGGAACCTTCCGGGTGCCGGGCACGGAGCGCGCCAGAAGCTGTCACAGAACTAGCGTTCTTCGACCTCGTCGAGTTCCTGGAAGTTGCGTTCGGCCTCGCGAATGACGCCCTTGTAGGCGTGCTGAATGAGCTCGACGAACTGGAACGGACGCGACTGTTTGGGCGGCGGGGGACCCAACACGACCGGCGTTGGCCCTGGCGGCGGCGTGGCGCCGGCGTGGGCCGGGGCCGTGGGGCCCGAAGGCGTGGCGGGCGGGACGACGGCCGGTGGGCTGTTGGCGGGCGGCGTGGAGCCGACAGCGGGTGCCGTGGCCACTTGGGGCGGGCCGGCCGGACCGCTGAGGTAGGCCACGCTGAAGCCGCCCTTTGCGAGGAACTCCCGGACGACCCCCGACTGCAACGAGAAGTTGACGTCGGTGATCGCAATGCCGTCGCGGCCCTGGCGGTACACGCAGGTGTTGACCCCGACCATTCGGGCCGTCGCGTCGAGCAGCGGACCGCCGGAATTGCCCGGATTCAGGCTGGTCTCGGTCTGGAACACGTGCTTGCCCGCGACCCCGGAGTGGGACTGGATGCGCGTGCTGATGGTGCCCGTGGTCAGCGTCCAGAGCCCGCCGCCCTGCGGGTGACCGATGGCGACGACCGGCTGGCCGATCTGGACGGAGGTCGGGTCGGCGAGCCCCACGGTGGGCAGACCCGTCGTGCCCGCGTCGAACTTGACGAGCGCGAGGTCGATGTCGGCGTCGTAGCGCACGACGACCGCCGGGTACTTTCGCGCGAGGTCGCGTTGGCGGTCGCCCGAGATTTCGGCCGGCATGAGGAACACGAGCAGGTGTTTGTAAGGTTGTTTCGTGCTGGCGTTGATGACGACGTGGGCGTTGGTGATCACCTGCCCGTCGCCCCGGATGATGGAGCCCGTGCCGCCCGAGCCGATGCGCCCGTCGTCGGTGCCGAGCAGCAGAACGACCGCGGGCCCGGCGCGGCGGTAGACGTCGGTGGCGTCGAGGGCCCCGGCGCCCCGTGCGGGTGTGGACAGGAGCAGAGCGGTGACGGCGGTGAGGTAGATGAACGGTCGAATGACTGGATTCATCGGTCACGACTCCCGCCCGGCCAAGGCACGGCCCGGTGGTCCGCGAAGGACACGTCGGACCCCCATGTGAACGAACCCTGTCCCCGGCCGGAAAACGGTGGTAGCGTAGCATGGCGATTGCGCCGAGGCAACCGCGGGCCCGCGGGCCGCGGCCCCTCCGGGTCGTCGGGCCAGAGGGTCGCGCCTGCACCGAAAAGCGCAAACAGCCGGGTCGGCTCAGCCGTTCCCGCAGAGGTTTCATGAACACGAAACGTGCCGTCCTTTGCCGCCCGCCGAGTCGTGTCGCGCACGGCCTCGGCGGGCCGTTCCGCCGGGCGCCAATCGGGCGGGCCGCCCGCAGGCTGGCCCTCGGGCTCGGAGTGCTCTTCTGCCTGAGTTGCGTGCCGCGCGTCGTGCTGCGCGGCGAAAACGCGCTCGACCTGGCAACGGCCCGCGAGGCGACCACGGTGGCCGTCCGGCCCCTCGACGTCGGCGGGCTCGAGTGGGTGGCCGGTTTCGGCGACGTCAAGCGCTTCGAGGCCGCGCGGGCCGAGTGGGCCGGGGAGTTCCAGCAGGTGCTCGTTGCCCGCCTCGAGTTGGAGCGCGACGTCGTGCTGCTGACCGCCGAGGCCCCGGCCGAGGAAGGTGTCGTAGTCGAGGCGCGCGTGCTTGGCGTGCAGCAGGGCTTCGACGACTTCCGCGGCGGCTTCGACACGCTCGCCGTCGCCGTCGTGTTGCGCGACGGACAGACCGGCGACCCGCTGTACGAAGCGACGTTCGACGCGCGCAGTCTCGGCCCCGGGCCGCTCGGGGCGACGTTTCTCGGACGCATGTCGCTCGCGACCAAGAACGCGGCTGAGCAGGTCGTCCGCCTGCTGCTCGGGCGCGGCAAGGAGGGATAGAGGCGCATGGAGTACCCGCCGCAGGGACAGCCCGCCCGGGCGCGTGCCGCCCACTGGACCACCGAGTTGGAACAGATCCTGGCCGTCGGACAGCTCGCGCGCGACGACCTGCCGCACCTCGAACCCGGCCCGGGCATGCCGTCGGTCATCCAGGCCGACCTGCAGCGCCTGAAGGCCGACGCCGCGCTGCTGCTGCCGTCCCCGCCCGACGTACCCGAGCAGGCCCCCTTCCGCGCCATGCCGCGGCCCGTCCTGCTGCGGCCGATGGCGGCCGATGCGCGCCCCGAGACGGCCGAGATCCTCCCCGAAATCGACGTTTACCTGCGCCGCCAGTTCCATCTCGTGGGGTCCATGAGTGTGCTCGGCGTCGACGACACGCCGGTCGTCGCCCCCGACAAGACGCAGGATGAGGCGAAGGCGCTGCTCGCAAAGCACTCGGCCGTGCTGGTGCCGTTCGTGTGGTCGTCCGAGCAGCACTTCCAACTCGCGCTGCGCGTGTACCGGCTCGACAAGGCCGGTGCCATGCAGTCCATCGACCTCTCGGGGGCGGTGGCCCCCGAATACGCCTACGAGGCGCTGCAGTCCGTCGTCGAACGGACGGTCGAGGCGCTCGGCCAGACGGCCTCCGAGGGCAACCGCCGCGCCATGCTGCGGCTGCGGCCCACGCTCGCCTGGCTGCGCTACGTGTCGTCCGCGCGGCGCAAGATCCGGCGCTCGGCCGAGGCCGACCTCGACCCCATCCGGCTCACCCTGGCGCTCGACACGCTCATGAACAGCGCCGAGACCATGCCGCTCGCGAGCGCCGTGGCCGTGCGGCTCGCGCACCGCTATCTGCCGCTGCTCGACTGCGAATCGTTGTACGTGCGCCACCTCAAGTTCGACCCGCACGACGGTGTCGCGGCCTGGCTGTACAACGAGAAACTGGCCCTCGAGACGAACCGCGCCGGCGACGGGCTGAAGCTGATGCGCCACGCGCTGCGGGCCTGTCCGGCGCTCGGGCGCGCCCACCAAGCGCTTGCCGCACGGCTCGCGGCCCAGGGCCGGGTCGCCGAAGCCGCACACTACGCCGAGATCGCCACCCTCCTGCTGCCGACGAACCCCTGGACGTGGCTCGCGCTCGGCCTCCAGCGCAGGCGCCAAATGCTGTCCGACGGGGCCGTCGACGCCTTCCGCGCCGCGCTCGCCATCGACGACGCCTTCCTGCCGGCCTTCGCACCGCTCGCCCTGACCTTGCTCGCCGCGAAGAAAACCGAAGAAGCCTGCAAGGTTTCCGAGCAGCAGATGCGGCTGCTGGCCGGCAACCCCGACGACCTGCTGCCGGCGCTCGCACACCTGCCGGCCGGCGAACGCGCGCAGCGCATCGCCGACCTCGAGCCGGCCATCAACTCGGTGCGCCTGCACGCCGAGGTGCTCCTGCAAAGCCCGAAGAAGGCCGAGGGGCGGCAGCTGCTCGGACAGTTGCTGCTCGTGCTGCCCTCCGACCCGGGTCTGCGGGAGTTGGCCGGACAGGTCGGGGGCATCGAATTGCCGCCGCCGCTCGTCGTGGCGCTCACCACCGAGCCGAAGCCCAAGGCCGCCGCCAAAGCCGAAGAGTCCGGCAGCACGCCGCGGCCGCTGGCCGACCGCGGGGCCAGCGACACGGGCGAGGAGGCTATCCTCGACCGCGCGACGGCCGAGCGTCTGGCGCTGCTGACCACGGCCGACCGCGGCGGAGACGACGACACCGGCGAAGAGCCCGCCATCGCGGCCGAGACCACCGCGCCGGGGGTCAAGCAGCCCGACGAAGAGGCCGGTGACGACACGGGCGAGGAGCCCGCCGTCGCCGGCGACGACGAAGGGGTCGTCGGGGCGTTCGCAGCGGCATTCGACGGCGGCGACGACACCGGCGAGGAGCCTGCGATCCGCGACGACCGCAGCGACGACGAACCCCCGGCGGCCGCTCGGAGCTCGGCCAAGGGCGGGAGGCCCGAACGGGCCGCGGGCGGCGCCAAGCCGCGCGCAGGGAGCGAGGACAAGGGTCGCGGCGCGCAAGGCGCCGCGGCCGCCGACGTCGTTCTGTTGCAAGATCTCGACATCTCTGAGGAAGAGGGCGAAGACACCGTTCCCGGCAAGCACGACCGGCGCCCGAGCGCGGGGCAGACCCGCGGGGCGCCGACCGGGCCGCCCGCATTGCCCGACGACGAGCCGGCAGCCGCGCCCAACAAGGCGGTCCGCTCCCCCGAAGCCGAGAGTGCCCGCCCCGCACCCGCGCAGACGAGCACCGCCGAGGCGGCTACGCCCGCCGAGGCCGAGGCCGAACCCGCCCCGGCCTCGGCCGAGCGCCCGGCCGGGCGCGAAGCGCGCGGCGGCGGCCGGCGCAAGTCGGGCAAGCGCCGCCGCTAGCGACTTCCCACCGAATCCCCCACCACCGGCTCCGTCGAGGTCCAACCCCTTGGACGGCGTTGGACTCCGCGTCCAAGGGGCCCGCGCCAGAAGGACGACAAAATCCCTTTATTTCATAGCCTTTCGTGCCACTCCAGCCTGGCCCGAATGTTGCTCAGGGACCCGCGCGGGTGGCCGCGGCGGCTCGCGGCGCCCCCGTTCGGCCCCAGCACGGCCCGCGCGGCCGGCAGGAGTACATCATGGACACCGGAGCGAGTTTCGATCCCGATCATGTTCGGCCCGAACTGCAGGATTCCTTCGGCGAGACCCTGACGGGCGCGCCGCGCCTGCGGCCCTGGGAACTGGCCTACCTGGCATTTCGCTGGCACGTCCGGCGCCACGGCGCCCCGCCGAACCCGCACGGCCTCCAGGCCAAGGGCGAGCCCTGGCGCCCGGCGGCGACGCCCGACGAAGCCTTCGCGGCGCTTGCCCGATTGCTGCTCGCCGGGGGCCTGCCGGCGCCCGTGTGGCGCGCGGGTTTCGCGGCGCTCGAACGCGCACTCGGCGGGGTCACCATCGAGCGGTTTGCGGCCATCGGCGAAGACGACTTGGCGACACTGCTCGCGGCCCCCGGCGTGCTGCGCAACCCGCGCAAGTTGTGGGCGGTGGCCGAAAACGCGCGGGCGCTCCACCGGCTGTTCGACGATCTCGGCGGCCTCGCGGGCGCGTGCGCCTACTTGGAGGCCCAGCCGGCCCTGCTCGCCATGGCCGAACTGCACGAGCGGCTCGTGCGGGTCGGGCCGATCGTCGCCGCGCGCTGGATGCACGCGCTCGGCATCGACTGTCCGGTGCCGCACCCGGCGGTCCGCCGCATCCTCCACCGGCTTGGGCTGCGCTTCGGCGCAACCGGGGCGCTGGCCGGCCACGTGCAGGCTCTGCGCTCGGTGGCCCGCCTCGAAGAAGGGCCGCTGCCGATGGCGACCGCGAGCGCCCTGCTGTACCGCACGGCCAGCGGGGCGGGGCTGCCCGAAGCGCTGTGTGGCGCGGTGCCGCGTTGCGGCCACTGCCCGGCCGCCGTGCACTGTGAGGCACACCGTTTCGGCCGCCTCGACCGCGAAAGCGGCGAGTCGCCCGGCCGGCCCGAGCCGCTCGGCGCCAGTTCGGGCGCCCAGGCGTGAGCAGCAACACGCCAACTGTGTCATACGTGTCACACTCGGTGCGTCTCGCCGCCCGCGGTGCTCCGTCGTGACCGCATAATTTCAACGGGTTACAAAGCGGCTGCATCTGGCACGCTTCGTGTAGTGCTCCTGAGGCAGGGCTATCGGTCACCTGGCAAGGGGGACGACGTGGCCAGCAATGCCTCAGCAGCAACAAATCCGGAAGGTAGGGGCTCCGTCCGCGGCGGAACGCCGCTTCGGACGGCCGCCGCGATGGCGCGGCGCCCGCCGCGCACGGTGAGCGGCGCGGCCGACGGCCGGCGGGCCTATCCATCCGCCTTGCGCCTCCTGCTGCTGCTCCTCGCGGTGGCGCTCCTCGCGAGCCGGCCCACGACGGCCACGGCCGAACCGGCGGAGCAGCCCACGACGGCCGCGTATGCCGGCCAGCCCGCCGAGCCGCTGTCCGCGAGCGAGGCCGCGCGCCCTCAGCCCAGCGATCCTGGTCCGCTGCGTCCCGTGCGTTCGACGAGTGCGCCGCCCGGCGTCAGCCTGGTGCTCATCCTCCTCGCCGCCGTCGCACTCTGTGCTCTGCGATTCGTTCAATCGGAGCGCCCCTCCCGTCCCCGTGAGCCCCACCGGTCCTGATCCCACCGCCAACGCTGCTCTTCTTCCGCTTGACCGACTCTTCCCCGCGGGAGGGGGCTTCCGCTCCGGCGCGTCTGGGCGCACGGCGGGGGCCGGCCGGCGCCACGCCAGGAATCCCGGGGAGTCCGCTGCGCGATGGGGGACCAAGAAATGCCGAGGGCCGGTCATTGCTGACCGGCCCTCGATGCGCTCAGTCGGGGCGACTGGATTTGAACCAGCGACTCCACGGTCCCGAACCGTGTGCGCTACCAGGCTGCGCTACGCCCCGTCACGCGCGCGGTATTGTAGCCAGCTCGCATTGCGTACGCAAGCGTTTTATTGCATCGCTTCGATCGGCGACCCCGAAAACCGCGCTGCCGGCGACAAAAACCGAAGCACCCGCCGCGGCAACCGGTCCAATGGTCTGCTCGTTGAGGCCGCCATCGACCTCGATGAGGCAATCGGGATGCCGTTCGGCGAGCCAGGCCCGAAGCCGGCGCACCTGGCGCAGCGCAGCCGGAATGAAGCGCTGGCCGCCGAAGCCCGGATTGACGGACATGACGAGCACGAAGTCGATCTCGTCGAGCACGGCGTCGAGCGACTCGATCGAGGTCGCGGGGTTGAGGGCCACGCCCGCCTTGCACCCGCCCTCGCGGATGCGGTTCACGACGCGATGCAGGTGCGCGCAGGCTTCGATGTGCACGGCGATCCAGTTGGCGCCGGCGTCGACGAACGGCCCGATGAGGGTGTCGGGCTGGCTGACCATGAGGTGTACGTCGAAGGGCAGGCGCGCGCGGGGACGCAACGCCGCCACGACCGGCGGGCCAAACGTGAGGTTCGGCACGAAGTGGCCGTCCATGACGTCGACGTGCAGGAGGTCGGCCCCGGCCGCCTCGATTTCCTGTACTTCCTCGGCGAGACGCCCGAAATCGGCGGACAGAAGCGAAGGCGCGATGAGAGCGGGCATGGCTGTCACCTTCCAGCGGGGGCACGGCCGGGGCCGTCAGGGGTCCCGGACCCGTGCGAGAAGCCCGAAGCAGGCGCAGGATTCAGGGGGGAGCCGTGGCTTGTGCCTCCCCGGACCCCGTGATATGGCTTCGCGCGCCGGGTGTCAACGCGGCAGCTCAAGGCCCGAATCGTCGGGTCGACGCCGGCGGACGCGAGCGGGTCGCCGCGCGGGTTCGCAGAGCTGCGAGGTGCCGCAGGCGCCGCTCTTGAGCACCACAGGGGCGGCACCGCTGCCCCGAGGCGCGCAGGCCGCAGATCCGCGAAGCGGGCCGGCGATGCCGCCGCGGCCGACAGGGAGAGCCGACGGGTTGGGCCACGGGCGCGTGCCGCCAAAGGGTGTGAAGTGAAGTCACGGCGACCTAGCGATACCGATGCCGGCTGGGCGCGGTGCGCCGCGCACGACGTGCTGGGCCTGGTCGACGCGGGCGACAACAGCCAGGAGGCCGTGCTCGCGGCCCTGCGCGCGGCGCCGGCCGCGGCCGACGCCCGCGACCGCGCGCTCCTGACCACGCTCGTCTACGGGGTGCTGCGCCAGCGGCGCCGCCTCGACCGGGCGCTCAGTCCGCTCGCGCCGCGCGGCCTGCCCATCGGCGACTCGGCCCTCATGAACGCACTGCGCATCGGGGCCTACCAACTGTTGTGGCTCGAACGGGTGCCCGCGTTTGCCGCCGTCGACACGGCGGTACAACTCGCGGCGCGCGGCGGCCCCCCGAAGGCTCGCCGCGGCTTTGCCAACGCCCTGCTGCGCGCGCTGGCCCGCGCAGGCGAGCCGCCGCTCAGCGACAGCCCGAGCCCGGCGGCGCTGGCCGAGCGCCACTCGCTGCCGACCTGGGTCGTGACCCTGCTGCTCCAAGAGAACGACGCTGCCCCCGAGCCCCGGCTCGCGGCCGAAAACGAACCGGCACCGTTCTTCATCCGGCTCAACCTGCGGCGCACCGACCGGGACGCGTTCGGCGCCCACCTGCAGAGCGCAGGGGTACCGGCCGAACCCGTGGCGGGGCTGCCCGGGGCGTTGCGGCTTGCGAGACCGGCCGCCGTCGTGCAGTCGCCGAGTCTCGGCGAGGGCCTCTGGCTACCGCAGGATGCGGCCTCGCAGCTCGTCGTGCACCTGCTCGAACCGCAGCCGGGCGAGCGCGTGGCCGACGTCTGTGCGGGCGCCGGCGTCAAGACGAGCCACCTCGCCGAACTCGTGGGCCCACAGGGCCACGTTGCCGCCCTGGACGTCGAAGCCGAGCGCATTCGGCGACTCGGTGAGTTGGTCCGCCGCTGGGGTGTGGCCGAGTGGGTGAGTGCGACGGCCGGCGACGCCACGCGCCCGGATCCGGCCGCGCGGCAGGCCTTCGACCGGGTGCTCGTCGATGCGCCGTGCAGTGGGCTCGGGGTCCTGCGTCGGCGTCCCGAAATCCGCTGGCGCCGCCGCCCCGAAGACCTCGCCCGGCTCGTCCCCCTGCAACGCCGGCTGATCGAGGCCGCGGCCGGCTCGGTGCGCCCGGGCGGGGTGCTCGTCTACGCGGTGTGTTCGTGGGCGCGCGCCGAGGGGCCCGACGTGGTCGACCAGTTCCTTGCGAGCCCGGCCGGGGCCGACTTCACGCCCGACTCCGCGGCTGGGGCCTCGTGCGTTGCCCCGTTTCTCGACCCCTCGGGGGCGCTGCGAACGAGTCCCGACCGGGGGGGGCTCGACGCGTTCTTCGCCGTCCGGCTGCGCCGGAGCGGTGGCGCCGCCTGACCCACGCCTGCCGACCGTTGTCGCACGCCGCGAAGATTTCTTGGGCGTCGGGCGCAGCCCCATGGGGTTGCGGGGGCGACCCGCGCTGCGAGACGGCGACGCCATCAGAGCCTCCGAGCCGCCCGGCTCACCCGGGCGGCCGGGCGAGCGCCGGCGGCCGTCAGCGCACGGACGTATTGGCCGAAACCGACCCGATGGCCCAGGTGGTGCGGTCGAACGTGCCGAGGTCGCCCATGCGGAAGCGGTCGATGGCGAATGCGACGTCTTCGGCCCGGGTGACGCTGACGCGCAGACTGCCGTCGGTCGGAAAACCGGCCTCGGGCATGACGGACGCGAAGCGCGGGAGCACGACGCGCGTGACGGGCCCGTCGACGATGAGCGTCCAGAAGGGATACCCGCTCGCATCGGAAACGTAGACTTGGTTGTACTGGGGCTCGACGAGCCCTCCGGCCGACCAGGCAAGAACGCGGTGTTCGTCGTCGAGCCGGCCGCCCTCGGGAGCGGGCGCGCTGAAGAACGGGTAGCCCATGAAGGGGCCGAGCGCGTAGCCGTGCACGCCGGCCGCCACGATGGCCCGGTCGGGTGCCGCGGCCACGGCGAGCAGCGGCAGGCCGTTGCCGGCCGGGTTGGCGCGGGGCTGCCAGACGGAGAGGCTGCGTTCGAGCAACACGCCGTCGGCGCCGACCGCCACGACGGACCCGCCGGGCACGCCGACGACCGCGAGCAGGTCGCTCTGCGTGCCGGTTGCCTCTTCCTCGCAGAGGCCGGCCCGAAGGGCGCAGGCGCGCCCGCCCGCGCCCACGACGAGCCCGGTGCCCGCCTCGTCGAAGTGGATGGCGCGTGGCCGCAGACCCTCGGGCAGCGCTTGCGCCACCCAGTCGAACCCATCCCATGACCACAGACCCGCGTCGGGCCCGGCGGCGACGACCGCCCCACTCGGGAAGGCCCAGAGCGCCGTCAGCGCGAGGCCGTCGGACGCGCGGATGGGGGCCCAGCCGGTGCCGTCGAACAGCAGCACCTGGCCGTCGGCGGACGCCGCAACGACCCGGTCCGGGGCGACCACGTGCACGGCGCGCAGCTCGGCCGTGGGCTGGCCGGTGGGCCTGTCGGTCCAGCGGAAGCCGTCGAAGCGTACCGCCCGCCCGGCGGCCCCCACGGCCCAGAGGTTTTCCGGGTCGAGCCCGTGGATGGCGAACAGCGCGGCCCCGGAGGGCACCGGCTGGCCGCTCCAGCGCTGCGCCGCGAAGGCGTAGACCCGCCCGTCGAGCCCGATTCCCCACAGGCCCGCTGCGTTGCCCCAAAGGGCGCGCAGGCCGCCGTCGATGCCGCTCGTGCGCGTGGACCAGCTGCCGTCGGCCGCGCGCACGAGCATGCGCGTGTCCGCGACGTCGCGCACGGCTGGCCGCCACAGCATGCTCGATGGCTCGTAGAGCGGCCCGGCGGGCAGCACTGTGGCGTAGATGGCGTAGGCCGCGTCGTAGAGCGCGCCGGACAACTCCGCAGGCTGGTGGCGCAGCAGGATGGTGCGCCCATCGTCGGCCAGTTCGGTGAGGTCGCCCAGCGTGCCGCCGGTGACCGGAATGACGCCGTCGGAGCCGAGGTCGAGCCCGATGTACAGCGTGGGCGTGCGCGTGCCGGTCGGGTGCTCGGGCAGGCCGACCGGCACGAGCCGCACCGTTCGCGTGAGCGGTATGTCGAGCACCACGTCTTCTTCGATGCTGACGTCGTCGGCCTGCACGAAAACGTGGCGCCGCACGCCCATGGCAAGCGGCACGACGCGTCCGGTCGCCGGGTCGCGGTAGCCGGCGCGGCAGTAGATGGCCACTTCGCCAAGCGACGTCTCGATGAGGTAGTTGTGGTGCTGGTTGACCGTGGCGAACGGTCCGGGGTCGACGCCGCCGCCGAACACCGACGAAGAGGCGATGCGGCATTCGGCCCAGGCCTCGCCGGCCATGGGCATGCAGCGTTGGCCCGTCGGACCGGTGTCGAGGCACACGTAGCCGAACGGACACTCGGCGGAGGCCGTGCACGGCAGCGTGCAGTAGCTCTTGCCGGAGCCGAACAGCCAGCATTCGAAGCCTGCCGGACACGGGCCGGCCGCGTCGCACGGCGCGCAAAACGGGGCATCGGATAGGGGCCGGTCCTGGCAGTCGACGGGCGGCGGCGCCATGTACTTCTCGGCGTTGATGACCCGGCCACCGACGCGCCCCGGCACGAGAGGGACGGACGTGCCGCCGCCGCCGGTGCCGGGCGGCACGCGGCGGTTGAGCCAGAAGGTGACGTTCTGGGCGTCGTAGTGCACGACGCTGTAGCCCGAATAGCCGGGCTTCGTGGCGTGCACTTCGACGGGTCCGAAGAGGTCGGGGCCCGAAAACGTGATCTGGCCGCGATCGTCGGTGTAGCCGGCGAAGGGTCCGGCCACGTCGGCGCCGAGCACCACGAAGACCCCCGCGAGCCGATTGCCCGTGCCGGATTCGAGCACCGTGACGTTTGCGGCGCCCAGGATGGGGTCGCCCCACGTCCCACCACGCGAGTTGGCCGGCTCGAAGATGGTGAACGCCTCGGCGAGGGCGAGGGTGAGCGGGCCATCGTGGACGGCGACGTCGTACAACCCGACGTCGTGGCGCGGAGTAACGGCCGTGAGCCGCGTGTCCGACAGGCGCTCGACGGCGGTGCAGGCGCGACCGCCGATGACCACCTGGGGCCGTTCCGGAAAGCCGACCCCGAGCAGTTCGATGCGCGTGCCACCGGCCTGGGCAGCCCGGGCGGGCTGCACGGCGAGAAGCGCCCGGGCCGCCGACGTGTACGAGAAGCCCGCGGGCAGCGTGGCCTCGCGGCCGTCGTCGAGCCGCACCGTCACGTCGGCCGGCCCCGGACTGCCGGGTGGCGTTTCGGCGTGCAGCGTGAAGGGGTCGGCGACCGTGACCGCCGGAGCCTCGAGCGCGCCGACGACCACGGCGGCGCCGGCCGCAAACCCCCGTCCGCGGATGGTGATGGCGCTGCCGCCCGCCGCCGGCCCGGCCGCCGGCTCGACGGCCGCGACGGCGAACGGCGAATCGTCGTAGCGGTAGCCCGCCGGCAGGCGCGCGGGCAACCCGACCGGCTGGAACGCCTCGACGTCGACCGCCCCCGGCGCCGTGGCGGGCGGCACGACGAGCCGCAGCGCGCCCCCGGCCGCGGCCGCGCCGTCGGCCGACAGTTCGGCGGAGCCAAACCGCACCGTGAGCGGCTGGGTCGGGTCGACTCCGGAGAGTGCCACGGTAACCTCGTTGCCGCCGGCGAGCGGCCCCGCGGGCGGGATGACGGCCCAGAGCTCGAGCGGTGCGCCGGTCGGGGCAGGGTCGACGTAGGCGAAGGCCGCGGGCTCTTCGACGGCGGCCCCGTCGACGACCACGCGCACGGGCACACCCCCGGGTGGATGGGCCGGCGTGCGCACGCGCAGCAGCGTGGCGCTGCCGCCGTCGACGAGTGCCGGCAGCCCGGCGAAAAAAACCTGCCGCAGGGCGCCGGCGAAACCGGCGCCGCGCACGAACACCCATTCGTCGCCCGCGGTGGTGCCGACGGCCGGCTCGACGCCGTGCACGGCGAGCGGCGCCCGGTAGCGGAAGCCGGCCTCGAGCGTCGCGCGGCCGCGCGGCCCGAGCACGGTGACGTCGGCGGGGCCTTCACGGCCGGGCGGGGTCACGCCCGTGAGGGTGGCCGCATCGAGCCGCGCGACGGCGATGGCCAGCCGGCCGCCCACGACGACGACCGCGTCCGCAGGCAGCGCCGCGCCACGCAACACGAACGGGGTACCCCCGGCGACGGGGCCCGCGGCGGGTTCGATGGCGAGCAGGGCCGCCGTCTCTTCGTAGCGGAAGCCGGCCGGCAATTCGGCGATGGCCCCGTCGTCGGGGCGCTCGACGCGCACGACGGCCGGGCCGCCGGGCCCCGGTGGCGTCTGGCCGTTGATGTAGCGGTCATCGAGCACGAACGGGTCGGCGAGCTCCGTCGGGCCGAGGAACACCCGGGTGGCCGCGGTGAACCCCTGCCCGCGCACCGTGACGAGCGTACCGCCGGCGGCCGGGCCGTGGTCGGGCTGGATGTGCTCGACGACGAGCGGGGGCAGGGGCGGACCCTCGCCGTCGGCAGTCGCGGGGGTGTCCGGTGCTCCCCAATCGGCGGGCGGGAACGTGGCGTCGGGTGCGGGCGGGCTCTGCTCGTCGACGGCGTCGGCGGCGTCGCCCTGTGCGTCGAAGACGGCCGCGGCGTCGGCCGGCAGGCCGTCGCGAGCGTCGCGAGCGTCGCCCGGGCGAGCGTCCAGGCGCTCGGCGCCGCACGCGACGACGGCCAGGCAGAGGGCTGCGGTGGCGGCCAGCCGCCGCGCCAAGGCGGAGCCTCGGCATGGACGCTTGGGCCATTCGCGGTCTGCGTTGCCGACGAGGCCCTGGATGTCCCGCGCCACGCGTGCCTCCCGAGGGGCCCTCGCCGCGGCGGGGCAGCGGCGAGAAGTGCTTGAACCCGCGGACCCGACACCGTTTGGGGGCGGACCCTCCGGCCGATGCGGCGATGCCGCAACGTGCGGGCGACAGCGTCATGATAGAGGCGCCCCGCCGCGCCAGCAACCTCGGCGGCCGCGCAGCGCGCTGGGTCTCTGTCGCCGGGGCGTATTGACCCCTTTGGGGACAGGTGTCCCCAAGGGCCGGTGCCGCGGGCGGAGGGCGAAGCGCCATCCGGCGTCGGCGGGCACGCTGGCATCTACCTTGCATGGGGCGGGGTATTGGCGTAGTGGAGGCCACGAATCTCGGGCGCTGCGGCGCGGGGAGCCAACGGGTGTCGGTCGTCGTTCTCAATTCGTATCGCCTCGAACGGACCATTGGCGAAGGGCCCGTCGGCATCGTGTACCGCGGTCGCATCGTCGACGCCCACCAGGCGGTGGCCGTCAAGGAAGTGCACCGCAACCGCGGCTGGACCCCCTGCGTCGGCGTGCAGTGCGCCAAGGCCGTGGCGGCTGCGAGCAAAATCCGACACCCGGACGTGGCCCGCCTGCATGCGCTCGCTCAGGAGGGCGGACGCACGCTCATCGTCACCGATTGGGTCGACGGCGAATCGCTCGCCGAACTGCTGACCTGGAGCGGCGGGCGCATGGACCCGACCCGCGCGCTCGAACTGTTCGTCAACGTGCTCGCGGCGCTCGAGCAGGCCCACGCCTGCGGGCTGTTCCACGGCAACCTCAAGCCCGAGAATCTGCTCATCCCGCGGGGCGGCGGCTTGCAGCGCTCGTCGGTCGTCGATTTCGGCGTGGGCGCCGTGCTGGCCGACTCGGGGGCCGGGCGCGACGGCCAGGGCCTGCTGCCGAACCTGCCGTTTCGCGCCCCCGAACACATCCTCGACCCGCGCGCGCTCTCGGCTGCCGCCGACCTCTACGCCGTCGGCTGCATGCTCTACGTCGTGCTCAGCGGGCAGTCGCCGTTTCGCGCCACCGACGACCAGGCGCTCGTCAAGGCGCACCTGACGGAGGCGCCCGTCCCGCTGCGCACGCGGGCCCCCGAATTGCCGCAGGAATTCGAGACCATCGTCCACCAGGCGCTCCAGAAGAACCCGGCCCGCCGCCCGGCGTCGGCCACGCTCATGCGCCAGGCGCTCGTCGCGCTCCTGCCGGCCCCGCGGCGCCAGGCGTTGAGCGTTGCGGCGGCGCCCCCCGACGCGAGCCTGAATCCGACGTTCCAGATGTTCGGCGCGCCGCTGCCGCCGGTGCGCGAAGAGCGCGTGCGGCGGCCACCGCAGACCCCCACGCGCAAGACCGAGGCCCCGCTCACGGCGGTCGTCGGCCCGCCCGCCGGACGCAGCCGTCTCGCGGAGGCGCGCGATGTCGGCAGCGCCGTGGCGGCGGCCATCGGCGCCGGGGTGGCTCTGGCGTCGCTGCCGCGCCCGCTGCCGGCTTCCACGCTGGCCCGCGCGAGCGGCAAGCGGCCTGGCGCGTCGGCCCTGGCCGAGGCGGCTGCGGCGCCCGTACGCGAGCGCCTGCCCTCGCCCTTTGCCCCCACGTTCGAGACGCTGGCGGCCGTCGGCGGGGCGGAGGCCCCAACGAACGGAGCGGCCCACCCAGGCACGCCGCAACCCATCGACCACCGCGCGCCGACGCAGCTCAGCGCGCCCGTCGACGATCTGCTCGTGGCCAGTTGGGCCGCGGCGCAGGCGGCCGCGGCGGGTCAGGCCACGCCCGGGCGCGAAGCCGTTGCCGGCCCCGCCGGCACACCGGCCGCCCCCGCGCTCGCCGCGCCGCCGTACC
>CAYRCM010000128.1:0-17487 GCA_964422715.1 uncultured Myxococcales bacterium | reverse complement strand
TACCGGCCAACCCCGACACGCCGCCGCCCGACGTCGGCCCCGACGCCACGCCCGGCCCCGACGTCGCGCCCGACCCCGACGCACCGCCCGGCCCCGACGGCTCGACCCCCGACCTCATCCCCGACGGCGGCGCGATCGCCGACGCGCTGCCGCCCGCCGACATCGCGGCCGACACCGTACCCTCGCCCGATGCCGGCCCGCCCGATGCCGGCCCGCCCGACGTGGTCGTGCCCGATACCGGCCCCGACGCACCGCCCGCCGATCTGGGCGCTGGCGACACGGCGCCTCCGCCGGCCGTCGACCCGTACGCGGCCGGACCCTATGGGGTCGAAGAGCGCACGGCCAGCGTGCCGCGCAGCGACGGCTCGACCATCGCCGTCGACATCTACTTGCCGAACAACCGTTCGGGCGCGCCGTACCCGGTCGTCTTCCTGAACCACGGCTTTCAGCTCAGCGGCGCCGACTTCGCCTCGTACGGCGAACGGCTCGCGAGCCACGGCTTCGTGGCCTTTCTGCCCACCACGGGCGACTCGCTGTTCAGCGCCCGCACGCACGTCGAACTCGCCGAAGACGTCAGTTGGCTCATCGACTGGCTCGTGGCCGAAAGCGACGACTTCGAGGGCCAGTTCTACGAACTCGTCGAGCTCGGACAACTCGGTGTGGGCGGCCATTCGCGCGGCGGCAAGCAGTCCATCTTCGCCGCCACGCGCGATACGCGCATCCGCGCCTCGTTCAACCTCGACCCGGTCGACAGCGGCCCGCCGTTTGGCGGCAACGCCGAAGATTTCCCAAGTGTGGCGCCCGAAATGATGGGCAACTTCCTCATCCCGGGCGGCTTCGTCGGCGCCGGTCGCAGCGCCCAGGCCACGTTTGGCCAGGCCTGCGCGCCGGCCGAGGACAACTACCACCAGTACTACGCCGCGGCCCCGGGCCCGGACGCCTACGAATACGCCATCCCGGACGCGGGCCACCTCGACTTCGTCGACGACTGCGGGTTCCTCTGCATCACCTGCACGGGCGGCGACGATCCGGCCTGGACGCGGGCGTTCGCCACGGCCACCATGGTGGCTTTCTATCGCGTCTACCTTGCCGGCGACGACCGCTATCGGCCCTGGGTCGACGGCACGCCCGTCACCGATCTCGCGCCGCGCGTGGCTCTTTCCAGTCACTGAGCCTGCGCGCACGTCCGCCGCCACCCTGCCCGCTTCCTGCCGAAAAAATGTCGGCCCGCGACGGAACCTTTTCGGACATCGGGCGTCTCTACCGCAGTGAACGTCAACGGATGGAGGCAGCCATGAGGCGCACAGGATGGGTCTGTTCGCAGTGGGCAGTCGTTTGGCTCGGCGTGTTTCTCGCGTGTGCGGAGCCGCATGCCGGGGCAGTGTCCCCGAGTGATGCGAGCCCAACGGGCGGCGAGGCCGCCGCAACCGCTCCGGCGGCGGCCCCCGATACGGCCGCGGCGCCCGACCCGGCCGCCGCAGCGCCGAAGAAGCTCGTCACTCCCGCGGAGTTGCCGCGCGGGCCCGAAAGGGAAGATCGCGGCGAGCCCGTGGCGGTCAACGACAAGGTGCTCTCGGTCGTCAAGCGCGTGTGGACCGAACCCGGCGACATTCCGCGGCTGCAAGTGGCGGTCGACGGCGAAAAGCGCGTGCTGCCGCTCGAACACACGCACGTGCAGGCCACCATCAGCGGCTTCGTCGCCCGCGTCGAAGTCACGCAGCGCTACAAGAACCCGCTGAGCGTGCCCATCGAAGCCACCTACGTCTTTCCGCTGCCCGAAAACAGCGCCGTCGACGACATGAAGGTGCGCATCGGCGACCGGCTCATCGAGGCCGACATCCAGCGCCGCGCCCAGGCCCGCGAGACCTACGAAGCGGCCAAGCGCGAAGGCTACACGGCCGCACTGCTCGAACAGGAACGGCCCAACATCTTCACGCAGTCGATCGCCAACATGGAACCGGGCGTCGATATCGAAGTCATCGTGCGGTACGTGCAGGACCTGGCCTACGACGCGGGCGAGTACGAGTTCGTGTTCCCCATGGTCGTGGGACCGCGCTTCATCCCCGGGACGCCCGCCGCCGGGCAGAGCGGCACGGGCTGGGCGCGCGACACGAACGAGGTGCCCGACGCCGCGCGCATCACGCCGCCCATCATGGGGGGCGGCATGCGCTCGGGCCACGACGTGTCGATCGAGGTCGACATCGCGCCCGAATTGCCCATCCGCGACCTCGACGTGCCGACCCACGCCGTCACGCTCGCTCAGGTCGACGGGCGCATGCACGTCGAACTCGAGAAGCACGACGAGGTGCCGAACCGCGACTTCGTCATGCGTTTCCGCGCCGACCGGCCGCTGCCGCAGGGCGCCGTGTTCGCGCACAAGGCCAAGCGGGGCGGGTTTTTCACGCTCGTCGTGCAGCCGCCCACCCTCGACATCGAGGGACTCGTGGGCCAGCGCGAGATCGTGTTTGTCATCGACGTGTCGGGCTCCATGAGCGGCGTTCCGCTCGGCATGGCCAAGGAGGCAGCGCGGCTGGCTATTCGCAACCTGCGACCGGTCGACACGTTCAACGTCATCACGTTCGCCGGCCAGACGGCACGGGCCTTCGCGGTGCCGCGAGCGGCCAACGATGCCAACGTGCGCGAGGCGCTCGGTTTCGTCGACGCGGCCATGGCGGGCGGTGGTACCTACCTCGCCAACGCCGTCGACGCGGCGCTGCGCCCCGACGGCAGCCCCGACCGGCATCGCTACGTGTTCTTCCTCACGGACGGCTACGTCGGCAACGAGGCCCAGATTCTCGACATGACCCGGAAGTTCCTGGCGGGCTTCAAGGCCCAGGGACGGCGCGCACGCACCTTCGGCTTTGGTGTCGGCTCCAGCGTCAACCGCTACCTCATCGACGGGCTTGGCAAGGCCGGCGACGGTGCGGCCATCTACCTCACGAACCGCGAGGACCCGGCGCGCGCCGTGCGCTCGGCCTACCGCCTCATCGACAAGCCCGTGATGACCGACGTGCGCATCGACTGGGGCGGGCTGGCCGTGGCCGACGTCGAACCCGACGTGCTGCCCGATCTGCTCGGCACGCGGCCGCTCATCCTGCACGGGCGCTACACGCAGGGCGGCGAGACGACGATCACCGTCCGCGGCGAGGCCGAAGGGCGCCCCGTCGAGGTGCCGCTGCAAGTGAAACTGCCGGCCGACGAGCCGCGCCACGCCGTGCTCGAAACGCTCTGGGCGCGGGCACGCATCGACCGGCTCGCCCGGGCGCTCTGGGGCGGCGAAGAGCCGGAAGTGGTCGAGCAGATCACCGGGCTCGGGCTCGACTACCGCATCGTCACGGCCTACACGAGCTTTGTGGCCGTCGACCGCTCGCGCAAAGTCGGCGACGGCAAGCCGCTGCACGTGGTGCAGCCCGGTGAAGCCCCCGAGGGCGTCGACATGAACATGGCGGCCCCGCCGGGCGCCCAGGTCGACGGTTCGCTTGCCCAGGCGGCGGCCCCGGTGGCCACGCTGGCCCCCGCGAAAAGCGGTGGCGTCCTGGGTGTGCTGAGCGGCAAGGGGGTCGGCGGGGGCGGGAGCGGCGGCTACGGCATGCACGGGCTCGGCGCGGCCCCCGCGCGGCAGGCGTTTGCCGCCGGCGACACCGGCGGCGGCTACGGCAGGGTGGGCACGCGCGCCACGGCCGCCGAGTCGGGCGTGAGCCGCATGCCCGCCGGAGGCAAGAAGCGCGAGGCCGGCCCGTCGCCGGCGGCGCCGCCGGCCGCCGACCCGGCGCCGCAGGAGAGGCGCCCGGAGGCGGGCGAGGACGAATCGGGCGCCACGCGCACCGATGCGCCGAAGCCCAAGCTGTCCCCGAAGGTCGAGGCGGGCACCGCCGCCGTCACGGGCTCGGCCGACGTGGCCATCATCCGCGAGTACGTGCGCCGCAACCTGCAGGCCGTACGCGCCTGCTACGCGAAGCGGCTCGCCGAACTGCCGACACTGGCGGGCAAGATCGTGTTGCGCTGGACCATTGGCAAGGACGGGCTCGTGACCGCGGTCGAAGTGCTGAGCGACACCGTCTCCGACACGAAGTTGGCCGCCTGCCTCAAGGAAATCGTCAAGCGCTGGCGCTTCCCGAGTTCGCGGGCCGGCATCACCATCGTCAGCTACCCGTTCGTGTTCGCTCCCGCCCCATAGCCCCACCGCGCCGCGTGCGCGCCTGCCGCGTTCGTCTCGTCTACCGCCCAGCAACCTGCCCTCGCTGCCCGGGCGCGACCCCATCGGTCGCGCCACGGGCCCCCCGCCTGGCTCCCGGCCGCGGCCGGCCAAACCGCCGCGCCGAGACCGCGTCAGGTTCGAAGCCGGCGCGCGTTCGGGCTGCAAGAAAAACAAAGGGCGCCTCCCCCGAGGGGAAGGCGCCCGATGTGCTTGGACGGGCTCGCGTCAGGCAAGGCCCGTGGCGCACCGAGGCGCGCCCCGAGCGCTCACCGCCCGCGCGCGACGACTACCAGCGGTCGCCGCCACGGCCACCGCGGCCGCCGCCGAATCCGCCGCGACCGCCGCCGCCACCGCCGCCGCCGTCACGCCGAGGCTTGTCTTCGGCGATGTCGACTTTGACGGTCCGGCCGTCGATCTGGGTGCCGTTGAGGGCGTCGATGGCCTTGCGGGCCGCGTCGTCGGAATCCATGGTGACGAAACCGAAGCCGCGCGAACGGCCGGTTTCACGGTCGGTGATGACGGTGGCTTCGACCACCGTCCCGTAGGCCTGGAACGCCTGGGAAAGGCTCGCGTCGGTGGTATCCCAGCTGAGGCCGCCTACGAAACACTTCTTGCCCATCTTCTCTCTCTCTCTTCTGGCGCTCTGCGCACCTGTGCCCGCTTTGGGGGCGGGCCTCCGAAATTGCCGGACGATCCGGCCCGGCACTGTCGCTCCCCTTCTGGGAGCCACTGAATTTCATGTCGGCCGTCGCCCTCGGGTTGGAGAGCCACGGCTGCACCTGCAAACATTCGGCTGCGGGCTGGACGCGAGTTGCTGAAGGCTGCGAAACGGCTGGCCGAGCGCGGTCTTCTGGCCTCTGCGGTTGTGGCGCGAAAAGGCGCCACGCCCCACCGAACGGGCGACACCATGACACAACCGGCGGGCGAAAGCAAATCAAAAAACGGTGGCAACGCGACTTTTTGCGCGAGGAAGGGCCGACTCGGCGCCCGTTCGTTCGCGGGGCCCGCCGCCGGCTCCCGGATGCCGCGTGCCGCCGCCTCTCAGGCGAGGGGGGCGCGGATGGCCTCACCGGCGGTACCCCGGGGCGCGACCCCGGCAGCGTAGGCGAGTTGGCCCGCCACGAGGACGTAGCGGATGCCCTGCGAATCCTGGTTCGGATTCGCCACGGTGGCCGCGCCGCGGACCGTCGCGGGGTCGAACACCGTCACGTCGGCGACGTCACCGACGCGCAGGCTGCCGCGGCATTCGAGCGCCGGGACGCGGGCCCGCAGCAGCGCCGCCGGCTGGTCGGTCACTTTGCGCACCATCTCGGGCAGTGCCAAGCCGTGGTCGAGCGCAAGCCGCAGGGCGGTCGCGAAGCAGCCCGCGCCGCGCGGGTGGTTGTTGGCGTGTTCGAGGGCCTCGATCCCGCCGTCGGAGGCCACGTGCACCCAAGGCCGTTGGAGCGCCGGCAGCACAGTGGCGGTGAGCGGCATCGTGCCCTCGGGTACCGCGACGAGCACCCAGCGGTTCTTGCGATACTTCTGGAACGTGGCCGGGGTGAGCCGCTCGCCCGTGCCGACCACTTCGAGGTCGCTCTCGGTGAGCCCGTAGCGCTGCTGCCAGCCCGGCCCGAAGCGGCGCGACGAAACGTAGGTGGCCCAACCCGTGTAGGGATAGACGCAGGCCGTCACGCGCAGCCCACGGGCGCGCCCGGCCTCGATGCGGTCGAGCGCCTCGGCCATGTGCCAGGTGCCGCCGGTCGAGTGCAGGTGGTCGATGTGCACGGCGCAGCCGGCCCGCTCAGCAACGGCGAGCGCCTCGTCGACCCCGCCGAGTTCGTGCTCGCGATCCGAGAAGCGCAAATGCAGGAAGAACGTGGCGTTGTGGCGCGCGGCGAGCCGGCCGAGCGCCACGAGCGCTGCGAGCGGCCACGGCTGGTACTCGACGGAATGCGAGAGGGCCAGCGCACCCTCCGCGAGGCAACGCTCGGCGATGGCAAGCCGGCGGCGCGGGTCGGCGGTGCGCTCGCCGATCTGCATGAGCTTCGTCGAGACGCCGTAGTGGGTCCAATGCGGCCGCGGCGCGAGGCGCGCGTAGTACTCGGCGACATCGGCCGTGCCGCCGTGGAGGTAGAGGGTCGTCGTGACGCCGTCGGTGAGTTTGTAGCGTTCGACGGCGGCGTAGGTGTCGGCATAGTCGTGGCTGTTGTCGGCGAGCGTGTCGATGAAGCCCGGGGCGACGACGAGCCCGGTCGCGTCGATTTCCGTGGTGCCGACAAACGCGTCGGGGCCCAGGGCGGCCACGTGCCCGGCGCGAATGGCGAGGTTCAGCGGACCGTCGAGGTTCTGGCGCGGGTCGATGAGCCGGCCGCCGCGGATGACGAGGTCGAACGGCGGCCCCGGGGCGGTGCTGGACGCAGGCGCGGCGGGGGCCGGGGCGCCACCGGGAGGGGCCATGGGCCCGTTCGGCGCGGCCGGCACGGACGCGGGTGGCGGGGCCGCGCGCAGGCGGCCGGCGGCGGCGCCGAGCCCGGCGGCGGCGAGGGTGCCGAGGAAACCCCGACGGGTGAGGCCGGCATGGGCCACGGCCGGGGGCGGAAGGTCGCCGGGCGGGAGGGCCGCGGCCGCTGGCCCAACCGGGGCCCCCGACACGCCGGGCCCGCGATGCCCAGGGGCAGGCGCCGGAGATCCAGGGGGGCGGGCGGGCACACCATCCGACGCTGAGGCCATGGACCAGCTCTCAGGGCGGCCCTGGGCCGCAGGCACGCGCGCCACAGCCTACCCGATGGGCTGCCCGCTCGCGAGCCGCTGGATGAACTGGAAGGCATAGGGCGGGCTGCGTTTCGTGCCGTCGGTGCCGCCAATCCACTTCCAGGACCAGTACTTGACTTCGGCCACATCGGCGAACCCAAGCACGGTCTCGGCCGCGATGCCGAGGCTGACTTCGGGGGCCGTGTGGGGGAAGTTCTGGCCCCAGGCGGCGAGCCCGATGATGGGACGCGGCCCCTGGAGCGCCTTGGCCTTGGCGTAGCCGAGACGCTGGCGGCCGCCCGGGCCCCAGACGCCGTTGAGGCCGTAGTTCTTGTTCTTCGAAGCGTCGTTGGCGTATTCGGATTTCCAGACCGTGTAGCACTGGATGGCAACGAAGTCGGCGAGCCGGCTGACCGAGGGATTCAAACGGCCCGTGTGGATGGTGACGCCGAGCTCGAACCCATTGGCGCGGGCCGCGGGCCGCAGTTTCTGGATGAGGTCGGCCCCGGCGGCGTCGAGCGAATCGTAGCCGCGCACGGTGGCGTCCTGCCAGGTGCCCTCGGAATCGAATTCGAGCGCGCGGGCGTGGGACTCGACCGCCACTTGGGGCAGGGCCGCGACGAGGCCGTCGATGAAGTCACGCCGCGGGTAGACCCAGGAATCGAGGACGAGGCCGATGCCCTCGGCGCGCAGCCGTTCGCCAAACGTCACGAGCCGCTCCGCCGAGAAACTCGCGAAGCCGAACTGGCGATCGTGGTAGCGGTTGATCATGACCGTGACGTTGTCGACGTGGAGTTCGCGCAGCAGCCGCACGTGGTCGTCGAGATGGTTGAACGTGTTGCTCGCCCCGATGTCCCACCAGACCCCCACCTTGAGGCGCCCGCCGCCGCCCGCATCGTCGGTGCGCGGCGGCGTGGTGCTACCGTCGGGCGGCTCGCCGTGCGCGTCGGACAGCAGGTCTTCGACGGGCTTCGGGTTGTCGCCGGCGTTGGCCATTTCGCGGGCGAGCGTGTCGTGGAAGAACGCATCGATAGCGTCGACGGCCATGGCAATCCTCCGCTGCGGGGCGCGCGCCGGCGCCGCCCCCGTTGGGGCCCGCGGCCCGGCGGCCCCGCGGTCGCCACGGCCGGCGTGCCCGGCGTCTCGGCGCGGCTAGCGCGCGCCTGCCCTCCAGGTACCGCCGACGTTGCGCCCGCCGACGCGACCGCTCCACGAGCCCGTGACGCTGCCCCCGCCGATGCGCCCCACAAAGCGTACAAGGTCGGGGCCGGACCGGCCCGTGATGTTGACGGTGTTGCCGCTGACCCGCGCGGTCGCGCGGTAGGGTCGGCCGCCAATCAGGATGGTCGGGTCGCTCATGGAGCGGCCCCGCAGTTGAAACGCGACCGTGCCCGTGAGTCGGCCGCCGCGCAGACTGCCGCGGTAGCGGGACGACGGTGTGGGCGGCGGGTTGCGCTCCGGGGGCGGGTTCGTCACTTCGGTCGGCTGCGGGCAGGACGCCAGGGCACTCTGGACCCGCGTCTGGAAGTCGGTATCGTCGGCAAACGCCACCCGGAGTTGCTCGAAGCGCTCGGCGGTCATGCCGACTTCGCCGAGATAGCGGTTCATGCGCTCGTCCTGCTCGGTGTCGGGACGCCCGAGCCGCTGCATACACTCGAGCGTCGCGGCAAGCGCGATGGCCGCCGCCCGCTCGGCCGGCTTGACGCAGGGCTGCGCGAGCGACGCCTCGACGAGGTCGGCCAGGTAGTCGGGCAACGCGACCACGCTGCCGAGCAGCGCTCGGTAGCGCTCGACGGTGAGCCCCTGCCCGCTCGCGAACGTGGCGAGCCGGCTCGCGCGCGTGGCCGCGTCGACGTTCTGGGACGCGAGGCAGAAGTCGTAGACTTGGATGTCGGCGACCTTGCGCCGCTCGACCGGGTCGACGGCCACCGCGTAGGGGGCCTCCGCCGGGAGGGTGGATTGCGCCACAGCCTCCCCGCCGAGACTCGGGAGCAGCGCAGCGCCCGCAAGCGCGGCGAAGAACGTTTGGCGAAGGAAGGAGGATAGGGTCATCCCGCTTGGCCTCTCCAGCACGGCCCCGTGCTGCTTGCTGCCTGCCCCGCGCGCACGAACCGCCAACCGACAACGGCGTACCGATCCTTTGCCGCGGATCGGCGGGTCTGTCAACCCGCGCGCGTGGGATGGCCGCGCCACGCTCCAGAGTCCGCTGGACCGCAGACACGGACACGGCGGCACCGAGCGCCGCCAATTCCGCTACGAAGCCGCAACGGCAAGGGCTATGATGCCGCCCGCGCGGTTCGGGCGCATTGCGGTTTCTCAACCCCAGGGCAGGCCGCGGCGGCGCCGTGGCAGACGCGGAAGCGGAGGAGGAAGCGGATGAGGTTGGTTGCGCTGGTTCTGCTGTTTTGCTTCGGGGCCGGGGCGAGGTGCGAGAACACGGCCACCCCAGAATGCCCGGACGCGACGGCGGGCGACGTCGGACCCGCGTCGCCCGACACGGGGGCGCTCGAGGACACGGCCGGGGCCGCCGACGCGGACGGGGAGGCGCCGGCGCACGCAGGCCACCTCGCGCCGCTCAACGGCTGCTACTACGCCAACCCCTTGCTGCCCGGCATCATCGCGGATGCCGAAGCGTTCTACCGGACCAATTTCTACGGCAACTTCAGCCTGCTCTACAGTTGCGATTTCGAACGGGATTTTGTCACGACGTTTGCCGATTTCGAGACGTTGCCGCTTGAAACGAACGCCCACTACCTCCAGATCCAGGATCTGCGCGCGCGCATCCTGGAGGCCCGCGACGCGGAGGACGTAGGCACCATCGAGAAGTTCCAACTGGGCTACATCCTGTCCGACGTCGAGTTCTACCTGGACCTTGCGCCGCTCGAACACTACGTCGACCAGTTTGGCGACTGGAACTACGACAACGCCTGGCTGCCCGACCCGGTCATCAATGCGGCCGAAACCCTCGAAACGCTTGTGGGCGACCCCGAGCGCGGCTGGTGCGGCGAGGTCGACTGGAGCACCCAGCCGGACTACGACACGAAGATCCTGACCTGGCTCACGAACCTGGCGCCCAAGATCGGCCGCTGGCAGGCCGCGCTCCAGCACCAGGTCGCCGTTGGCAAGCCGCACGCGAACATCACTATGGAATACGAGTACTTCAGCAGCGACGGCTACGTCGGCTACGAGGGCTCGCTCGACACCGACTACACGCGGGTCTGCGCGACGCTGGCGCCGGCGAACCAGACGCAGTGCACGACGGCCGCCGAGGCGGTCAACGCGGCGCTCGCCGACCTCAAGGCGTACATGGACCCCACCTACCTCGCGGCGTGCGCGGCGGCGCGGCCAAACAGCGCCCCGGGGCTCGTGCACACACCGGACGGCGCGGCGGCCTATCAGGCATTGCTGAAGTATCACCTGGGGTTCGAGGCCGATCCGGCCGACATCTACAGCCTCGGGGCCGAGCGCGTGCAGCAGAACCGCGAGGACCTGCTCACCACGGCCAACGCCATCGAACCGTATGCCGACTTTGCGGCCGTGGTGACCGCCGTGGGCAACACCGCAGACCCGCGCTACTACTTCTGCGGCACGAGCGACGACGAGGTCATCACGTACTACGCCGGACTGCTGAACCGGATTGTCTCCTGCGTGGGCGTCGAATTCGGCTACTTCCCGCGCAGTTTTCCGCAGATCGTCATTACCGGCTCCTCGTCCACCTACAACGCCGCCGGCTCCTACGACTACGATCGCCGCTTCTGGCGGCAGGCGCCCGTGTTCAACATCGGCAACATCGCCGAGGACCCCGAGCCGAACGGGTGCGCTGCGGTCTACGACCGCTACACGGCGCTTTCCACCATCCTGCACGAGGGATTCCCGGGCCACGCGCTGCAAGGCCCCCTGCAGCAGGAGATCGACTGCGCGCTCACGACCAAGGGCACGGCCCCGACCGGCTTCATCGAGGGTTGGGCGCTGTACGTCGAGGCGCTCGGTTTCCTGATGGACCGCGAAAACGACCCGGAGTACGGCCTGTTCAACGATCCGGTCGACCGTCTGGGATTCCACACGAACACGATGCTGCGCAACCACCGCATGCAGGAGGATACGGCCCTGAACGCCGACCTCACGAGCCTCGGGGTGACGCCCTGGAGCTACGATGAGGCCTGGCAGGCGATGCGCGACAACGGCTTCACCGAGGGCTACGCGAAGTCCGAGACGGCGCGCTACGTCACGATGTCCGGGCAGGCGACGGCGTACATGGTGGGGCGCATCAAGATCGAGGAAATCCGCGCGGACGCCGAAGCGGCCCTGGGGCCCGATTTCGACCCGGCCGAGTTCCACAACGTGCTCACACGCTGGGGTGGGGCCACGCTCGCCGACATGGAAGCGCTCGTGCAGACCTATGTGGCCGAGAAAACCACCCCGCTCGCACCGGCCAATGACGCACTGTTCGGCATCGACCTCATCCGCCAGCAATTCGCCGGGACCGTGCCCCTCTGCGGTCTCGGGCGGTAGCCGCAAGGGCGCCGGGCGCCCGCGACTCCCTTGCACAATCCAGGCTCGCCACGTGTACTGAAAGGCAGGGAGGCGTGATGCGAGACCTGGACACGCTTTTCCGCCTGCACGGGGCGATGGTGTATCGCCGCGCCCGGCGGCTGCTCGGCAACCAGGCCGACGCCGAAGACGCGACGCAGGAAATCTTTGCGCGCGCCATCGACGGGGCACGAAACGCGCCCGACGGCGTGTCCGTGTCGGCCTGGTTCTACCGCGTCACCACGAACCATTGTCTGAACGTCATCCGCGATGCCGCGCGGCGCCGCGAACTGCTGCGCGAACGCGGTGCCGAACTCGTCGACGCGGCCGGCGCTGCACCGGCGCCGGCCGAGCTGGCCACGTTGCGGGCGCTGCTCGGACGGGCCGACGCGCGCCAGGCCGAGGCCGCCGTCGCCGTCTACCTGGACGGGATGAGCTATCGGGAGGCCGCAGTCGTGATGAACGTTTCGGCGCGCACCGTCGGCAACCTGATCGAACGCTTCGAGTTGTGGGCGCAAGGCCAGGTCGCAGAGCCGGCCGGCGCGCCGCGGCCGGAAGGGGTGGGGCGATGAAACGCGCCGATCTGGTACGACTCCGGGAGGGACGGCCCGGTTGCCCCTCGGACCTCGCGCTGGACGAGTGGGTCGCGGGCGAAGCGCGCGTGGCCGAGCCCGCCGCACTGGAAGCGCACGTCGCCGCATGCGCCCGCTGCGCCGAACGGGTGGCTGAACGGCGGGCCGGCTTCGCGGCGTTTCCGGAAACCGACCCGCAGCGCCTGCTCGCGGGCGCCCGGCGGGCGCTCGCCGAACGCGGGCGCGCCGCCGCGCAGGCGGGCCGCCGCGCGGGCACAGGCAGGCGCTGGGCCTGGCTCGCGCCGCTCGCGGCCGGCTGTGCCGCCGCAGCCGTGGTGCTGGTCGTGGCCCTGCGCCCGGGGGCGCCGCCCGCCGCACCGCCGGGCGGCGGGGCCCTGCGCACGAAGGGGGGGCTCGAACTGCGCGTGTTCCGGCTGGGCCCACGGGGCAGCGAGGAACGCCTCAGCGGCGACCGCTTCCGGGCCGGCGACCGGCTGCGCTTCGTCGTCGACCTGCCGCGGGCGGGGCTGGTGGCCGTGCTCGGCGTCGACCGCGGCGGGGCGCTGTACACGGCCTGGCCGCAGGCCGGGGCGACGCCGGCTGAGGCGCGCCGCGAGGCCGGCCAGCGGCAGGAATTGCCCGGGGCCGTAGCACTCGACGCGGCGCCGGGACCGGAGACCTTGTGGCTGGTACACTGCCCCAAAGCGCCCGGCCCGGCGGCCTGCGCCGCGCGCGGCCCGGACGCGCCGCCCGTCTGCCCGAGCGGTTGCGTCCTGCGCCGCTTCGTGCTGGACAAGGAGCCATGAACACGCGCCACCCGCCCCCGCCTGGCCCGCGGGTGTCGCCCCGCGCCGGCCGGGTGCAGCGCCCCGACGCGGCACCGGCAGCGTGGTGCGCCGTGCTCGCGGCGCTCGCCGTCGTGACGGCGTCGCCCGCGGCCCGGGCCCTGCCGCCGGCCAGCTGGCTCGTCGCCATCGGCAACGACATGGGCGCCCCCGACGAGGAGGCGCTGCGCTTTGCCGAGCGCGATGCCCGCGAACTCGCCGAGGTGCTGCGCACGGAGGGGGGCGTGTCCACGCGTCGGACCGTCCTGCTGCTCGGCGAGGACGCCGACACCGTGCGCCGCGAATTGCTGCGGGTGAGCCAGGAGATCCGGGCCACGGCGCGCGGGACCGAGACGCCCTCGGCACTCGTCGTCTTCTACTCGGGCCACGCGGACGGGGACGCCCTGCATCTCGGCGGCACGACCCTGCCGAACGACGAGCTGCGCGCGCTCGTCGCGGTGGCCCCGGCCTCGGTGCGCCTGCTCATCGTCGACGCCTGCCGCTCCGGCGCGGTCACCCGCGTGAAGGGGGTCCAGCCGGCGGAGCCGTTCCGCATCGATTTTGGCGGCGAGGCGGCGGCCGAGGGGCTGGCCATCATCACGTCGAGCGCGGCCGGCGAGAAGAGCCAGGAATCCGACCGCCTGCGCGGCTCGTTCTTCTCGCACCATCTCGTCAACGGGCTGCGCGGGGCGGCCGACCGCGACGGCGACCGGCAAGTGACGCTCGCCGAAGCCTATGGCTACGCCTACGAGCAGACCCTGCGCGCGAGCGGACGCACGTTCGACGTCCAGCACCCGACCTATGAATACGACGTGCGCGGGCGCGGCGAGCTGGTGCTCACCTCGCCCGGCGCCGGCGTGAGCCGCACGGGGGTCCTGCGGCTCGCGGATGCCGGGCTCTACCTGATCTCCGAGCGCAGCGGGGCAGGCCCGCTCGTGGCCGAGGTCGCGCCGGCCGCCGCGGGCGCGCGCATCGCGCTGCCGGCGAGCGCCTACTTCGTGCAGAACCGCCGGGCGCGCGAATTCCGCGAGTATCAGGTCACGCTCGCGGCGGGCCAGGAGGTCGACCTCGCGGCCGCGCCCTACCACGCCGAGGCCTACGACCGGCTCGTGCGGCGGCGCGGCGGCGAGCGCTTCTGGGTCCAGGAACTCACCCTCGTCGCCGGCGGTCGCGGCGAGCTGCTGGCCGGCGAGGGCCCCTCGCCACACCTCGTCGTCGGCTGGGGCGCCGATTTGCCGTGGCTGTCGCTCGGGCTGCGCCTGCGCGGGGCGCTCGTCGCGCGCAACGGCGCCGGCGCCGGCCTGCCGCGCCGGCACTGGGAATTGGGCCTGGGCCTCGTCGTGCAGCGCTATCTCGACCTGCGCTGGCTCAGCCTGTCGTTTGGGCTGCTCGTCGAAGGGGTCTTCCACCACCAGACCTTCGACTCGGCCGGTGTCGCCCCGGCGCGCAGCAGCGCGGGCGTGTCGTTTGGGGGGTTTCTCGCGCTGGAACGACAACTTGGCAAGGGGCTGTCCCTGCGGCTCGAAGGCGGGCCGCAGACATGCCTCTTCGAGCGGGCCGTGAGCACAGCGGAGGCCGGCGTGCGCGAGGAGTGGGCCTCGCCGTTCACCTGGTGGGTCGCGGGAGGTCTCGTATGGCGACCGTGAGGCCCCATACCGTGGACCCGGGCGCCGCCATTCGACGGTTCGCGCGGACGCTCCTGTGGGCGGCGCTCGCGGCGAGCTGCGACGCGCTCGTCGCCGACGCCTACCGCGGCGAGCCGCTCGCTACCTTCTCCGGCAGTGTCGGCCGCGCCGACGACGGCCGGCAGATCGAACGCGACGATTTGCGCGCGGCCGTTTTCTGGAGTCCGACAGGCACGGCCGACGGCGACCTCGAGGCGCTCATCGAGGAACCGGCGAGCAGCACGCCGGTCGAACTGCCCGGGCGCTTCACCGTGAGCCTGTACGCGCCGCCCAATGCCTCGGTGCAGCAGGCTGCGGCCGACGGCGGGGACGGGTTTTGGGCCATCGGCCGCATCCTGCTCTACGCCGATCGTGACCGCGATGAGACGCGCGACGCGGACGAGCCGTTGCTCGGGAGTGTGTCGGCGCTCGGCATCCTCTATGCGAGCGCCCCACTGCCGGCCGCCGCGGCGCCGACCGGGCGGACGCTGCCGGCCGGGTTCGCCGCGGCCCTCCTGCCGCTGCCCTGCGGCCGGGGGCTGCCGGCCGCGACCGCCGACGGCAGCTGCGGCGTCCCGCTCGGGGCACGCTGCACGGGGGATGACGACTGCGGCGAGGGGCGCTGCCTGCAAGCCGAGGGCTTCGAGTGGCCGGACGGCGCCTGCGCCATCCCCGAACCGCCCTCGGGCAATTGCCGGCCGGCCGGCGCGGCCCTCGTTACCCTGCTCGTCGACGGCGCCACGGCCGACTTCTGGGTCCGCGCGTGCGAAACGACGGCCGACTGCGCCCGGAACGACCACTACACCTGCGACCCCGCCGGCGCCTGCGTCCCGCTCTCGCCGCTGCGGCTGTTGCTGAGCGCCAGTCCCGCGCCGCTCCCCTTCTGCGCCCTGTAACAGGGTGCGCGCCTGCGGCACCCCGCCGTCGGGGCGGCCGGGCCGGCTGGCTCAGGGGTCCGCGGTGCCGTCCCCGCGTCAACAGCGGCATTTCGAACCTCTCGAAACGGCAGGTTTCGACGCGCTTGACGCGGCCGAAGTGCGTCATTTCGCCACTTCCCCGGGCGCGCGCCCGGCCGCCACCCCGCTGCGGACCGCCCCGGCACCCGGCACGGGCCGCGCCAGATCCGCTACGCGGCGGAGGGCCGCGCTTTCACAGATCGGACGGCCCACGTGTTCCTGTCCACGAAACGGTGGGGGCGCCCGCATCCCCGGGGCGCGGAGGACGACCATGACCCAAAGCCACCCTCGACTCGGAAACGCGCCCAGACGGCTCGCGGGGCTCCTGACCGCGGCCCTGCTTTGCGGGTGTGGCGCGGGGGACGCCGCGTCGGCGCTCGACGCGGGCGCGGACGGTGGCGACACAGGGCCGCGCCGGCCGACGCCGGACGCCGACGCAGCGGTTGCCGACCTCGCCTCGCCCGACGCCGCGGCCCGCGCAGACGCACCCGCACCGGCCGATGCGGCCGCCGCCACAGACCCCGGCCCGGCGCCGGCCGACGCGCGCGACGCGGGGCGCACCGCCGAAGCGGACCCGGCCGACACGCCGGCCGACGGGCCCGTGGCCACGGAGGTGACGGCCGACGCCGCTCCCGACGGGCCTGCGGACGCGCGCGGCGAGGCCGACGCGGTCAGCCCGCCGCCGCTCGATCTCGTCGCCATCCCGGCCGGCACTTTCGAGATGGGCGACCACTCCGGGCTTGGCAGTGCGGACCCGAACCACCCGAGCGACGAGTTGCCGCTGCACAGCGTGACGCTCGACGCCTTCGCGATCGGCCGCTACGAAACGACGGCAGCCCAGTACGCGGACTACCTGAACGCGGCCTGGCACGAGGGCACCCTTGCCGTGGTGGCCGGTGTCGTGACGCTCGCGGGCAGCCCGGAGCCGCTGTTCGAAACGCACGAGGCCGCGGCGTGGAGCCCGATCGGGTTCGACGGCACGGCGTTCGAGGTCCGCGACGGCCGGGAGAGTCACCCGGTGGTCGGCGTGCGCTGGACGGGGGCGGCGGCCTTCGCCAACTGGCTGAGCCGCCAGGCCGGGCTCACCCCCTGCCATGACCTTGCGACCGGCACGGTCGACCTGACCGCCGCCTGTTTCCGCCTCCCGACCGAGGCGGAGTGGGAGTACGCGGCGCTCGGGGGCAGGCGGCCCCATCCCGTCTACCCGTGGGGCGACGAACTCGACCCGCTGCGGGCGAACTGGCCGAGTTCGAACGACCCCTGGGAGAGCGGGCCCGACCCCAAAACCACTCCGGTCGGATTCTTCGACGGCTCGTTGCGCCAGAAGGCCGACTTCGGCTGGCCCGCCGCCGTCGAGCGCTTCCAGACGCACGATGGCCGAAACGGCCTCGGGCTCTACGACCTGGCGGGCAACGCGTGGGAATGGGTCGTCGACTGGTACGGCCGCGACTACTACGCGACGAGCCCCGCGATGAACCCACCGGGCCCCACCGCCGCCGCGGCTTCGCCCATGCCGGACGGCGAGGTGTACCGCGGGATGCGCGGCGGCAACTGGTTCAACGGCACCACGCCCGCGCGCCAGGACGGGCACTCGCGGGTCGCAAACCGCGACCCGAGCTACTTCCGCGGGCCGGGTGACCCGAACGGGCCCTGGTTCCACGTCGGTCTCCGGCTGGTCCGCGCGCACGTGGACCGCGTCGCGAAAGGAGCGTTCCCATGAGCAGCGCCGCTTTGGGGCTCGCGCGATCGTTGTTTCGGGTGCTGCTGGCCGCCGGCCTCACCGCCTGCGCGCCGGGCGAGACGGTGCCATCGGACACCGCAGGCCCGGATGGGGCCACGGGCGACTTCGCGGGGCCGGCCGACCTCGCGGCCGGCGATACGCTCGCACCCGGCGACGCGGCGACAGACACGCCCGCCGCCGACACGCCGACTGTCCCCGAGCTCGCGCCCGCGGATACGCCGGACGGGGCGCGCGGCGCGCCCGACGGCCCGGCCGACGGGTGGGCGGGA
>CAYRCM010000127.1:0-17491 GCA_964422715.1 uncultured Myxococcales bacterium | reverse complement strand
ACTCGCGAGCAGGTGCGTGGCCAAGGCCGCCGCGTGCGCCGGGCTCTCTGCGCCGGGCTCGGCGGCGAGCACTGCCGCCGCGCGGGCGTGCAGCTGCCGGCGCGCGGCGGGCTCCAGCCGTTCGTCGAGCCAGGCGCGGAGCGCCTCGGACGCAAGGGCGTAGGCGGCCACGCCCCCCGCGACGCTGCGCACCACGAAGCCCTCGCGCGAGAGGCGCAGGAGGGCCGGCTCGACGTCGACGGGCGCGGCAGGGACGACCTGCGCGAGGATCTCGAACGACACGGGACGCGCCAAGACGGCCAGCGCCTGCAAGACGGCGCGGGCCGCGTCGGGCAGGCGCCGCAAGCCGTCTGCCCACCAGGCCGTCTGCGCGGTCTCGACGCGCAAAGCGGCGCCGGGCGCCAGATGGCAGCTGTCGGCATCGACGCGCAGGCCGCCGCTCTCGGCCAAGGCGGACAACTGCGCCGTGAGAAGCCACGGCAAGCCGCCCGAAGCCAGGAGCAACTCGTTCTGCAGCGCCTCGGACAGCGGGCGACCGGGGAGCACGGCGGCGCCGAGCTGCGCCACGGCCCGGGCGTCCCAGGGCCCGAGCCCGAGCGGCAGGAAATGGGCGCCGGGCTCCGTCGGCATACCCGGCGGCAGCAACCCCGCCAGCTCATCGGGGGCCCGTCGGTCGGCAAAGAGCAGCCCCGTGCGCGAGCCGGCCGCGCCGCCGACGGCGCCGCGCCCCCATTCCAGCAGCACCTGGCGGCTCAGCGCGTCGGCTTCCCCGATGTCGTCGACCACGAGAAGGGTCGGCGCGCCGTCAGCGGCCGTCCGCAGGACGCCGAGGAGCTGCCCGCGGGCCGCCTGCGCCCGGTCCTCGGCCACGAGCCCGGGCTCATCGGGCCCCGCACCGAGTTCGCCGAGGAGATCGGTGGCCACCCCGAGGGCTAGCAGCAGCCGCGCCGCGAGCGCCCCTGGGGCATCGCCCGGCAACGCCGCGGCGTGCGCCACGCGACGCCCGCCGAGCTGCGCGCGCAGGCAGATCTCGCGGAGCAACCGGCTCTTGCCGCCCCCGGGCGCGCCATGCACGTAGGCCAGGGCCCCGCTCGGTCCGGCACCCGAGGCACCCAGCCATCCGATGGCCCGTTCGAGCGGCCCCTGCGCGTCGACGAACGGGGGCGTGCGCCAAAGGGCGGCGAGCACCCGGGGCCCGAACACGGGCTCGGCCGGACGCAGGGCGCGCGCCACGGCCTCGGCCGAGGCCGGTCGGTCGGCCGGCCGCGGGACGACGAGCGAGGCAAGTGCGGCGAAGAGTTCGCGCCCGGCTGCGTCGAGACCCCGGCCCGGCTGCGGCTCATCGCCCGCGCGAAGGGGCCGGCGCGGGTAGTCCGGAAACGGATGGCTCCCCGTCAAGGCTTCGAGCCCCAGGGCACCGAGCGAGAACAGGTCGGCCGCCGGAGAGGCCGCGTCGCCGGCGAGCCGTTCGGGCGCAAGGTAGGGCAGCGTGCCCGAGACGCCCGGCGTCCCGGCCGCCCCCCCGGGATCGAGCAGGCTCAGCGTGCCGTCGGGTTCAACGAGCACGTTCGATGGACTGAGGTCGCCGTGGATGAGGCCGTGGGCGTGCAGGTAGGCCAGCGTGGCGGCGAGCTCGGCCAGGGCGGCGCCGAGCTGCGCGGACGTTGCCGTCTCGGCATAGTGCGTGAGGTCGACGCCGCGCCTCAGTTCCATCGTGCAGAACGGCAGGGCGTCGGCCGGGTCCTGGCCCAGATCGTGCATCTCGGGGAGGGCGGGATGGTGGAGGCCGGCCAGCGCGGAGAAGGTCCGCCGAAACTCCGCCGTCAGTCGGGGATCGTGGAGTTTCTTGAGGGCCAGCAGGCGGCCCCCCCCGGCTTCGTCGCGCACGCGGAAGACGGTGCCCATCCCGCCTTCGCCGAGGCGGTCGAGCACGGTGTAGCGGGCGGCAATGCGGGCGCTCGGGGCGGGCGCTTCGGGGCCCATGGGTACCTCCACGGGGTTGCGTTGAGCGGCTGCCGAATGATACAACACAGTGTAAACAAGTTCTACACATTCGGGGGCCAGGGAGAGACGGGATGAACGGGGCGGGTGAGACGACAACTCGACGGGTGGCCGGCGCTTGGGTGCTCGTTTCTGGGGTCCTGCTCGCGCTTGCCGGCCCGCGGTGCATCATGGACCCGCAGCCGGGCCCGGGCGGCGAGGGCTCCTACCGAGACTCGACCTACACGGGCGCCGACGCCGCGGCCCCTTCCGACGCGTGGTGGCCGCCGCAGGATTCAGGTGGCATGGCCGACATGGCGGCGCCTGACATGCCGGTCATGGCCGATGCCGAGGCCGACGCCGGCCCGGCCGACCAGACCGCGGCCGACGCGCCCTACGAGGTGTCGCTCGACGGCGCACCGTTTGCCGATGCCGGCCCCGACGTGTCGGACGATGCCGCCGTGCCCGGAGACGATGCGCCCGTGATTCGAGGCGACGCCTGGCCACAAGATGACGCCTCGCCGGGGGGCGACGCCGGGCCGCCCGGACCGGGGAGCGACGCCGGAGCGTCTGCCTCGGAGGTGCCGCCTCGGGCGCGCGGGAACTGAGACTCCACAAACTGCCGCGCCGCTTCGCGTTCGGTGAGCGCGCCGTCGAGTTGCGCGTCCTGCACGGCCGCCAAGATCGTTTCGAAATGCCGCCCGGGCGCGTAGCCCCAGGCGATGAGGTCGCGGCCGTCGACGAGCCGGGGCGGGCGCAGTTCGCCCGGGCTCAGCCGCGCGCGCCAGGCGAGGAGAACGTCGTGGCTCGGCGGGGGCTTGGCGTCCGGGCCCACCAGGCCTGCGATGGCGTGGTAGGCGAGCAGCGTGTCGATGTGCGGCAGGCGGAGCAGACGCTTGATGGCGCTCGGCCGGCCGCTCGCCACCGCCCGCCCGGGCGTGTCGCGGTCGGCGAGGGTATCGATCACTTCGCGAATGAGTGCGTTCGGCCAACGCTGACGATGCAAGATGTCGTCGGCCAGCCGCAGCGTGCGCTCGGCGGCGCTCGCGGGGACGCCGCGCTCGCGCGCTTCGGGCCAGCCGACATCGGCAAGCAGCCAGGCCAGCGCGAGGGGCAGGGACGGCGGCGACATGGCCCCGAGCGCGCGCAGCAAGCGCTCGAAGGGGGCCTGGCCGTGGGGTGGCCACTCTGACTCACGCAGGCCGCGCACGCGGGCCACTTCGGGCAGGATGGGCGCGAGCAACCCGGCATCGGCGAGCAGCGTCATGCCGAGCGGCGCCGCCCCGTCGGTCAGGATGCGGCCGAGCTCGTCGCGGATGCGCTCGGCGCTGACCGAGACGATGAGCGCCGCCCGCTCGCGCAAGGCCTGCCACGTGGCGGCATCGATCGTGAAACCGAGCCGCGCGGCGAAGCGCACGGCGCGCAGCAGCCTCAGCCGGTCTTCGTCGAAGCGCTGCGCGGCATCGCCGATGGCCCGAATGCAGCCGGCGGCGAGATCGGCCTGCCCGCCGACGAAGTCGAGGATCTCGCCCGTGTCGGGGTCGAGGAGCAAACCGTTGATGGTGAAGTCGCGGCGCAACACGTCGTGCTGCGCGTCGGCGAACTGCACGGTGTCGGGGTGGCGGCCGTCGGAGTAGCCGGACTCGGAGCGGAAGGCCGCCACTTCGATTTCGATGGTGCCGCGCCGCACGCGACACACGCCGAACTGCGCGCCCACCAGGATGACGTTGCGAAACAGCCGCCGCACGTCGTCGGGCCGGGCCGCAGTGGCGATGTCGTAGTCCTTCGGGGGCTGGCCGAGGACTTGGTCGCGCACACACCCGCCAACGAAGTAGGCCGCGAACCCGGCCGCGCGCAAGCGCCGCACGATGTCGTGGGCGACGCGCCGGGCCTCGCTGTCGAAGGCCGGCGGCGAGGGCACGGGGCTCATGCGCCCTCGGCTGCGATCATGGCGGCCCCGAGCGCCCCCACGGCCTGCGGCCCGGCGGGAACGATGACCGGCAGCCCGAGCGCCTCGCCGAGCCGGCGGACGACCGCCTGGTTCAGGGCCACCCCGCCGGTCATGACGACGTCGGCCGCGGGGTCGATGCGGGCAGCCAGGTTGGCCACGCGCTGCGCCACGGCCCGGTGCAACCCCGCCAGGATGGCCTCGACCGGCTCACCCGCGGCGAGATGCCCCACGACCTCGCTCTCGGCGAACACGGCGCACATGCTCGAAACGGCCACTTCGCGCACGGCGGATAGGGCCATCGGCCCCATCTCGGGGAGCGGTACTTCGAGGGCGCGCGACATCATGTCGAGGAAACGCCCGGTGCCGGCGGCGCACTTGTCATTCATGACGAAATCGGCCACCCGCCCGTTCGCGTGCAGCCGAATGGCCTTGGAGTCCTGCCCCCCGATGTCGATGACGGTTCGCACGCGCGGGTGCAGTTCGAAGGCACCGCGCGCGTGGCAGGTGATTTCGGTGACGGCCCGCGTCGCGAATGGCACGCGCTCCCGCCCGTAGCCGCAGGCGACGGTGCAGCGGACATCGCTGACAGCGGCCCCGACCGCAGCGAGCACGGCGGCGCGCGCCCGCTCGGAGGCGGCCGCACCGTTCGTGCCGGTGGCCGCCACGTGTTGGGCGAGCACCCGGCGCTGCCGGTCGACCAGCACGGCCTCGGTGGACTGTGAGCCGACGTCGATTCCGAGAAAAAGCATGGGGGCTACCCGCGGCACCCGAACCCTGCTGCGCGCGGACCGGACGGGCGCCAAGTGTAGTGGAACGGAACTAGCGGCACCGTATCTCCGAGGGATCGTCGCCGCCGGCAAGGCGCGACGACGAAGGACTGGCAGCGCCAATTCGAGGAGGAGCAACGCAGCCGGCGGTGACGAGGACCGGAGAGACGGGCATGCTCGTTGCGTTCCACTGCGCTAGACTGCGCCCATGTGCCTCAGAAGGGCCTCGACAAGGACGTTCTTGGTGTCGGCCTGGCGGTATTCGACCCCGACCTCGCGGCATTTCTTGAGGAGGTCGTTGCGTGTGAGTTGCGTGAGTTCGGCGCGTGCCCGAGCGTAGTCGACCCCGGGGGCCTTGGCCGCCTTGCCGCCCGAAGAACGCTTGCGGCTCGCGGGCGCCTTGCGGCTGCGGGCCTTGGCGGCCTTGGGCGCCGGTTCGGCCGGCGCCTCGGCGGGGGCGGCTGCTTCGGCGGGCCCGGCCGGTGGGGCGGCGACGGGCTCGGCGGCGACGGGTTCGGCGGCAGGCTCGACGGCGGCCACCGCGGCGGGGGCGCTTTCGCCCTCTTCGGTCGGCGTGGGCGCGGGCGCTGCTTCGACCGGGGCAGCGGCCGGCTCGGCGCTCGGGACGGCGACCGGCTTGGCGGGGGCAACCTCGCCGCCCGTCACGGGCACGTGCACCGCCACGACGGGGCGCGGCGCCTCGGTCACGGGCGGTGGCGTCGGCTCGGCGACCTTTGGTTCGACGAACGGCGCGCCGATGCGGGGCAGCGGAAATGGCAGCATTTCCGCGAAGAAATTGTAGGTGTCGAGCGCCTTGCGGAAGTGCGGCTCGTAGGCTTGCCACTGGCCCACGAGACGCTCGAAGCTGGACTCGGCAAAACAGCGCCCGAAACTGACGAAATCTTTGAAATCCATTGGCTTACCCCGCTTTGCGGTTGGGCAACCGGCGCGATGATACACACGCCGCGGCGGGCGTGTCAATGCGCCTCTCGTGCCCGCGCTGGGGGCGGGGTGCCGTCGCCTTCCGCGGGGCAGGCCCGGCCAGGTTCGGGGGGAAGTGACAACGAGCGCCCCCGCCCATAGACTGCCCCGTGTGGCCCGGCCAGCCCCTGGCCGAGGGGCATGCCGCCCCACGAGGAGAGCAGGCATGAGCAGCGAATCGAAGCTCCCCGGCACTGACCCGCGCACTCTGGCCGCCCGGCCGACCGGGTCCGCCCCGCGGGGCGCTCGCGCGTCCCGTTGGCGCCTCTGTTGCGGGGCTCTCCTGGCCGCCGCGGCCCTCACCGCCTGCGCCGGCAGCGGCGGCGGGACGGCTCATTCCGGCGATGTCACCGACGACTCCAGTGACGCCGAGGCCGCGGCGCCGACGCCGTGCGGGCCGGCGGCCCCGGACGGTGCCTGCCCCGACGCCGAACGTTGCCTCGATGGCCGGTGCGTGCCGCTTGTCGAACTCTGCGGGGCCGAAGCGCCTGCCGGACGCTGCCCGCGAGGCGAGGCGTGCCTCGATACCCAATGCGTCCCGACGGTCGAGTTGTGCGCCCCAACCAATCCGGCCGGGCGCTGCCCCGCGGGCCACGTCTGCCTCGATGGGGGCTGCGTGCCCGAAGCCGAAACCTGCGCGCCGGTCCGACCGACGGGACGCTGCCCGGCCGGCATGACGTGCCTCGACGGGAGTTGCGTCGAGACCGCGCGCCTGTGCGGCCCGACGGCGCCGACCGGCCTGTGTGTCGCCGGCGACACCTGCCTCGACGGTCAGTGCGTGGCCACCGGCACGCTCTGCGGGCCGGCCCGCCCGGACGGGCTGTGCGCCGCCGGATACACGTGCGTCTCCGGGGCGTGCCTGCCGGCCACTGCACCGTGCTCCGCGACCGCGCCGGCGGGGTCTTGCCCCACCGGCCAGACGTGCCTTGCGGGCACGTGCGTGCCGGCCGCCGAACTCTGCTCGCCCGACCAGCCCACCGGCCGCTGCCCGCCGAACGAGTCATGCCTCGCCGGCGCATGCGTGCCGACCGCCTCGCTCTGCGCGCCCGCCAACCCGACGGGGCTGTGCCCGAACGGGCTCCAATGCCTGGAGGGGCGCTGCACCGATGCCGAGAACCCGTGCGACGCGGCGCACCCGCTCGGTCATTGCCCGGACGGCGAGGTGTGCCTCGACGGCGCATGCGTGCCGGGTGACGCGCTGTGCGCGCCGACCCGTCCCACCGGTCGCTGTGCGAGCGGTTCCACCTGCCTCGAAGGCGAATGCGTGCCGGACGGCGACCTTTGCAGCCCCGCGAATCCGGCGGGCCGCTGCGCGGGTACGCTCGCCTGCGTCGAGGGGCGCTGCACCGACGCCGACGCCCCCTGCTCCCCCGAACGCCCGCGCGGCCATTGCCCCTCTGGCCAGGCGTGTCTTGGCGGCGCCTGTGTCCCCGCCGCCGACCTCTGTTCTGCCGAACGCCCCGACGGCCTATGCCCGCCCGCCGAGACCTGCCTCGCCGGCGCCTGCGTTCGGACGGGCGACCTCTGCTCCGTCGAGCAACCTGACGGCCTCTGTCCGCCCAGCGAGGCCTGCCTGGCCGGCGCTTGCGTCCCCGCCGCCGACCTCTGTTCCGCCGAGCGTGCCGCCGGCCTCTGCCCGCCCGGCGAGACCTGTCTGGCCGGCGCCTGCGTGCCCACCGCCGACCTCTGTTCCGCCGAACGTCCCGCCGGCCTCTGCCCGCCCGGCGAGACCTGTCTGGCCGGCGCCTGCGTGCCCACCGCCGACCTCTGTTCCGCCGAGCGCCCCGCCGGCCTCTGTCTGCCCGGCGAAACCTGTCTGGCCGGCGCCTGCGTGCCCACCGCCGACCTCTGCGCGCCCGAGCGGCCGAGCGGGCTCTGCCTGCCCGCCGAGGCCTGCCTCGCCGGCACCTGTGTCCCCGCCGCCGACCTTTGCTCCCCCACTGCGCCGGCCGGCCTCTGCCCGCCTGCCGAGGCCTGCCTCGCCGGCACCTGTGTCCCCGCCGCCGACCTCTGCGGGCCCATGCGCCCGGCCGGCCTCTGCCCTCCGGACACGGGCTGTCTCGAAGGCGAATGCGTCCCCGCCGCGTGGCTTTGCAGCCCGAGCCAACCGTACGGTCTGTGCCCAAACGGACAGCGCTGCGAGGCCGGCCGCTGCACGACCGACTCATCGCAGTGCAGCGCCGAGCACCCCGAGGGCGCCTGCGAGCCGCTCTCGCTCTGCGTGGCGGGCGCCTGCGAGCCGGTGGCCGTGGCGGCGCTCTGCGACGACGCCAACGCCTGCACTGCCGACACGTTCGACGCCGCGCGCAACCGCTGTACCGCCGTCTCGGAGGCGGCGCCGTGCAGCGACGGCGATGCCTGCACGAGCGACGCGTGCGTGGCCGGCCACTGCGTTGCGACGCCGCTCGGCGACTGCGAGCCCGCGCCAACCGTCGATCCGTACGATTCGCCCACGAACGCGCCCCACGTCGTGCTGAGCGGCACGAAGGCCGCGGGCGCGGCCGTGCTCATCGACGGGCAGACTGCCGTTCCGGCCGACGCACTCACGACCTGGTCGGTCGGGCTCGACCTCGTGTCGGGCCCCAATGTCTTCGAACTCCAGGGGCTTGCGACCACGGGCGAGCGCTCGGCGGCTCGCACCGTCGAGATCGTCTACGACCCCATCCCTCCGCTGACGCGCGTCACGCCGCATGGCGGACGCTTCGCCGCCCCCATCACGGTCACCGTGGCCACCGACGAGCCGGCCACGGTCGCCTACACGAGCGACGGCGCGCTCCCCGACGGGTACGCCCCGCGATTCGAGTCCGTGCGCACGTTCCGCATTTTTGGCGACACCACGTTGCGCTTCCGCGCGGTCGACCGGGCCGGCAACTTCGAGGACCAGGCGGTCGACGTCACCTTTGAAATCACCGACGCCGACAACGGTTGGTTCGAGGCCCCGCAGTTGCCGCAACCCACGCTGCGGGCCTGCGCGGCGGCCGCCGCGGGCCGGCTCTACGTTTTTGGCGGGATCGTCGGCGGCGCCGCAGTCGCCGACGTGTGGGCCATCGAGCCGCCGCTCGGCGACTGGCAAGCGCGCGAGCCCCTACCCGGGCCGCGCACCGAAGCGGCGGCGGTGCATTGGAACGACCGGATCTACGTGCTCGGCGGCGCCCACGACGGCGCATTGCTCAACGCCGTCGACGTCTACGATGCCGTCGCCGATGCCTGGGCGCCGCCTGCCCCGCCCATGCCAAGCACGCGCCGGGGGCTAGCGGCCGTGGCGACTGCGGGCGGGCTCTTTGCAATCGGCGGCAAGACCGGGGGCGGCGCCGTCAGCGCCGCCGTCGAACGCTTCGACTGGACGAGCGAGGTCTGGGACAACGCGCCGGCCCCCCTGCCGCACGCGCGCTACGGCGCCGGGGCCGTCGTCCATGACGGCCTCATCTACGTGATTGGCGGCGAAAACGCCCAGGGCCTGCCGATCGCCGACGTCGACGTCTACGACCCCGTCGGCGACGCCTGGACGGCGGGTGTACCGCTGCCGGCGCCGGTCAGCCTGCCCGCCGTGGCCCTGCAGGGCGACGTCGGCGACTACGACGCACAGCACGCGGGCGTCCTCGTCGCGGGCGGCCTCATGCTCGCCGGCCACGCCACCACCCGCGTGCTCGAGTTCGACTTTGGCGCCGAAGTGTGGAAGGAACGCCGCCCGCTGCCCGAGCCCTGGTTTGGCGGGGCTGCGGCCGCGTTGGCCGTGGGCGACCCCGACGCCGGCAGCGTCTGGCAGACATGGCTCGTGGGCGGAGAGACCGAATCGGGCGGCACCGCCGCGGCCACCGCCTACGCCCACAACGAAGAACCCTGGGTGCGGCTCGCCGAGTTGCCGACTCCGCGCGCGGGGCTCGTCGCCGTGGCCTGGAATGAGCGGTTCTACGTGGTCGGTGGCCGCGCCACGGACGACGTTTTGGAACTGACCATCTACGACCCCGAAACCCAGACCGCCGTCGCAGGCCCCCCCCTGCCCGGCCCGCAGCATGGGGCCGCCGGACTGGCCCTCGACGATGGTCTGCTCATCATCGGGGGCCAGAATCGCTTCGGCGTGCCGCTCACGACCGTGCTCGCCTACGACCCGCTGCTCGAGCTCTGGCAACCGCGGGCCGACATGCCGACCGCCCGGCGCGACCTGGCCGTCGCGCGCCTCGGCGAGCGCATCTACGCCATCGGCGGCAACAACAACGGCGCGCTCCAGACCGTCGAGGTCTACGACCCGCGGGGCGACCAATGGGAAACCGCCGCCGTGCTCCCCGAGCGCCGCACCGAGGCCGTGGCCTTGGCCCGCGCGGGCGTTCTGTACGTGCTCGGCGGGCTCGCCGCCGACGGAACGGCCACGGCCGGCGTCTTGCGCTACGACCCGGCCACCGACGACTGGACCGCGCTGGCCGAGCCGCTCGCCAGCCCCTTCGCCGCGGGCGGGGCGTGGCTGTTCGGCGCCGACACGGCGCTGCTCACGGGCGGCCTCGACGGCGCGGGCAGCGTGACGGGCCGCGTGCTCGCGTACGACCTGGCCCTTCAGCGGCCGGCGTCGAGCGCCGAGGAGCCGTTCAGTGCGCAGCTCGACCCCGCGCGCGACTTCGCGTTGCTCGCCCACCTGGGCACGGTCTACGCGCTCGGCGGCACCGACGAGGCCGGCGAAGCGCTGGCGAGCGTGCGCGCCTTCCACCCCACGCGCCTTCTGGGCTGCCGCTACGCCGAAGGCTTCGAACACGGCGGCACGTTTGGCCCGCTGCCCTGGACCGGCGATTGGTACGTCGCCGCCGGCAGTGCGCACGGGGGCGCCCATGCGGTCGAGAGCGGCGCCGTCGCCGACGGCGCTGCGGCGACCCTGACCCTGCCCATCGAAACCGGTGAAGGCCAACTGTGCTTCTGGCTGCGCGGCCAGTCCGAAAACTTCCATGACTACCTGCGGTTCACGGTCGATGACGTCCAGCGTGTGGCGGTGGCCGGCGACCACGCCGCCTGGGAAAGGCACTGTGCCTTCGTGCGCGCCGGTTTCCATACCCTGCGCTGGACCTACGCCAAGGACGGCAGCGGCGCCGAGGGCAGCGACCGCTACGCCATCGACGATCTGAGCCTGCCGACGCAACGCTGCTTCGTCGCCCCCTGACCGTGGCCCGCCCTCTGCCTGCCCCATGAAGGGCGTCGACGCAGGTTTGACACCGTGCGTCAACCGTGCTGTAGGCTGGTCGGCCGGTGCCGCGGGACGCGCCTCGGGGCGGCCCGCCGGGAGGAATCCGATGATCGACCGCCTGTCCCATCCCCTGCACACCATCCTGCATCCGCGCTCCGTGGTGGTCGCGGGCGCCAGCCCCGACCCGCGCAAGATGGGCAGCGTTCAGGCGATGAACGTGCTGGCCAACGGCTTTCGCGGCGAGGTCTCCTTTCTGCACCCGACCGAACGCCAGCTGCTCGGCCGCCCGGCCTACGCCACCCCGGCCGATTTGCCCGCCGTTCCCGACCTGGCGCTCCTCGTCACGCCGGCCCGCGTGACCCCAGGCCTGCTCGATGGGCTCGGCCAACGCGGGGTCCGCCACGCCATCGTGACCACGGGCGGCTTCAGCGAGGTCGGGGGCGACGGCCACGCGCTCGCCGAAGCCCTCGTCGCGGCCGCCCGGCGCCACGGCCTGCGTTTCGTGGGCCCCAACTGCATCGGGGTGCTCAACACGCACCACCCGGTCAACGTCACCGTGATGCCGACGCTCAGCGCGCCCGGCCCCCTCGGGCTCGTCAGCCAGAGCGGCACCTTCGTGGCGCAACTGCCGCTGCTGCTCGCCGACCGCGGCGTGCGGCTCGGCAAGGCCATCAGCGTCGGCAACTCGTACGACATCGACCTCGTCGACGCGCTCGAATACCTCGCCGCCGACCCCAAGACCACCGCCATCGCCCTCTACATCGAAGGGCTCGCGCGGGGCCGGCGTTTTGTCGAGGTGGCGCGCGAAGTGACACGCCGGAAACCCATCGTGGCGCTCTACATCGGCGGCACCGAGGCCGGGGCCCGCGCCGGGCTGTCGCACACGGCGTCGCTGGGCGGCCCCGACGAGGTCTACGACGGCCTGTTCCGCCAGGCCGGCATCGTTCGCGCCAGTACGGTCGAAGAACTCTACATGTGGGGTTGGGCGCTCGCGACGCAGCCCCTGCCGCGCGGCCGGCGCGCGGCCATCCTCACGCACTCGGGGGGGCCGGCGGCGAGTATGGCCGACGAATGCGAACGCCAGGGGCTGACCGTTCCCGAATTCACGCCGGCCCTCCAGCAGCAGATCCGCCCGTTTGTGCTGCCGACGGCGGCCGTGGCGAACCCCGTCGACCTGACGTTCACGCTCGACACGGCGGCTTTCGCCGAAAGCCTGCCACGCGTCCTGTTCCACGCGGCCGAGACCGACGCCATCCTCGTGCACGGCATGATGGACACGGGCTTCATGGGGGCGCTGGCCCCGCTGCTGGCACGCTACGTGCCGGTGAGCCCGAAAGAGGTCGCGGGCGCGCTACGGCTCAACATGCAGCCACTCCTGGCCCTGCCGGGCGAAACCGGCAAGCCCCTCGTGGCCTCCACGTTCGCCTGGGACGACGAGGCCGCACGGTCCATGCGCGCGGCCGGCGTACCCTTGCTGCCCTGCCCCCAGGCCGCGGTGCGCACCCTGGCGGCCCTCGTGCGGGCCGCCGACGTCACGCGTCGGCCGATCGCCGAGTTCCCGCCGCTCGGCGATCCGCTCCCCATCCCCGAGTGGGCCGACTGGACCCCGGCCGAAGGGCCGCGCGCGCTCGACGAACACGCGTCCAAGGCGGCGCTCGCGCGCTACGGCGTGCCCGTGCCGGCCGAAGAGCGCTGCCTGACGCTGCCCGCCGCCCGCGCCGCCGCCCTGCGGCTCGGCTACCCCGTGGTGTTGAAGGGGCTCGCCCCCGGCGTGGCCCACAAGAGCGAGGCCGGGCTCGTGCACCTCGATCTCCGCACCGAGACGGCGCTCGACGCGGCCTGGAACGCGGTCGAAGCGCGTGCACCGGCGTGTCCGCGGCTCATCGCGCCCATGCTGTCCGGCGACCGCGAGTTCGTGGTGGGCCTCGTGCGCGTCGCGGGGTTCGGCCCGTGCGTCATGCTCGGGCTCGGCGGCATCTACACCGAGGCGCTGCGCGACGTCACTTTCCGGCTCGCGCCGCTCGCGCGCGCCGACGCGGCCGGCATGTGGGCCGATCTGCGGGCCCGGGCGCTCTTCGGGCCGGTGCGCGGGCAGGCGGCGGTCGACCTGGATGCGCTCGGCGCCGTGCTGCTGGCCGTGTCGCGGCTCGCCCTCGAACACCCCGAGGTCGCCGAGATCGACATCAACCCCCTGCGCATCGTGTCCGGCCGGCCCTGGGCCCTCGACGGGTTCGTGCGCCTGGCCCCCCCGCCGGAGCCCTGATCGACTGCCCGGAGTTTCTGCGATTCGCGCGCCGGATTTCGGGCCGCGGCCCGCCAGGTCGTTCCCGCGCGGGTGTCGCGTGACATTTCGGGGCGGCTGTCCTAGCATGCCGCGGCCCTGCGCCCGGGGCACACGGGCGCGTCGAGGGAACACGCTACATGAAGTCCTCAGAACTTCTGCGAAATATCGCCATCATCGCCCACGTCGACCACGGCAAGACGACGCTCGTCGACGGGTTGTTGCGCCAGTCGGGAACCTTCCGCGACAACCAGCAGATACCCGAGCGCGTCATGGACCGCGACGCGCAGGAACGCGAACGGGGCATCACCATCCTGGCCAAGAACACGGCCATCCGCTGGGGCGAATACCGCATCAACATCGTCGACACGCCGGGACACGCCGATTTCGGCGGCGAGGTCGAGCGCATCCTGCGGCTCGTCGACAGCACGCTGCTGCTCGTCGACGCGGCCGAAGGGCCCATGCCGCAGACGCGTTTCGTGTTGCGCAAGTCGCTCGAACTCGGCCACCGCCCCATCGTTGTCATCAACAAGATCGACCGCTCCGACGCCCGCCCCGACGAGGTCCTCAACGAGGTCTTCGACCTCTTCGTGTCGCTCGACGCCACCGACGCACAGCTCGACTTCCCCGTGGCCTACGCCTCCTCGCGCGAAGGCTACGCCATGCGCGACCTCGCCGACCCGCGCGATAACCTCCGACCGCTCGTCGACCTCATCGTGCAGCACACGCCGGCGCCGCCCGACAACGCGGCCGAGCCCCTGCAACTCCAGGTCGCCACCCTCGACTACGACGAGTTTCTCGGTCGCATCGCCATCGGGCGCGTCTACCGCGGTTGCGTCGAGCGCGGCCAGCGCGCCGTGCTCGTCAAGCGGGACGGCAGCGTCCAGCCCTTCCGCGTCACCAAACTCATGGGTTTTCTCGGTCTCGAACGCATCGACCTGCGGCGCGCGAGTACCGGCGACATCCTGGCGCTCGCGGGCGTCGAGGACGTCACGGTCGGCGAGACCATCTGCGCCGAAGACGCAATCGAGCCGCGCCCCATGATCCCGGTCGACGAGCCGACGGTGTCCATGTTCTTCATGGTCAACACGTCGCCGTTCGGCGGTCAGGAAGGCCGCTTCGTCACGAGCCGGCATCTGCGCAACCGCCTGCTCCGCCAGGCCGAGCACGATGTCAGTCTGCGCGTCGAAGAAACCGAACACCCCGACATTTTGAAGGTATCCGGGCGCGGCACGTTGCACCTGAGCGTGCTCATCGAGAACATGCGCCGCGAGGGCTACGAGCTCGCGGTCTCCCAGCCGCGCGTCATCACGAAGACCATCCAGGGCGTGCTCTGCGAGCCCTACGAAGAGGTCGTCATCGAATGCGACGGCCAATACCAGGGCAGCGTCATCGACAAGTTGAACCAGCGCGGCGGCGAACTCCAGGACTTGCTCAACACGGGCCGCGGCACGGTGCGCATCCGCTCCATCGTGCCGAGCCGCGGGCTCATCGGCTATCGCAGCGAGTTTCTGACCGACACGCACGGCACCGGGGTCGTGTACGCGGTATTCGACCACTTCGGGCCGCACCGGGGGGCCATGCGGCGCCGCCCGAACGGGGTGCTCATCGCCCAGGACCGCGGCGAAACCGTCGTGTACGGCCTGCATGGCCTGCAGGAACGCGGCTACCTCTGCTGCGGCGCCGGCGAATCGGTCTACGGCGGGCAGATCGTGGGCGTGCACTCCAAGCCGAACGACATCGTCGTCAACCCGTGCCGCAAGAAGCAGCTCACCAACATGCGCGCGGCCGGATCCGACGAGGCGCTGCACCTCGTCCCGCCGCGGCGCTTCTCGCTCGAGGCCGGTCTCGAATTCCTCGAAGACGATGAACTCCTGGAAGTTACGCCAAAGAGTCTGCGCCTGCGCAAACGCGTCCTCGACCACATCGAGCGCAAGCGGGCGAGTCGGGCGGGTTCTCAGGGAGGCGAAGGCGATTAGTCCAGGCCGGCTAGGTCGCGGGCAGCAGGCGCTTGTGCAGGGCCTCGGCCTCGGCCACGAGGTCGGCGATGACTTCACGCACGGGCTTGATGTCGTGGATGAGCCCCACGCCCTGCGAGCACGAGACTGTGCCGGCCTCGAGGTCGCCGGTCTCGTACATACGGCGGGCTGCCTCGCCCGATACGTACGGGTAGATCTCGTCGAGACCGCCGCCGCGCGCCTCGATTTCGGCGGTTTTCTTGGCGGGGGCGTTCATCCAGACGCGGTGAGCGAAACCGACCGAGCGCATGACGATGTCGGTGTCGAGTTCGCTCGCCTGGAGCAGCGCCTGTTTGAGGTTCGGATGGATGGGACATTCCTCGGACAGCATGATGCGCGTGCCGATGATGGCCCCCGACGCACCGAGCGCCAGCACGGCCAGCAGCGTGCGCCCGTCGACCACCCCGCCGCCGCCGATGACCGGCACCGACACGGCGTCGACGGTCGACGGCACGAGCACGAGCGTGCCGATGTTGAGGATGCCGGTGGCCCCGCCATTTTCGTAGCCGACCACCGTGATGGCATCGGCGCCCATGCGGGCGGCCTTCTGCGCGTAGCGCACCCCGACGCACTTGTGGATCCACGTGAAGCCGTATTCCTTGATGCGCGCGACGAGGTCTTCGGGCGGCGAGAAGCCCGAGGTCTCGACGATGCGCACGCCCTGTTCGGCCATGAGTTCCAGGTACACGAAGTTGTCGAGCTTGTGCATCATGGGGAACAGGTTGATGTTGACCCCGAACGGCTGGTCGGTGCGGTCCTTTACGGCTTTCAGGTCGTCGCGAAATCGCGCCACATCTTTGTAGATGGCCGAGGCCAGCACGCCCAGCGCACCGGCGTCGGCGACGGCGGCCACGAACGGCGCGGTGGAGATGTCCATCATGGTGCCCCCGATGAGCGGGTAGCGCGTGCCGAGCAGCGCGGTGATTCGAGTCTGCATTGCGGAGTCTCCTCGCCCATCCACGAGGGCGGCAGGTTCGGAAGGCGACAACCGAGATGGCCGCGGCGGCCCGCCACGGGCCGACCGGCGGGCGGCAGTATAGCCCGTTCACTGCGGAGCGGCCAGCAGCCGGACAAATCGCGCTTTGGGGCCGGATCTGGTCAGATTCGGCGGGGGATGCTAGCATTGCGATTCGGCCGGAGGTGAGGCATGTCCGGGCCCGTAGAAGCCCCACAGCGACAACCGAAGCGCTTCTGTCCCGAGTGCGGTCAGGAGTACGGTCCCGACGACGTACGCTGCACCCGCGACGGTACGGCGCTGCTCGATTTGCCCGACGACGACGCGCTGGTCGGCCAGCAGCTCGGGGTGCGCTACACCATCCTGCGCAACCTCGGCACGGGCGGCATGGGCTCCGTGTATCTCGCGCGACAGCACGCCATGGACCGCATGGTGGCCATCAAGGTGCTGCGGCGCGCCTATGCCGACGACAAAGAAGCCATCGGCCGCTTCCATCGCGAAGTCAAGGCCGTCAGCCGCGTGCAGCACGTCAACTGCATCACGGTGCACGACTTTGGCCAGACGCCCGACCACGGGCTGCTCTACATCGTCATGGAGTACCTGCAGGGGCGCACGCTCGAAGGTCTCCTGCAGGAACAGGGCCGTTTCCCCCCCGACCGCGTCGCGCGCATCTTGGGCCAGGTGTCCGACGCCTTGGCCGCCGCGCACTGGGCGGGGGTGCTGCACCGCGACCTCAAGTCGGCCAATGTCATGCTCGTGCCGCAGGCGGGCAACCCCGACTTTGTCAAGGTGCTCGACTTCGGCATCGCCAAGGTGCAGACCCTCGAAGAAGCCACGGTGACGCAACCGGGCACGTTTTGCGGCACGCCGGCCTACCTGAGCCCCGAAGCAGCGCTTGGGCGCCCCCCCGATGTGCGCAGCGACCTCTACGCGCTCGGCGTGCTCATGTTCGAACTGCTCACGGGCAGCCTGCCCTTCATCGACGAGTCGCCCTTCGGCGTCATGTACAAGCACGTCCAGGAAGCCGTGCCGGCGCTGCAAGACTACCTCGTCGACGTCGAAGTGCCCGAGGCCGTTCAGAACTTCCTCGAGCGGGCCATGGCCAAGAACCCGGCCGACCGACCGCCCCACGCGCTGGCGTTCAAGCAGGAGATGACCGCGGCCCTCGGACTGCTCGCCGACGTCAAGGCCGGCCGCGCCCGCAGCCTCGACCGTTTGCTCGGCAGCGAAGCCGCGCCGCCGGCGTCCGAGTCCGCCGATGCCGCCTTCCTGCCGCTCGGGGGCGTCGGTTCCGGCGCAGCCGCCACGGCTGAGAGCGCCGACAGCGCCGCACGCCCGGCGGCGGCGGGTTCCGCCGGATCTTCGTCATCCGACTTCGCCAGTTTTTGAGG
>CAYRCM010000126.1:0-17497 GCA_964422715.1 uncultured Myxococcales bacterium | reverse complement strand
GTGCCGACGCGGAGCGCCTGGCGCGCGGCCACGAGCCAGAAGCGCGTGGCGGCCTCCGGACGCTCGGCCGCGGTGAGCCAGGCCGCGACAACCGACGCGCGGGCGGCGCCGGCGCGGGCGGCGAGCCAGTCGGCGGCGGCCCCGCGGAGGCGGCGCGCCGTGTCGGGCACGACGGCGACGCGCAGTTCCTCGCCAAGCACCGGATCGGCAAGGGCGAAGGCCGGCTCACCGACGAGGTCGGCCGACCGCTCGCGCGCGAACACGCCGGCGCGCACGAGTTTCTGCACGGCCGTCTCGATGACGCGCGGGCGCTTCGGGTGCAGCCAATCGGCGAGCGGCGGAAGCGGGCTCTCGGCCTGCCACAGGGCAGCGAGCAGCCCGGCCCACAGGGTGGGCCCAACGAGCGCGGCGTAGGTCGCGAAGCGCCGGCCGTCCTCGCTGAGCTCGGCGGCAACGGGCCCGCTGAGCGGTACGGGCGGAGCCGCGCCGGCAGGAGGCGCCGCGAGCTCCAGCAGGCGGCCCGGCAGGCCGCCCGCAAGGCGCACGAGCGCCTGGAGCCGCGGCTCGGGCAGGCGCAGGCCCGGCGGCAGGGCCGAGACGAGCAGGGCGGCCGCGTCGGCCGCTTCGAGCGGCCCGAGGACGAGCGGACGGGCCGTGTTGACCCCGGATTCGCCAAAAGGTGCGGGCGGCGCTCCGGAGAACGTCACGAGCACAACCGGGCGGTCGGCCAGCCGCAGCAGCAGGCGGTCGAGGTTGCGCTGCAACTCGCCCGCGCCGGCACCGGTGGGGGCATCGGGAAGTGTCGCAGCCAAGAGCAGCGGTCCACGCTCGGCGTCGTGGCGCAGCAGGTTCGCGAGGGCGGAGACGGCCCGCGGGTAGGCGGCGTCGGCGGGGTCGGCGGCGGATTCGAGCAGCCGCGCCAGTTGCGCGGCCGCGGTGTCGAGCCGGTCGCGCCCGACGAGACTCACGAGTTGCGCCGCAATGGCCGCCTGCGCTTGCGCCCGGTCGGCAGGGGCGAGCCCGAACCGCGCCCGCACGAGAGCGGCCAGCGGGCCTTCGGGCGCTCCCGGGGCTGGGCTGGGCAGCGGCAAACGGTAGGCCTTGAACGACGGGTGGCTCGCGGCGAGCGTGCGCGCGGCTTCGTCGCAGAGCCGCCATTTTCCGGCCCCCGGCGGACCGACGAGCGGCACGATGCGCGCGGTGCCGGCGCGGAAGGCGGCTTCGGCCATGCGCACGAGCGCCGCGTGTTCGGCGCTGCGGCCGACGAACGGACCGGCGCTCGGGGCAGCGGTGTCGGGCCGCGTCATTTCGGCCTCCGCTCGCCCAGCACGCGAACGACCACGGCCGAGAGAAGCAGCGTGCTGGACGTGTAGTAGACCCACACGAAGACCACGACCAGGGTGGCGAGCGAGCCGTAGAGCACACTCACCTTCGCCAGACTGGTGAAGTAGAGCCCGAGCAGAAAGCGCGCCAACCGCCAGAGGGCGACGAACAGCAACGCTCCCGCGATGGCGTGCAGCCACGGGATGGGGTGCGCGCAGACCCAGCGAAAGAGGGCCACGACGCCGCCCGCCACGATGAGCACGAAGACGATGTCACCAATCAACAGTTGGGTTTCGAGCCGCCCCCAGATGGAGTCGGCCGGGGCGTCGATGACGTGCACGAGCAGCGAAAGGACGAGCCGCCCGGCCATGAGCAGCAGCGCGACGCCGCACACGAGGGCCGGAAACAGGAGCCGCATGCGCCAACGCCGTTTGGGCTGCGCCCCGAAAACGGCGTTCAGGGCGGTTTCGATGGCGCCGAAAACCATGGACGCCGACAGGAAGAGCACCACCCCGCCGAAGATGCCGAACGCACCGCGCGAGGACACGAGCGTGCGCAGCGCCTGCGTGAGCCCGTCGCGCTCGGCCGGCAGCAATTCACCGGCAACGGCGACGATGCGCTCGACGAGTTCGGTGCTCGAACCGTACTGGGGCCCGAGCAGTTCGATGACGTACCCACCGAGCGAGAGGAGCAACACGAGAATGGGCAGGAAACTTGCGAGCGCGAAGAACGACAGCGCCGCCGCGTGCTGCACGCACCCGGCCCGGAAGTAACCGCGCACAACCTGGGCGAGGAAGCCTGCGGCGGGCTTCAGCGGGCGCGCGGCCTTCTCCAGGGCGGGGGGCGCACGCATGGCGCGTCAGCCTTGCGAAAACAGGTTGGTGATGCCGAGGGCCCGCAGCGCGCGCGCGGCCGCGGCCTGTTCGGCTTCTTTCTTGGAAAGCCCCTCGCCCTCGGCGGCCACCTCGTTGTCGACGCGCACGGCCACGCGAAACGTCTTGCTGTGCTGCGGCCCGCGTTCGTCGATGACCTCGTATTCAGGGGCGGGACGGCGGCGGCGCTGCATCCATTCCTGGAGCAGACTCTTGAAATCCAGCCGCGGCGGGGCGTGCACGAGCAGTTGCAGCCGCGTGTCGATGCAGCGGCGCACGAAGTCGCGCGCCGCGGGGTAGCCGCCGTCGAGGTAGACGGCCGCGACGACCGCCTCGAAAGCCGACGACAGGATGGATGCCTTCTCGGCGCCGCCCGACATGCGTTCGCCATGCCCGAGTCGCAGCAATTCGCCGAGCCCGAGGGCCCGGGCCACCTCGGCGAGCGGGGCCTCGCTGACGAGCTGCCCGCGCATCCGTGTGAGCCAGCCCTCGGGCCGGTCGGGGAAGCGTTCCATGAGCGTCTCGCTGACGATCATGCCGAGCACGCTGTCGCCTAGGAATTCGAGCCGTTCGTTGTCGGCGCGCAACTCGGGGTGTTCGTTGCGGTAGGACCGGTGGGTCAGCGCTTCTTCGGCGAGCTCGGGACGCCGAAACGCGTGCGGCAGCCGCAGGCAGCTTTCGCGAAAGGCAATGGTTTCGTCCGTCGGGGCTGCGGGCATCGTGGCGCTGGCTCCATGAGCGACGAGTTGGCCCTCGTCATAGCGCACGAGGCGGGCTGCGACAAGCGCACCGGTCGGCACATCGGGGGCCACGAGCCGCACGCGCTGGTAGTTGTCACTGAGGGCCCGCAGGAACCCGGGCGCCCCGGCCTGCGGGGCTTCGACGAGCAGTTCGCGGGTGGAGCCGAGCAGCCGTCGCGCGAAGGCTTCGCGGCGGCTTGCGCTGAGCGCGCGAAGCGCGGCCGCCCGGCCACGACGCACGGCGTCGGGCACGGGGTCGGGCGCCGCGGCGGCCGGCGTGTTGGGCCGCGCCGAGAACGGAAAGACGTGCAGGTAGGTCCAGTCGGTGCGTTCGAGCAGCGCGCGCGTGGCCTCGAAGTCGGCGTCGCTTTCACCGGGGAAGCCCACGATGAGGTCGACCCCGATCGCGGCCGCCGGCCAGAAGCCCCGGACGCGCAGCACCAGGCGTTCGAAGGTGGCGGGGTCGGCGGGCCGCCCCATGCGCCGCAGGACGTCGGGCGAACCGCTCTGGAGCGGAATGTGGAGGTGCGGGCAGATGGCGCGGCTCGCTGCAAGCACCGCCAGCAGCTCGTCGTCGCACTCCTCGGGCTCGAGGCTCGATAGGCGAACGCGCGGCACGGGCCGCTCGTGCTCGATGGCGGTGAGCAGCGCCGCGAGGCTCGTCGCCGGGTCCAGGTCGCGGCCGTAGCGGCCGAGGTGCACGCCGGCGAGCACGACTTCCTGAGCCCCCTGGGCCCCGTGCAGGGCCAGCCAGTGCAACACGCGGTCGGGCGGCGCGCTGCGGCTCGGCCCCCGGGCCAACGGTACGGCGCAGTAGCTGCATCGGCGGTCGCAGCCGTCTTGGATCTTCAGCAGGGGGCGGGTTCGCGCCCGCGGCGGGAGTGGCCGAAAGCGTTCGGGCTCGGGAAAGAAGCGGAAGTCCGGCGCGGCGGGTTCGGTCGCGAGCGGACGCTCGCCGCGCGCGAGGGCGCGGAGCAGCGCCGGCAGCGTGTCGCGCTCGGCCACGCCCACCACGGCCACGACTCCAGGCCAGGTCGCGACCTCGGCCGGCGCGGTTTGCGCGTGGCAGCCCGTGACGACGACGGGCAAGGGCGGGTTGCGTCGCTCGGCCTGGAGGACCAGGTGACGCGCGTCGCGTTCGGCCGCGGCCGTGACGGTGCACGTGTTGAGCAGCAGCAAGTCGGCCGGCTCGTCGGCGGCCACGAACCGGAGCGGCGCGTCGGCGAGCACCGCTTCGAGGGCGTGGATGTCGGCGCGGTTGACTTTGCAGCCGAGCGAGGCGACGGCAATGCGGAACGGAGCCTGACCCTGCATGAAACCCCCAGCTCCGGCGGGTGCCCGGGCGCCCCGACCCATGGACGAGCCCACGATGGGCGGGCCGGGGACGCGAGGGCATTGTAGCGACGCCGGGCCCCCCGCGTACAGGCCGAGCGGCGCGGGACTCGGCAGCGGCGCCCTGCTTGACACCCCGCGCCGACGGCGCGACGGTTGCGGGCCGGACGCGGCGCCCCGCGGGGCGCGCCGCCGAGGAGCTGGCCATGTCGCTCGATCCGCGCGTGACGCCCGATTGGCAGATAGCCGCCGCCGCCGAGAGCCGTATGAAGACCGTTCACGAACTCGGCGCCGCGCTGGGCCTGGAGCCGGCCGAAGTGCTGCCGCACGGCCATCACCTGGGCAAGGTCGACGCCACGGCGGTGCTGCGCCGGCTCGACGGAGCTCCGGCCGGCAGGTACATCGACGTCACCGGCATCACGCCGACCCCGCTCGGGGAGGGCAAGAGCACGACGGTCATCGGGCTCGTGCAGGGGCTCGGGCGGCTCGGCAAACGCGTCACGGCCGCCATCCGCCAGCCGTCGGGCGGCCCGACCATGAACATCAAGGGCAGTGCGGCGGGCGGCGGGCTCGCGCAGTGCATTCCGCTCACCCCGTTCTCGCTCGGGCTCACGGGGGACATCAACGCCGTCACGAACGCCCACAACCTGACCATGGTGGCGCTCACCGCGCGCATGCAGCACGAGGCGAACCTCGGCGACAAGTTTCTCGCGGCGCGCGGCCTGAAAAGGCTCAACATCGATCCGCGCAGTGCCACCATGGGCTTCGTCATGGACTTCTGCGCGCAGGCGCTGCGCCACGTCGTGATTGGGCTCGGCGGCAAACTCGACGGCGTCGTCATGGAATCGCGCTTCGACATCGCCGTGTCGTCCGAGATCATGGCCATCCTGGCGGTGGCGCGCGACCTGGCCGACCTGCGGGCGCGCATGGGGCGCATCGTGGTCGCGCACGACCGGCGCGGCGGCCCCATCACCACGCACGATCTCGGCGTGGCCGGGGCTGCCACGGCCTGGCTGCTCACGGCCTTCCAGCCGAATCTGCTCCAGACGCTCGAAGGCCAGCCGGTGTTCGTGCACGCCGGGCCCTTCGCCAACATCGCGCTCGGCCAGTCGTCGATTTTGGCCGACCTGCTCGGCGTGCGGCTGGCCGACTACCACGTCACGGAGAGCGGGTTTGGCGCCGACATCGGCTTCGAGAAGTTCTGGAACCTGAAATGCCGGCTCTCGGGACTGCGACCGCACTGTGCCGTGCTCGTCGTGACGGTGCGCGCGCTCAAGTGCCACGGTGGCGGGCCGGCCGTGCGCCCGGGCCGCCCGCTCGACCCCGAGTACACGCGCGAGCACGTCGACTGGGTCGAACGCGGGGCCGAAAACCTCGTGCACCACATTCGCACGGTGCAACTCGCGGGCGTGGCGCCCGTCGTGTGCATCAACGTGTTTCCGGGCGACACGCCCGCTGAGCTCGCGGCCGTGCGCCAGGCGGCCGAAGCGGCCGGGGCGCGGGCCGCCACGGCCGAACATTGGCAGTATGGCGGCGCCGGGGCCGAGGAACTCGCCGCCGCGGTGCTCGAAGCCTGCGAAGAGCCGCAGCACTTCCGCTTCCTCTACGACCTCGACGAGCCCCACCGCGCGCGCATCGAGCGCATTGCCCGGCAGGTCTACGGCGCCGCCGGCGTGCGCTACGAACCGCAGGCCGAAGAGAAGCTCGCCGCCATCGACGCCGACCCGGAGGCGCTGCGCTTCGGCACCTGCATGGCCAAGACCCACCTGAGCCTCTCCGACGACCCGCATCGCAAGGGCGTGCCGAGTGGCTGGACGCTCGCCATCCGCGACGTCCTGACGTATCGCGGCGCCGGACTCGTCGTACCGGTGGCGGGCGACATCTCGCTCATGCCCGGCACGGCCGCCAACCCGGCGTTCCAGCGCATCGACGTCGATGTCGAGACCGGCCAGGTCACGGGGCTGTTCTAGGGGCGGCCGACGCGGCGACGTGCACTGCCGGCGGTGGCGGCGCCGTCGAACGGCAGCCGTCGCCCCGCCGCCTCGCGACCCTTCCGCGCGCGGCGCGGCCGCGCTATGCTGGCGCTTGCGCGGGAGCCGTGGGGCGTCCCGGCGCACTGCACGCATCGCGATGGGGATTTGCATGAAGAACCTGGCACGCATCGGTCTTTTCGTGGGGCTTCTCGCCGCGCTCGTCGTACTCGGCTGCGAAAGTACGGCCGACGTCGACGCCGCGGCCGACCTGAACACCCAGCCCGAACTCACGGCCGACCTCGGGCCGCAGGCCGACCTGCCCGCGGCTCCCGACGGCGGCAGCGGCGGGGCCGACGCCACGGCCGCCGACGCCGCGGCAGGCGATTCGAAGCCGCCTTCCGACCTGCCGACGCGCGCCGACACGCCCCGGCCCGACGACACGCTCCCCCCGGCCGACGTGCCCGGCGGGCCCGACCTCGGCGGGCCGCGCGACGTGTTCGTGGATACGCCCGGCGTGCCCGACGTGCCGGTTGTGCCCGACGTGCCGAGCGGGCCCGACACCCCCGTGCTGCCCGACACGATGCCCGACTTCGTGCCGCCCGACGGCCTGGGCGAAGGGGCCTGCGTCAATCCGGCCGACGGCCTGGTGCTGAGCGACGCGGGCTTCCAGGCGACCATGAACACCTGCATCCAGGGCTGCATCATGGCGGCCTCGGGCTGCACTGGCGAATGCCTGATGCGCGAGACCGGGCTCTCGGCCGGCTGCGCGGCGTGCTTCGACGAAATCTTCGACTGTACGAAGCGGAACTGCATGTTCCAGTGCATCGACTCGGGCAGCGCGTCCTGCGCCGCCTGCCGCGAGCAGAACTGCAACGCCGCCTTCGAAGCCTGCGCCGGCTTCCCGCCGCGCTGACAGGCGCAGCAACAACCGGCCAGGCTGCCCGAGGGCTTTTCGGCTGCCCGGATGGATTCCGACCGGCCTGAAAAGGGCCTCCGGGCGGCCCCGCCGGATCCCCAAGGCGAAAAAAGGCGCACGTGGCGGCCTCTGACGCCGCGCCAGAGGCGCAAACGCGCCTCCGGCGGCGCCCTGCCGGCCTCGATACCCGACAAGAGCGCCCGAAACGCCCCATCCGACATCCCCGCAGAGGAGAAAGGCGCTTCCGACCGCCCATTGCAGGACGACAGGCCCGGCAACAGGGCTTGCGGCCGACCCGGTGTGCGCTTTTAGGAGATGCGAAGCGCTTCCGCTGGTTGCGAAACCCGAAGAAATGCCGAGCGAAGCGCCTCCGATGTCCTCGGGCCGGCGAGAAATGCCGCGCGAAGCACCTCCGACGGGGTTCCGCGCCGGCCGCAGCGAGCGATCGGCCGTTCGGGAGGCTTCGTGCCCCCGAAAAATGACGTCCACAGCTGCGCCGCCGGGCTCATGGACGCGCTTTGACGCGACCCGAGGGCTTCTCGCGGCGCTGGCGGCCTGCAGAAAGGCCCGAAAGGCGCTTGTGGACCCGCGGCCCACGCCGGCAGGACCCGCCAAAACGCCTTTGGAGGCGGCAGACGGCCGCTCTGTGAGTGGCCCGAAGACGTTTCGGCGGCCCGGGCGGCTGGCGTCGGCGGAGCGGAACGGTCGAATGCGGGGGGAGATGACGGGCGGGACACGGAACCGACGGGGGGCTCAGTAGCCCGTGCAGTACTGGAAGTGCATGGGGTCGTTGAAGTGTTTGCCCCAGTAGAAGCCGTGCTTCTCGAAGAAGGGGGCCAGCACCTTCTGGCTGTCGGAAATGGTCATCTTGCTGGCACTGCTGACCATGGGGTTGGCCGAGGCATTGACGTCGATGGAGATGCCCCAGGCGTGGGTGCTCCAGGAGGAACCGCCGGAGCGCTTCTTTCGGTACACGTAGCAGCCGTCGTAGGTATGGATGTGGTTACTCATCCCCGCCTCGTGGATGGACTGGAACACGGCCTGGAGGATGGGCGCGATTTTCTTGTGGCAGCGCACGTTGACGATTTCGCCGTTCTTGCCGGCACGCATCGCGGCGGTGGTGATGCTCGTGCCCGGCTGACCGAAAACCTTGATGAGGTCGTTCAGGCCGCTCGGGCGCCGCAGATCCGTCGACACTTCCTCGTCGGGCTTGTCTTCGGGCTGGTCGTTGCTGCCCTTGCCGGGGCGGATGTCTTCGCCGAAGAGCTGGTTCAACGTGGCCGTGCCGGCGATGCCGTCGGCCTCGAGGCCGTGGGCAGCCTGGTAGTTGGCAATGGCCTGGACGGTCTTGGGCCCGATGAGGCCATCGGGCACGGCCCCGACCGCTTCCTGGATGCGTTTCGCCACGCGCGGCGGGTAGAGGCTCGGGTAGTTGCGGTAGAAGCGCAGCGCGGCCTGGACGTCGACATCGGCAGGCTTCTGGTTGCCCGGCTTGGGTCCCGGCGCGGCCTCTTCGAGGTACTGCGCCGAGGCCCAGCCCACGAGCCCGTTGTAGCGCACCTCGCGCCACAGAATGCCGCTCGCGTTGGCGCTGCCGCCGGCCGCTTCGACCGAGGAGCCTTTCGGCATGGTGGTGAGGACCCGGCCCTGCAGCGACGGACTCTTGCGCAGCCGCAAGTTGGTGGTGACGCGCAACGAGTGGCCGCCTTCGAGTTCGCCCGCGCCGGCACCCGCACCCTCGACTTCGGCGCCGCTGAGCGGCGGGGGGCCGGGCGACAGCAGGCGTTCCTGTTCCTCGAAGCCGAGCCCCTGCAACTGGGCGTGCATGGCGCCGCCGCCGGCTTCAGCGCCGGTCTGGGACTCAGGGTTTTGAAGGTCGTCGCGCTTCTTGTCGGCTACCGGGGACTGATGCTCCGTGCTCATGCCTCACCTCGGGGGCGTCGTGCAGGGACGCCCGCAGCAAACGGGAACGCCACACCCCAGGGGGAATCTTGTCCCCACCCGGTTTGGGCTCTCCAAAGGCCACTTCGCGCTGTTGCGAACCGCCGAATGGTCGCCCTTGGGCGTCGGCGGGGCGAAACTGCCCGAAGCGGCCCGGGAAATTTGCAATTTCTGTGCCGTCGTCTCGGGCTAGCGCCGGTGCAAGTGGCGGTGGGCTTCGGCGGCGAGGAGCGAATGCGGCACTTCGAGCCCGTGGGCGGTCATGAGGGGCTCGTCGGAGAGCACGACGGCGCTCGGGCCGTCGGCGACAATCCGGCCGCCGTCGAGCACGACGGTGCGGGGACACACCGAGAGCACCAGTTCGAGGTCGTGCGAGACGATCAACCGCGCCACCGAGAGCGCCTGCAACACGGCGATGAGGTGGCGGCGACCGCGCGGGTCGAGGTAGGCGGCCGGTTCGTCGAGGACCAGCAGGTCGGGCTCCATTGCGAGCACCGTGGCGAGGGCGACGGCCCGCCGCTCGCCCCCGGACAGCCGGTGCGGGCTGCGCCGCACGCGCTCGGCCATGCCGACGGCGGACAGCGCCCGGGCCACGCGTTCTTCGACCACGGCCGGCGCAAGGCCGAGGTTGAGCGGCCCGAACGCCACGTCGTCGTGCACGGTCGGCATGAAGAGTTGATCGTCGGGGTCCTGGAAGACGAGGCCCACGCGCCGGCGGATCTCGCGCAGGTTGCCGCTCGTGACGGGCAGGCCCGCGACCTTCAGGGTGCCACGGCCCGTGAGGAAGCCACCGAGGTGCAGCACCAAGGTCGACTTGCCCGCCCCGTTCGGGCCGACAAGCCCGACGGCTTCGCCGGGATGGACCCGCAGGTCGATGCCCGCGAGCGCCTGCGTCCCGTCAGGATAGGCAAACGCGAGGCCCTCGGCCTCGAGCACGGGGGGCAAGGCCGCGTTCACGCAGAACCTCCTGCCCAGGCCGGGCCGGCGAGCCAGAACGACAGGAGAAGCCAGACGAGAGCCGTACCGAGCAGCAGCCCGTCGGCGGCCACGAGCCGGTCGCGCTGCACGGTGGGCAAGTCGCCGTCGTAGAGCCGCGCCCGCATGGCGCGGTGAACGCGCTCGGCGCGCTCGATGGCGCGCAGCAGCAGCGCCTGAAGCAAGGAAGCCGCCGTCTTGAGGCGCAATCGACGGCCGGCCCCGCGTGCGGCCGCGGCGCGCCGCATGCGGCGCCCCTCGTCCCCGATGACGAACAGGTAGCGATAGGTCATGGCCAGCACGGCCGCGAGAGCCCGCGGCAGTCCGAGCCCCCGCGCAGCGCCGACGAGGCGCGCGAACGGCGTGGTCGCGGCGAGCGCCACGAGGACGAGGAGGGCGAGCGCCACCTTCGCGGCCAGCGTCAGGAACAGGTGCAGGCCGGCGGATGTCACCGTGAGCGTGCCGGCGCCGAGGGCACAGCCGCTGCGCGGGGCGGCCGAACCGTCGAACAGCGCCCAGAACGCGAACAGCCCGACGAACGGCAGGGCGAGGGCGAGCCGCCCCGCAAGGAGGCGCAACGGCACGCGCAGGGTGACGAACACCGCAAGGGGCGGCAGAGCGAAGAGGGCCAGGGCGGGCGCGGCGTGCCGGCGCGTGAGCGCCACGGCCGTGCACCAGAGCAGGGCCAGCGCGAGCTTTGCGCGCGGGTCGCGGCGGTGCAGCCAATGGTCGCCGGCGGCGATGACGTCGAGCGGGACGCGGCGCACGGACGGCCCCTAGCCCGGTGCCGGCAGGCGGCGCCGGAGACGCCGGTGGACGAGCCAGGCCACGGTGTAGACCAGCAGGAAGGAGCCGAATGTGCCGGCCATGCCGGCCAGCGTGGCGGCAAGGGGCCCGGCGGCGAGACCGGGGAACGCTTCGTAGTCGGCCATGAAAGCGGTCTTTGCGACGATGTCGCGCGCGGCTACGACGGCCGAAGCCGCACCCGGCGCCAGGCTGGCGCCGCCGGCGGCGGCCTCGGCGAGCCCGGCCTCGGCCATGGCCGCTTCGAGGCCGTCGGGGGCCGTCGACGCGAGCTGGCTCAGGCCGCCGCCGATGGCGAGACTGACGGTGAGGCCGAGGCCCACGAAGAGCGCCCTGCCGAAGCGCGGCGTGGCCGCAACCGCCGCCGCAGGCCGGAGCGCCTGCACGAGCTCGGGCCGGCTGACCGTGAGCAGCGCCAGCACGGCCAGCGTGATGGCAACCTCGCCGACGCCGATGAGCGCGTGCAGCCCGAGCATGAGGCCCACGAATGTGGGCAAGGCCGCGGGGCTCGGCAGACTGCCCGACGCCGCCGCGAGTAGCGGCACGAGGGCCGCGCCGCCGAGCAGCCCGAGCCAGGCCCCGAGCGCGCTGCCGACGAAGGCCGCAAGCCGCCCACCGATGAGCCGCGCGCTGAGCCGCAGGCAGCCGGCCGTGACGAGCGCGGGCAGGACACCGAGGGTGAGCACATTGGCTCCGAGGGCGAGCAGCCCGCCGTCCTGGAACAGCAAACACTGGATGAAGAGCACCGCCGTCATGACCAGGATGGCCGCCGCCGGGCCGAAAAGCGTGGTAAGCAGCGCCGCACCCCCGAGGTGACCGCTCGTGGCGAGCCCGGGAAGGGCGAAGTTGACCATCTGGGCGGCGAAGACGAACGCCCCGAGGACACCGAGCAGCGGCACGCCGCGTTCGTCGAGGCCGCGCCGCAGCCGCAGCGAGGCAAAGCCCACGGCGCCGCCGGCCACGACGGCCGTCGTGGCAAAAACGGCGGGGTGGGCGACGAGCACGTCGGGCATGTGCATGGCCGAACCTCCGGCGCTGTGCCACGAACAGGCGCATTCGTGACACGGGCGCATTGTGGCACAGCGCGCGGGCCGGCCGCAAGGCCGCCTGGGCGCCGTGCGGGGGCGGCCGCGCCCGGTTGAGCGGCTGCACGGGCCGTGGTAAGACCTCTTGGCGCAACGCGGGCTCTCGCGGGCCGCCAACGGGCCGCATACGGAGGGAGAGCATGCCCGGACCGTACACGAACCACTCGCTCTTCGACGTCCTCGGGCCGCATCGTGCAGGCACGACCGTGGCCGCCGACGGCACCACCCTCGCCTACCAGGTGTTTTCCGACGCCGGCCCCACGGTGATCTTCGCGAACGGCATCGGCGTGCGCTATCCCGGGCTCGTCCTGCAGATCGCGCACCTCATGCGGCGCTACCGGGTCGTGACCTGGGACTACCGGGGCATCGGCGACTCCATCCTCGCGGAGCCCACGGCCGACGTGACGATGGCCACCCACGCGGGCGATCTGCTCGCCGTGCTCGACGCCGTCGGGGCCGCCGACGCGATCGTCATCGGTTGGAGCATGGGCGTGCAGGTGGGCCTTGAAGTGCTGCGCCAGCGCCCGGCGGCCGTGCGCGCGTTCGTGGCGCTTTTCGGCGGCCCGGGCAGGCCCTTCGACAACATGCCGGGGCCGCTCGGGGCAGCCATGCGCGGGCTCTTCCGGTTCTCCATCGGGGAACCGCGGCTCGCGAACCTGCTGCTCGACTTCACGTGGCAGCAGCCGCGGCTCTCGCTGCCGGTCTTGAAGACGGCTTCGTTCTTTGGCCGCGACATCTGGCAGCCCATCATCATCAGCAACATCGCGGGGGTCGCGGCCGCCGACAAGGGCGTCTACTTCCGCACCATGCTGGCGCTCGGCGACCACGACGCGCGCGACGTGCTGCCCCACGTGCGCTGCCCGAGTGCGGTGCTCGCCGGAGAGCGCGACTACCTCACCCCGCCGGCGGCTGCCCGCCAGATGGCGGCCGCCATGCCGAACGCCTCGTGCCACGTGTTTCGGCGGCTCACCCACTACGGCCTCATCGAAGACCCGAGCGGGGTCAACGCGGCCGTCGACGCGTTTCTCGCGACCGTCGTATAATCCCTCCGCTTTTCGCGCGCTCCCAGAACCGCAACGTCCGTTCGCCGCTCCCCGCGGCGATGCGGCACCGCAAGGAGGCCCGCCGTGTTCGACGCCCTGCTCACCCCCGAGGAAAAAGGCATTCTCGCCGAGGCCCGCGCCTTTGCGCGCTCGGTCGACCCGCAACTGCTGCGCGAGATGGACGCCGAAAAGGTCCGCTACCCGCGGGAGTTCGTGCAAGCCGCGGCCGAACGCGGGCTGCTCGGCATGCGCTTTGAGCCGCGCTGGGGCGGCCGCGGGGCCTCCTGGGTGGCCGAGCTCGCCGCCATCGAAGAAGTGGGCACCCTCGGGGCGGCGCTTGGCTGTCTGTTCTCGCTGCCGTCGATCATCGGCGAGGCACTCGCGCGCTACGGCACCGACGAACAGCGCGAACGCTGGCTCGCGCCCGTTCTGCGCGGCGACATGACCTGCGCCGAGGCGCTCACCGAGCCGCGCGGCGGCTCCGACTTCTTCGGCGCCACGACCACGGCGCGCCGGGATGGCGACCACTACGTGCTCCACGGGCAGAAGCGCTTCGTGGTCGGCGCCGAGGGGGCCGACCTCTTCCTCGTGTACGCCAAGACGGCGCCCGAGGCGGCGGCGCACGCGTCGCTCTCGGTGTTTCTCGTCGAGCGCGGCTGGGGGGTGCAGGTCGAGCACGTCTACGGGCTGCTCGGCGCGCGTGGCGGCGGCACGGGGCGCATCGTGTTTCGCGACATCGAGGTGCCGCTCTGGAGTCGCATCGGTCCCGAGCACGCCGGCGGCGACATCTTCAACCGCATGATGGTGCCCGAACGACTCACGAGCGCTGCGGGGGCGCTCGGGCTCGGCCGCGCGGCCATCGAGGTCGCGGCGCGCTACAGCCAGCGGCGGAAAGCCTTCGGCCAACTCATTGCGCGCTTCGAGGCGGTGTCGTTCAAGGTGGCCGATGCCGTCACGGCCCTCGACGCCGCCCGCGCCCTCGCTTGGGTGGCGGGCCGCACGGCCGACAGCGGCGCCGACGCCCGCCGGCTCGTCTCCGAGGCCAAGCGCACGGCCACCGAGGCCGGCTGGACGGCGGTCAACCACGCCATGCAGGTGCTCGGCGGCATCGGCTACACCGGGGTGTACCCCGTCGAGCGGCTCATGCGCGACGCGCGCCTCGCCCTCATCTGGACCGGCTCCAACGAAATCATGAATCTGCTCGTACAGCACGAGTACTACAAGGAACTGGCCAAACGCGGCACCCCCGGGCGCGACGTCGAGGCCGATGCCGTCACGGCCGATGGCGCGGCCGAGAAGGTGTTCGAGTAGGGCGGCATGGCCCTTGACGTCGGCCCCCGGCCTGGCTACCCTTACGCGCCCGGAAGCGCCCGGGGGGCATTGGGCCCGGCCCCGGGAAGGCAACGCGCTGCAAGGAGCAGGTAAGGGATGATCAAGGTAGGGATCAACGGTTTTGGCAGAATCGGACGCCTCGTGTTTCGCGTGCTCGAAGACCGGCCGGACTTCGAGGTCGTGGCGGTCAACGAACTCGGCGACGCCCCCACCATGGCGTACCTGCTCGAGTACGACACCACCCACGGGCGCTTCAGCCGCAAATACGGCAAGACGGTGCGCGCCGAGGGCAACACGCTGCTGGTCGGCGACCGCCGCGTGGCCATGACGTCGCTGAAAAATCCGGCCGAGATCCCCTGGGACGACTACGGCGTGCAGATTGTCGTCGAGAGCACGGGGGTCTTTCGGGCGGCCGACCAGATCGCCCAGCACTACAGCGGCCCCAAGAACAAGGGCGTACAGAAGGTGCTGCTCACGGTCCCGCCGAAGGGCAGTCTCGACCCCGAGGTCGGCGTCGTCGTCGTGCACGGCGTCAACGACCACATGCTGAAGCCGCAGCACCGCATCATCTCCAATGCGTCGTGCACCACGAACTGCCTCGCCCCCGTGGCGAAGGTCCTGCACGAGACGTTCGGCATCGTGCGCGGCCTCATGACCACCGTGCACGCCTACACGAACGACCAGCGAACGCTCGACCAGCCGCACAAAGACCTGCGGCGCGCCCGCACCGCGGCCGGCAACATCATCCCGACCAGTACCGGGGCGGCGAAGGCCGTCGGCCTCGTGCTGCCGGAGTTGAAGGGCAAGTTGAACGGCACCGCCATGCGCGTGCCGGTCATGGACGCCTCCATCGTCGACCTCGTCGTCGAACTGAAGAAGAAGGTCACGGTTGAAGAGGTCAACGCCGCCATCCGCAAGGCCGCCGAAGGCCCGCTGGCCGGCATCCTGGTCTACACCGAAGACCCGATCGTCAGCTCCGACATCATCGGCGACCCGGCCTCGTCGGTGTTCGATGCGCAGTCCACGATGGTCGTCGAGGACGGCCTCGATCATTCGATGGTCAAGGTCATGTCCTGGTACGACAACGAGTGGGGCTACTGCAACCGCTGCGCCGACGTCATGAAGGCCGCATTCGCCCGCTGATTCCGTCCGTACCGCCGGGCCGCGCCGCGCGCGCGGCCCGCCCGCCGCTACCGCACGTCGAACTCCGCGAATTCGCCGGTCTCCGGGGCCGGGGTGGCCGCAACGGCATCGACCCGCGCCATGGGGGGCCCCGAATGGCACCACGTGACGAGCGCGTCGAGGGCTTGTTGCGGTCCCTCGGCGACTGCTTCGACCTGGCCGCCGGCGAGATTGCGCACGAAGCCCGTGAGCCCGAGCCCACGCGCGACGGAGCACGTGGTGGCGCGGTAGTAGACGCCCTGCACGCGGCCCGAAATCAGCAGTTCGATGCGTGGCATGGAGCACCTCCGTGGGCAGCCGGCGCGGCCACGACCCGCGCGCTGCCGGGTCAAAGGGGATAGTAGAAGGCGGCAACGACGCGGATGACCACGTTGGACAGCCCGTGGACGGCCACGGCGGCGCCGATTTCACCGCTGCGCTCGCGCAGCCAGCCAAACAAGAGACCGGGGAAGAACACGAGCAGTCGTTCAGGACGGGGCTCGAGCGGCAAGTGGCCGAGCGCGAAGAGCGCCGCGGTGACGGGCAGCGCAAGCCCGACCGGCGTGCCGAAGAGCCGCACGCGGCGCCGCCAGACGGCGTTCAAACGGCTTTGCAGATAGCCCCGGAAGAAGAGTTCCTCGGGCAGCGCCACGAGCGCGAACTGCAGGAAGACGAACCAGGCGAGCCAGAGCGCCGAACGCGCGGTCTGCCAGGGCAACGGCTGCCGGTCGCCAAAGGCTCCGAGTTGCAGCTCGCCGCTCGGGTCGGGCGCAGCGGCGAAACGCAGTTCGTGGGCGTTCGCGGGCAAGGCCACGGCGCACCCGCGGCCTGGCGTGAGCCGACAGGCCACTTCGCGCGCATCGCGCGACCCCGCGGCGGCCGCGCCCGCCGGCACGACGCGTTCGAGCCGCCCGGCGCGCCACTGCAACGCCTGCGGCCGGCCGAGCGGCACGTCGCACGCGACCGTGACGGTGCGTGCGGCCGGGTGGTCCGGCCCCACGGCCCCGAGCCAGGCGATGACGAGCCGGCCGGCGTCTTCGAAGGCCACGAGGCCCGCGCGCGTCGCGAGGTCGCTCGGCTCGCCGCGCAGTTTCTCGGGCCACGCGCTGAGCCGGGTCCAATCAAACTGCGGCGCCCGGCCGAGCACCCCGCCATGCCAGACGTGGTAGCCGAGCACAAACGGCGGAAAGATGGCGAGGCTCGCGAGCAAGGCGACGACGACCTGGCGCCCCCGCGCGCGAAAACCGATGCCGAGGCCGGCGGGGTCCTCGTTTCTGCGGTTGAGCCAGCCGAGGGGCAGGTAGAGGAACACGGCGGCGACGAGCACGAGCGCGTTTTGCGCCACGAACGGCACGAGCGGGCGGAAAAGCGCGATGAGGCCGAAGAGCGCCTGACTGAGGGCGAACATGAGCAACGGCTCGCGCAGCCCGAGCCCGGCGGCGGGGGGGGCAAAGGGCGGGCGAGCGTCCGTGGCGGGTGAGCCTGCGGGCACGGGCGGGCCTACTGCACGTCGAAGGCGATGGACGAGACGAGGATGTCGCCCGGACCATAGAGTTCGACCGTCCAAGGCCCGCGGTTGTCGACCTGGGGATTGAGGCGGTGTTTCGACCACGTGCGCCAGCGGGCGCCCTGTCCAGCTTCGAGCCGAATGTCGGCGCGCACGCGCCCCTTGTGGAGCCAGCGCCAGCGCAGCGGCTGCGCGCTCCCGGTTTCGTTGCGCAGCACGGTGTACGCGTACAGGCGTTCGATGGGTACGCGGAATTCGCGCGCGATGCCGCGCGGTTCGCGGTCGATGACGTCTTGGGCCATCTGGAAGTCGAGGACTTCGAAGCCGGCCGGCAGCTCGTCGAGCGTCGCCCCGGAGCCGTCGGGCGCGGGCGCTGTCGGTGCCGCAGCCACGGCGGGGCCCGAGGCGGGGGCCGCGGGGGCCGCGGGGACCGGCGGGGCCGGCGCGGGTGCGGGCGGCGCCGGCGCGGCGGGCACGGCGGGCACGGGCGCCG
>CAYRCM010000125.1:0-17508 GCA_964422715.1 uncultured Myxococcales bacterium | reverse complement strand
AGGCTCACGGCGCCCGCGGCGTGGCGCTCGCGGAAGGCGGCTGCGACGCGCGCGTCGACGAACGCCACGGACGCGTCGCCGTGCAGAGCGCGAGCCTCGGCGGCCGTGACCGGCCGCGCCGGAGGCACGACTTCGGCGCAAGGCACGAGAACGGTGTACGCACGCGGGGCGATGAGCGGCAGGCCGTGGCCGCCGTCGGGGGCGGCGGGGTCAGCCGCCGGGCGCAGCGCGTTGTACGCGAGGCCGGCAGACGCCGCAACGAGCCCGATGACGAGCGCGCGGGCGCCGTCGAGGCAGAGCCGCCGGACGAGGGGGCGCGCCATGGCCAGTTCCGTCGGGCTGAGCCGCGCCAAAGGGCGGCTAGAACGCGTAGCCCAGGCTGAGGTGCATCATGGGCTGGACGAGCGAGAATTTGTCGCCGCCCTTCAGGTCGCCCGTGAGGAAGAGGTAGCGGCCGGTGATGGCGACGTCGAGGTACAGGCCGTTGTTCCAGCACCAGGCATAGCCGAGCCCGATGCCGGGGGCCACGGCGACCCCGGCCCCGGCGTCGCCCTTGGCGTACGAGACATCGACCAGCGGCAGCACGTAGAACCCGCGCAGTTGCTCTTCCAGGTGGATGCGCGGTCCGACTTCGATCCCGGCGCCGTACGCGTAGCCCGGCGTGACGGTGTTTTCGCCGAAAACAAGCGCCATCGCGCGCACGCTGAGGCCCCAGACGGGGGTGAAGGCCACGCTGAACTGGGGCCCCGCCCGGATGACGCCGAACACCGCGCCGAGCCCCGCACCGACGGGGTCGAGGGTGAGCGCGTAGCGGGGCACAAAGGTGCGCGCGGGGCGCGCCTCGGGGTCGCCGCCCGGTGCCGGGGGCACGGCCGGTGCGGCGGCCGTGCCCTCTTCCACGGCCGGTGCCGGGGGCACGGCCGGTGCGGCGGCCGTGCCCTCTTCTACGCCCGGTGCCGGGGGCACGGCCGGCGGTTCCGGGGCGGCGCTTGCCGCGGCTGCCAGCCCGACCCCCGCGACGAGGACCATCATCCACACAACGTGACGTACGGACACGCGCGCCTCCGCTTCGCCGGTCCGGCGCATCCGCGGCTGCCAACGCGCCATCGGGACCGGCCGAGATGTCCGCCAGGATAGGCAAGCCCTCGGGCCTCGTCAACGACGGGCCCGGCGGCGCTTGGCCCGGTGCGCGGCGCTCTGCTAGACTGCTCGCCGTGGACGCGGAGGCCGCGCACGTGCCGCGCGCAGCCACGGCGACCGCCCGAGGACAACGATGACGAAACGAACTGCGCGCGAGCGCGTGTGCGACACCGCCGTTCGCCGGCTTCCGCGGACGCTGCGCCTCGGCCTGGCCTGGGCCTGGCTTTTCGGGGGTCTCATCGGTTCCGCAGCCTGCGGCTCGCTCGTGGCCCCGGGCGGCAACCAAGGCGCCGACGCCGGCACGGCCGACGGCGTTGTCTTCGTGCCCCCCGACGGTGCCGCGGCGGAGCAGGTGGGCCCGCCGCCCCCCGACGCCGGCCTGTCGCCCGATGCGACCCAGCCCGACGCCGGGGCCCCGACCGACGCACGGGCCGAAGCCGCCCCGACCGACGCCGCGTCCGACACGGTGCCCGACGCCGCGCCCCCGCCCGATGCCCAGCCGCCCGACGGGGGCCCGCCGCCCCCCGACGCCGAACCGGCCGACGCGCCGGCCGCCGATGCGCCCGACGCCGTCTGCGACCCCGCCACGGGCCATGGCTGTCCCTGCGCGGACGACGGCGATTGCGCGCCCTACGACGACGCCGATTCATGCAACGGCGCGCTGCGTTGCCGCTCCGGCCGCTGTGCGCTTGCCCCCGAAACGGTGGTCGACTGCCCGCCGGCCGATGCGTGCGGCGCGCCCTACTGCAACCCGGCCACGGGCGAATGCGAACGGGTGCCGCTCGCCGAAGACGGCACACCCTGCGAAGACGGCGACCTCTGTTCCGAAGGCGACGTCTGTGGCGGGGGGCTGTGCCAGTCGGGGCCGGGCGGCTGCGACGACGGCAACCGGTGCACCGACGACACGTGCGCGGCGGGCGGCTGCGCCTCCACCCCAAACGCCGCGGCCTGCGACGACGGCGACCCCTGCACGGGCGGCGACCGCTGCGGCGGCGGCAGTTGCCAGCCCGGCACCGAGGACCTGTGTGCCACCCCGGCCTGCGTGCCCGTCCAGGATCTCTATTGCGAGGGCACCTACGGGGTCAACACGTCGAGTTCGCAGGCCACCGATGTGCTCGACGTCTACCCCTGCGCGCCGGGGAGTTTCCCGGCAAAGGAAATCGCCTACTCCTTCCGGCCGCCCTCGGCCCAGCTCGTCGAGTTCGTGCTGACGGGCGGCGGGGTCTTCCGCCTGTTCGTGTTGTCCGGCACGGGCGAGTGCAACGCGGCGGCGTGTCTCGCGAGCGCCACCGACGTGGTCGTGCGCCGGCTCGACGCCGGTGAAGAGGTCTACCTCGTCATCGACGGAGCGAGCGTCGGCACCTCCGGGCTGCGCATTCGCTGCCACAGCCAGACGGCCGAACAGTGCGGCAACGAGCTCGACGACGACTGGGACGACCTCACCGACTGCGCCGACCCCGACTGCGCCGCGGAGCCGGCCTGCATTCCGGTCGTGTGCCCCGACGGCATCTGTCACCCGACCGGCGAAGACTGTGCGTCCTGCGAGGCCGACTGCGGTCCGTGTTCGGTCTGTCCCGACGGCGAGTGCACGCCTGACTACGAAAGTTGCTCGAACTGCCCGGCCGACTGCGGCGAATGCCCCACGTGCGGCGACGGCACCTGTTCCGGCACCGAAACGTGTTCGAGTTGCCCGGCCGACTGCGGCGACTGCCCACTGCCCTGCGCCAACGAAAACATCACCTGCGGTCAGGTCGACCAGCAGGCGTCGATGAGCGGCGAAGATGCCTCCGTGAGCGGCTACGACTGCGGCAGCTACTCGGGCAATGGCAACGACCACGTCTACCGCTTCGTGGCGCCGCAGTCGGGCACGGTCAACGTCCTGCTCAACATCCGGTCCACGGCCGGCGACTGCGACGACTACGACCTCTATGTGCTCGAAGAACAGTGTCTCGGCACGGCCTGCATGGACTACTCGGCCGGCGGCGACTGCGACGACAGCGTCTCGTTTTCGGCCGTGGCCGGCCGGGCCTACGCCATCGTGGTCGAGTCCTACAGCGGCACCGGCTCGGGCTACGACGTCTCCGTCTCCTGCCCCTGAGATCCCACGCGCGGGAGCTTGCCTGCACCCTACCGACATGCTAGGCTCCGCGCGTTGCGAACCGATGCGGTTCCGCCGCCAATCCGGTCGAGGAGGAAGACATGTTCTCGTTTCGCAAGATGATCGGGCTCATGCTCGTGCTCGTTTCCTTTGGTGCGCTCGCCATGAGTTGCGCGCCGAAGTACGTTCCCGTCCAGAACGGCACCTGCGGCCCCGGGCGCACGTGGGTTCCGCCGCAGGCCGATGCCAACGGCGACATGCAGTCCGGCTACTGCACCTGGCAAAACCAGTAGGGGCCGGCTTGCTCCGGCCGGGCCGCGCCGCGGTCCGGCCGCCCGCCTGTCCGGCGTCGGGCCCGGCGCAGCCGCCCCCGCGGTTGGGTCGGGCCCGCCGCGTTCGGACTCGGTCTCGCCACACTCCCGGCTGTTTGCGCCGTGGGGCGTACGTCCCGTGAAGTCTATCCTTGCGTAGCGTACGGCGTTTGCCGGCGGCGGCCGGGCGTGCCGGCGCCATTCGACGGCGCCCGCCCGACGGCGCCGCCGGGCCGCGGGGCTCAGCGGGCGGACGCCCGCGTGGGCCCAACCGGCGGCGAGTTCCCTTCGGCCGCGGCCGCCCGGTCGGCCTGTTTCAGCGCCAGAATCAGAATCGACACCGCCGCGGGCGTCACGCCCGGGATGCGGGCGGCCTGGCCCACGCTCGCGGGGCGCCATTTCAGCAGTTTCTCGCGCACTTCAGTCGATAGACCGGCGAGTTTGGCGTAGTCCAGGTCGGCCGGCAGGGCCCGGCTTTCGAGACCGCGGAAGCGCTGCACCTGTTCGTCCTGGCGCACGAGGTAGCCCTCGTAGCGCACCTGGACGACGAGTTCGTCTTCGACGTCCGGGGCGAGTCGCAGTGCCGCCGCCGCCTCGGGTACGAGCGCCCGCAGGCTTTCGAGGGTCACGCCCGGGCGGCGCAGCAGGCGTTCGAGCGTGCTCTGCTCGGTCAGCGGTCCGAGGCCGAGCGCCTCGCAGCGGCGGCTGAGCTCGCCCGTCGGCCGCACGTCGGTCGTGCGCAGCCGCTCGCGGCCGGCCCGCAGCGCCGCGGCGCGCGCCTCGAAGAGCGCGTAGCGCCGGTCGTCGATCAGGCCGAGCTGCCGTCCGAGCGGCATGAGCCGCAGGTCGGCGTTGCCCTCGCGGAGCAGCAGCCGGTACTCGGCGCGACTCGTGAACATGCGGTAGGGCTCGCCGGTGCCTTTCGTGACGAGGTCGTCGACGAGCACCCCGATGTAGGCCTGGCTGCGGTCGAGGATGAACGGCGGCCGGCCGGCGAGGCCGAGCGCCGCGTTGACGCCGGCAACGAAGCCCTGGGCGGCGGCCTCCTCGTAGCCCGAGGTGCCGTTGATCTGGCCGGCGAAGTAGAGCCCCGGCACGCGCCGTGAGGCGAGCGTGAGATCGAGCTCGCGCGGGTCGATGCAGTCGTACTCGATGGCGTAGCCCGGCTGCACGATCTCGGCGGCCTCGAGCCCCGCGATGCTGCGCACGTAGCCGAGCTGCACGTCTTCGGGCAGGCTCGTCGAGAGGCCGTTCGGGTAGATGTCGTCGCAGCGCAGGCTTTCGGGTTCGAGGAAGATCTGGTGGCGCTCTTTGTCGGCGAAGCGCACGACCTTGTCTTCGATCGACGGGCAGTAGCGCGGCCCCACGCCGCGGATGGCGCCGCCGAAGAGCGCCGACCGGTGGAGTTGGCTGCGGATGAGCGCGTGCGTGCGGGCATTCGTGTAGGTCACGTGGCAGGGCAGCTGCGGCAGCCGCACCTCGGATTCGTAGAACCGGAACGGCGTCGGGGGCTCGTCGCCCGGCTGCACTTCGAGCCGCGAGAAGTCGATGGTCTTGCGGTCGAGCCGCGGGGTGGTCCCGGTCTTGAAGCGCGCGAGCGGGAAGCCGAAGGCCTGGAGGCTCGCCGACAACGCCTCGGCCGCGGCCTCCCCGGCACGTCCGGCGGACCGACGCACGTCGCCGATGTGGATGAGCCCGCGCAGAAACGTGCCGGTCGTCAGCACGACGGCGCCGGCGCGCAGCGTGCCGTGGCGCCCGGTGACGACGCCGCCCACCCGCCCGGCTGCGGCGACGAGTTCGAGGGCCTCGTCTTCGAGGACCGTGAGCCCCGGCGTGGCCGCGAGCGTGCGCGTCAGTTCCTCGGAGTAGAGGTAGCGGTCGCACTGCACGCGGGTTGCGCGCACCGCCGGCCCCTTGGCGCGGTTCAGCACGCGGAACTGGATGCCGGTGCGGTCGGCGTTGCGCCCGATTTCGCCCCCGAGCGCGTCGAGTTCGCGGACGAGTTGGCCCTTGGCGAGCCCGCCCACGGCCGGGTTGCAGGGCATCCAGCCGATGCGCCCGCGGTCGAGGGTCAAGAGCACGACGCTCCGCCCCATGCGTGCGGCCGCGAGTGCCGCCTCGCAGCCGGCGTGGCCGGCCCCGACGACGACGATGTCGCAATGGCTCATGCGGGGGCTGCCGTGATGACCCGGGACCGTGCCCTACTTGCAGGTCTTGCGCAGGTTCTTGATGCGCTCGGCCGCCTGTTCGGCCTCGGGCGCCTTGCGGAAACTGTCGCGCAGGTACTGCAACACGCCGAGCGCCTTCTGGCAATTGCGCTGCTGTTCGAGGCAGTCGGCGATGCGGGCGAGGCTGCGCGGCGCGTACTCGCTCTTCGTGAAGCGGTCGTGCACGTCCTGGAACGAGCGGATGGCGGGCCCCCATTTGGCTTCGCCGAAGTAGGTTTCGGCCACCATGTAGGCCACCTGCGGCGCCTTCTCGTCATTCGGGAAGCGCTGCAAATACGTGCGGAAGATGGCCCGCGCCACGCGGTGCATGCGCTGTTCGAGCCGTTGGTTGGCGAGCGCCAGCAGCGGCTCCTTTTCGGCGGGCAGGTCGGGCGGCACGAGCGCCGCGGTGGCGCCGAGTTTCTCGTCGAGCACGTCGAGCACGATGGACAGTTGCTGCTGCTGCTGTTCGGCGGCGGCGGCGAGTTCGTCCATGCGCCCGGTCGCACGCGCGATGTCCATGCGCAGGTCGTCGAGGGTGGACCCCTGGCTGGCGGTGAGGCTGCGCAGCGACTTCTCGGCCTCGCCGAGCAACCCGCGCAGTTCATCGAGCCGCTGCATGTCTCTCTGGATGGCCTCGGCGAGCAGGTCCTTCTCGCGTTCGAGGATGACGACGCGTTCCTGCAGCGACTCGAACTTGCCGAGCGTTACGCAGGCCGGGGCAAGCAGGCAAGCCGTCAGAACGAGGATGCGGCGTGCGCTCAGCATGGACGACCGCCTTCTAAAAGGAAATGGCGGCGAGCAGATGTGCCCGCCGCCGCGAATTCAGACCGGAGGGCCGCCGGGAACGCGGCCCGGACGGCTCAGAAGCTCAGGTTCATGTCGGTGCGGCGGCAGCGCCACCAGCAATCTTCGGCGGATTCGCTGCAGATGGGGCGCTCTTTGCCGTAGGAGAGCGTGCTCAGGTTGGCACTGCCGATGCCGAGCGTGCCGAGATACTGCTTGACGGCATTGGCGCGCCGCGAACCGAGCGCCAGGTTGTATTCCTCGGTGCCGCGCTCGTCGCAGTTGCCTTCCAGGCGCACGCTGGTCGCGGCCGCGGCCGAACGCTGCCGGAGGCAGTCGGCGGCGCGTTCGAGAACCGGCTTCTGGTCGATGCGGATCTTGGACTGGTTGAAGTCGAAGTACACCGGGTCGGGCGTGCACTGCGGGATGGGCGTCTCGGTGGCAACGACCTGCGGGTTCGCCTCGCAGTGGCCGAGCACGTCGCCCGGATTGCGCACGCAACGCCCCCCGGGGCAGTCGGCGTCGCTCTGGCAGCAGCCGGGCCGCCGCGTGCAGACGAAGCCGCTGTCGCAGATGCGGCAGGGGTCGTTCGCGCTGCAGTGGCTGTCGTCGCGGCACTGCTTGCACATCTTGTTGACGCAGTACTCGCCCTGATCCCGACAATGCTCATCGGACGCACACTCGGGGTAGGTGGGGCCGCACGCCCCCATGACGAGCACCGCAGCCAAACCGAGAGCGCTGATTCCACCCAATACGACCGAGCGCCTGACCATTCCCACGACTCCTTCTCCGGACGACCGATTGCGTCATAAGTCCAGACGGTTGCGGCGGCATTTGTTGCACTCGAGGCCGCATACCCGTCACCGGGATGCCCTAGGCTAGCCGCGGTTCGGACCCGTGTCAACGAAAAAGCTCTTCCGCGGGGGCGTGCTGGGCACCGCGCGGCTTGCCTCGCGTGCCGCTCCTTCGCTATCATCCGCGCCCGCGTCTCGGGGCCGGGTCGCGTTGCGCCTTGCGCCCGCCCGGCCGCCCGGGACCCGAGGAGCGTCTGTGCCCGTCTACCGCATCAACCGGGTCTTCGCGGACGACATCGTCAAACTCGCGGCCCCGGTCGTCTTCGCCATGCTCACGCAGACGGCCATCAACCTGGCCGACACCGTCATGGTCGCCTGGTTGCCGCGCAGCTACAGCATTGCCGGCCAGGCGGCCATCGGACACAGCCAGATCGTCTTGTGGCTCATCGGCGGCTTCCTCGCCGCCATCTCGGTCGGCACGCAGGCGCTGACCGCGCGGCGCTGGGGCGAAAACGACCCCCTGCGCGCGGGTCAGGTGCTCACGAACTCGGCGTTCCTGGCGCTTGTGCTCGGCGCCACGCTGAGCATCGTGGCGACGCTGCTCGTCCCGCTCTTCTTCCCGCTCATCAACCCGAATCCGACGGTCGTGCGGCTCGGCGTGCCCTACTGCCAGTGGCGCCTCATCGGCATCTTTTCGATGGTGGCCACGGCGAGTTTCAAAAGTTTCTTCGACGGCACAGGCCGCACGTACGTGCACCTCAGCGCGGCCATCGTCATGAACGCGGCCAACATCTTGCTGAATTGGCTCTTCATCTTCGGAGTCGGGCCCTTTCCGCAATTGTACGTCACCGGGGCGGGCCTGGCGTCGGCCATCGCGTCCTATCTGGGACTCGCCGTCATGGTAGTGTGGACGCTGCGCCCGACCTACCGCCGCACCTACCGCTACTACCGGTTGCGCAATCTGAGCGCAGCGGTCTGCAAAGAAATCGGCCTGTTGTCCGTGCAGGCCGGCACGGCTACGGTCTTCGTCATGCTCGGCTTCGGCGCCTTCCTGATGATCGTCTCGCACCTCGACGTGCGGACGGCCGAGACGGCCGTGTCGGCCGTGCCCGCCTACGCGGCCGCAGCCAAGACCGCGCTCATCGAGGCGGTCCGCACGGTGCCGTTCGTGCACGACGTGTACTACCACGGGCTTGGCATGCGCCCGGCCGTGTTCACGGCGGCGGCCCAGGTCATCATCTCGGTCCTGAGCCTGTCGTTCATGAGCTCCATCGCGTTCGGCACGGCCACGGCAACACTCGTCAGCAAGAGCCTGGGCGAGGGGCAACCGGCCCGCGCCGAGACCTACGGCTGGGAGTCCGTCAAGATCTTCGCGCTCATCATGGCGGTCCTGTCGGTGGTGGTCGTCGGCTGGCCGCGGCTCGTGCTGTATCTCTTCTCGCACGATGCCGAGGTGGTCGCCGCCGCGGCCCCGGCGCTGCGACTCATGGGCTTCAGCCTGCCGCTCATCGCCACCGGCCTCATCCTGGCGCAGGCGCTCTTTGGCGCCGGCAACACGCGCTACGTCATGCTCGTCGAGATGGTGCTGCACGTGTTCTGCCTCATGCCGCTCGCGTACGTGCTGGGAGTCGTGCTCGACCTCGGGCTCGTCGGCGTCTGGGCCGCGGCGTTCGTGTACGTCGTGGCCCTCTCGGCCGCCATGGCCTTCAAGTTCCGCGAGGGCCGCTGGAAACTCATTCGTCTCTAGTCGTTCGGCCTCGCGGCCGCTTGGCGGAGGGGGACATGGCCGGACCCAGCATTCTGGTCGTCGACGACGAGCGCAACATCCTCTCGTCGCTCTCGCGCATGCTCGAACTCGAAGACTTCGCCGTTCTGCTTGCCGGCGGCGGCGAGGAGGGGCTGCGCAAGGTGGCCGAGCACACCCCCGACCTCGTGCTGCTCGACGTCAAGATGCCCGACAAGGACGGCCTCGAAGTCCTGCGGGCCATCAAGGATAGCCACCCCGACCTGCCGGTCGTGCTCATGTCGGGACACGGCGACATCGAGACCGCCATCCGCGCCATCCGGCTCGGCGCGCACGACTTCATCGAGAAGCCGCTCGCGAGCGACAAGATCCTCATCACCATCCGCAACGCGCTGCAACTTGGCCATCTCACGAGCGAAAACCGCGCGCTGCGCGCCGAGATGCACGAGCGCTACCGGCTCGTCGGCCGCTCGGCCGCGCTGCAACGGCTGCGCGATACCATCGCCCGCGCGGCCCCGTCGGTGGGCGCCGTGCTCGTGCGGGGCGAGAGCGGCACCGGCAAGGAACTCGTCGCCCGTGCCATCCACGAGGGCAGCCGCCGCGCGACGAAGCCTTTCATCAAGTTGAACTGCGCGGCCATCCCGCACGACCTCATCGAAAGCGAACTCTTCGGCCACGAACGCGGCGCGTTCACCGGTGCGCACCAGCGCAAGAAGGGCAAGTTCGAACTCGCCGACGGCGGGACGCTGTTCCTCGACGAGATCGGCGACATGCGCACCGAAGTGCAGGCCAAACTGCTGCGCGTGCTCCAGGAAGGCGAATTCGAACGGGTGGGCGGCCAACAGGTTCAGGTCGTGGACGTCCGGATCGTGGCGGCCACCAACAAGGACCTCGAGGCCGAGATCGTCGCCGGCCGCTTCCGCGAAGACCTCTACTACCGCATCAACGTCATCCCCATCTGGGTGCCGCCGCTGCGCGGGCATCCCGAGGACATCCCCGAACTGCTCGAACACTTTCTGAAATTGGCCTGCCGCAACAACGATCGGCGCCCCAAACTGCTGACGGCGGCCGCGCGCGAACAACTCTGCTCCTACCCCTATCCGGGCAACGTGCGCGAGCTGCGCAACACCTGCGAGCGGCTGGTCATCCTGACGCCCGGCGACGTCATCGAGGCCGAGCACGTGCGCACTCTCGTGCCGCTGAGCGGGGTTCCGGGGGGCGCGCTCCCGGCGCCGCCCGGGGCGCCCCCCGTCGGGGCCGCTCCGGCCCGAGCAAACGGCGCCGGCTACCGGCCCGGAGTGCCGCTGCGCGACCTCGTCGCCGAGGCCGAGCGCGACTTCATTCTGGCGGCGCTGCAAACGCACGACGGCCACATGACGCACACGGCCGCCGACCTCGGGCTCGAACGCAGCCACCTCTACAAGAAGATGCGGGCGCTCGGCATCGACCGCTGACGGTGCGAAGGGCCGGGGCCCTCGGACGGCCGCACCCGCGCGCCACGGATGGCGAGAGGGCTAGGGTACGAGCCGCCCGGACGGCGCGTCGGGGTCGTACTTCCAGAGCGGGAACGTCAGTTTCTCGGCGATTTCTTTGCCGAATCGGCGGGTCCAGTCGTCGACCATGAACATGTGGTGCACGCGCCGCCGGTAGTCGCGCACGGCGTCGACGAGAAACTCGCCGAGCAGTTCGGGCGGGGCGTAGGGCGGCATGGGGGCTTCGACCTGCGCAAACGTGTCGCGGGCGGTGACGGGCAGGCTCTCGCGTTGCAGCTCGACTTCTTCTTCGGTGTCGCGTTCGAGCCGCGCGATGTTGCGCAGGTTGAACTGGGCTTCGCGCTGTTCGAGGCGCGCTTCCATTTCGGCGGGGATCTTGTCGGGGCTCCACGGGCGCGGTGGCCGCACGGTGTTGGCCTCGATGCCGTGCCGTTCGGGGCGCAGGAAATCGAGCAGGGCCTCGGGCCGCCAGATGGGCAGGTCGGGATCGAGCACGGGTTTCGGCGGCCGGCCGCCAAACGGGCGCCCGTGGCGCGCGTCGAGCCGGCCGAGCAGGCTAGACGGCGGCGGCCGCGGGCCGAGAAACCCGCTGCGGCAGATCATGAGCCGCTGCCAGAACTCGCGTTTGGCCCAGGCGCTCCAGCGGCCGACGAGCAGCGGCGCCTCGGGCCCGGCGGCGAGCCGTTCGGGGTCGGGTCCGTGCACGGCCGTGCTCAGCCCTTGGTCGACTGCTTCTCGTGGACGAGGTCGCCTTCGGGCATGAAGTATTCGGCCGTGTGCTCGCGGTCGGCGACCTGGCCGAGTTCCTTTTCGAGAAACTCGGTGAAAGCCATGCACTTCTTGCCCTTGACGCCCTTGACGGCGATCTGGATTTCGCCGTCTTCGCCAATGACCACTTCGAATTCGCGCTTCACTGCCATGACGTCACCTTGATGTGGATCTTGTCTTCGGCGGTTTCTTCGACGAAGTTGTAGCCCTTCTTGCGGATTTCCTGCAGCACCTTGTGGTACGAGTAGCGCTTGGTGACCTTGTCGAGGAACTCCTTCTCGGCGAGCCCACGCGTCGTCTCGACCCCCCACCAGTCGGCGATGAAGTGCACGCCGCCCTGGTCGTCGACCTTGACCCCCACGTCGTACGACTTGCTGATGTGGATGACCATGTCGGCCTCGGCCTGCTGGTGGGCGTAGCCGCGCACGTGGAGTTTGGTGCCCACTTGCGCCTCGGTGAACGCGAACTGCAAGTCTTTGAGCGCAAGCTTCAGGCACACGAGGTCGCGAATCTGGGTCTTGACCGTGGTGAAATGGGACATCGCTACGCTCCCGTCGACGGCGTTGCGAACCGTCAGATCTCCAATTCCCGAACGTCGGCCTTCTCCTTGGCGGACTCGTCCTCCGGCGAAGCCCGGCGAGCGCGCGACTTGGCCCATTCGCGCATGCCGTCGATGGCTTCCTTCATGGTGTACGAAAGCGGGATGATCTCTTCGAGCGAATGCAGCACGTAGGACGTGTTGATGTCCTGGCCGTCCATGAACGCGTCGTAGAGCGCCGACACGATGGCCTGCTCGATTTCGGAGCCGGAGAAACCGCGACTGCCGGCCACGAGCTTGTCGATGTCGAAGCCGGCCGGGTCGCGCTTCTTGTGTTGGATGTGGATGCGCAGGATGTCGGCGCGCTCGGCCGGCGACGGCAGGTCGACGAAGAAGATTTCGTCGAAGCGGCCCTTACGCAGCAGTTCGGGCGGCAGCATGCTGACGTCGTTGGCGGTGGCCATGACGAAGACGGGCGCCGTCTTTTCCTGCAACCAGGTGATGAAGGAGCCGAAGACACGGGCCGTGGTGCCGGCGTCGCTCTGGCCGGACGACTTCGTGCCCGTGAAGCCCTTCTCGAGTTCGTCGAGCCACAGGATGGACGGGGCGACGGCCTCGGCCGTGCGGAACGCCTTGCGCATGTTCTCTTCGGAGGAACCGACGAGGCTCGAGAACACCTTGCCGACGTCGAGGCGCAGCAGCGGCATCTTCCAGTAGGCGCCGACGGCCTTCGCGGTGAGCGACTTGCCGCAGCCCGGCACGCCGACGAGCAGGATGCCGCGCGGCAGCGGCAAGCCGAAGTCGCGGGCCCGCGACGAGAAGGCGAGCTGCCGTTTTTCGAGCCAATCCTTCAGCGTGGCCAACCCACCGACGTCGCCGAAGCCGTAGTTGGTCTCGTAGAATTCGAGAATGCCCGACTTGCGGATGATGTGCTTCTTCTCGCCGAGGATGGTGTCGAGGTCGAACTGCCGCGTGCGCACGAGCGATTTCGCAAACACGTTTTCGGCTTCGTCGGCCGTGAGGCCGAGCGCCGCTTCGACGACGCGTTCGCGCAGCTCGGGGTCGTTGCGGACGGCGAGGTTCGGCACCCCGACCGACGCCTGGAGGCTGTTGACGATGCCGTCGATGACGTCGCGGCCGGGCAGTTCGTAGTCGAGCACCGCCATCTCTTTTTCGAGTTCGAGCGGCGTCTTGAGCGTGGGCGACAGCAGCACGATGTGCCGGAAGTGGTTGCCCACCTTGAAGATCTTGTTGGCGTCGCGCAGCCGGCGCACCACGGACGGGTCTTGCAGGTAGGGGTGGAAGTCGCGCAGCACGAAGATGGCGTTGTCTTCGAACTTGACGACGAAGTCGAGCGCACGCAGCGGGTCCTTGACGTCGGTGTAGTTTTCGCCGGCCGCATCGGGGCTCTGGAACCCTTCGGTGATGGACCACATGAGCACCTTGCGGCCCCGGCGCTGCCCGATTTCGCGGATGGCCTTCTCGACCCGCTGTTCCTCGGAACTGACGATGTAGATGAGGGTATAGCGCGCTCGGACGAGGTCTTCGAGCTCCTCGCTGCTCGTCACCGGTCGCATGGCACTCCTCTTGCTCGGCTACGACTGCAGCCGGCCTTTCCATTCGGTGAGCTGGGCGGTGAGCTGGTCGGAGTCGGAGACCAGCACCGCCAAGAGGTCCTTGACGCTGCCGAGGGCAGTCTCGGGGTTGACCCGCCCGAGCACCTTGCGCAGCACGTCGGGCAGGGCGGCGGCGTCGGCTTTGGCAAACGCTTTGGTCAGGGCTTCGAGGTCGCGCAGATACGAGCGCATGAGGCGCACGTTGCTGGCGAACGCGTCGACGCCTTCGCCGACGGTGTTGCACAGCGCGGCCACCTGCTCGTTGCCCGGCCCGGCGGGAGCCGCCGGCGCGGCCTCGCGGGCTTTCTGGTCGAGTTCGGCGCGGAGCTGGTCGCGGGCCGCCTCCGCGCGTTTGGCCCAGGCCTTGGTGCCTTCGAGCTCGCCACGCAATGCCTTGATTTGGTTCGTGAAATCTTGAATGCGGGCGTCGACGTCGCCGTGCTCGGAAGCGAGCGCGTCGAGTCGCCGGCGCAGATCGTCGCGTTCTTGGACGAGGGCGATTTTCTCTTCGGGCGAGAACTCGACGAGGCGTTTCGACATGCTCAGCACGGTGCCCTTGGCGTCGCTGAGCTGGGCGCGCAGCCGTTCGACTTCCTGCGTGCGCTCGAGGTAGAGCGGGTGGTCGCGGATGTCGTCTTTGGCGCGGATTTCCTCGCGGGCGCGTTCGAGCGCCTTTTCGAGTTCGGCCACCCGGTTGTCTTTTTCGACGGTCTGCGTGCCGGCATGGCCGAGCTGTTCTTCGAGCTCGCGGATGTGCTTCTGGCCCTGGACGAGTTTGAGCGCGAGATCGCGGCGTTCTTCTTCGAGCGCCGCGTAGCCCTCACCCTGCTTGATGCGCCAGATTTCCTGGTCTTTTTCTTCGATGCGGCGCTGGAGGCGTACGATTTCGTTTTCTTTGGCCTCGATGACGTCGCGCAGATCGTTGAGTTTCGTTTCGAGATCGTGGTGGGTGCCGGTGTCCTGCGAGAACTGCTCTTCGAGGGAGGACAGTTCGTCACGCAGCCGGTTCAGGTCGTATTCGCGTTCGGCGAGCGCCCGCTGCATCTCTTCGAGCTGGTGGTCTTTGTGGACCACCTGCACCTTGAGGTCGCGGACTTCGTCGCCGGCGAGGCGCGCCTGGTCGCGCAGGGCCTTGAGTTGATCTTCGAGGTCTTTGACTTGGCGCGCGCGGTCGGCCGCGTCGCTCTCGGTGACGGTCGACCGGCTGCGGGATTCTTCGAGCAACCGCTTGGCGTTGCCGAGCTCTTCTTCGAGCAGGTGGACGCGTTCGCTTTCGCCCTCGGCCGCGCGCTTCTTGTCGCGCAGCTGCACCTTGAGCTCGCCGATTTTGCTTTGCGTGTTGACCAGTTCGGCGTCGCGGGCGTCGAGGTCGCGTTCGAGCTGGTCGATGCGATTCTTGAGCTGGGCGAGCTGGTCCTGGGTGGGGGTGCCCTTCGGAATGGCAAGTTTGGGCCGCCGCCCGTGTCCGCCGCCCGAGCCGGCCACGAGCGGCGCCACCACCGGCGCGCCCGGAAGCGCCTGGCCGACCTCGCCGCCCTGCCCGGCGACCTCTTCGACGGCCGCCGGCACCGCTGTAGCGCTCGCCTGGCCAACGACCGCTGCCCCGTCGGGAGCGACCGAGGCCGCGGCGCGCACCGCCGCCACATCTTCGGCCCCGGCCATGGTGGTCGCGGCGCGTTGGCCGGCCTCGACCTCGAAGTGGCGCCCGCCCGCGCGGGGCGCAGACGGCTTGACCGGCTTGTCGGCACCGACCGGAACGTCGCCGGGCGCCACCCCGTCGGTGACGCCGGTGGTAGCGGCAACCACGGCGGCGGGCAGCCCCTCACCCGCGCCGGGCCCCCCGCCCGCGGGCACCGTGGCAACCGCCGGCGGCGCGGCGCCGACGTGCGTGCCGCCGGGTTCGTTGACGAACACGAGCGGGAAGTCGCCGCAGCGCAAGTCGACGCGCCGGCTCGTCAGAGCGTGGCGCGTGATCTTCTTCTCGCCGACGAAGGTGCCGTTGCTGCTGCCGAGGTCACGCAGCACGAACCGGCCGTTATCCCAAACGATTTCGGCGTGTTTACGCGACACGGAGGGGTTGTGCGTGACGACCTGGCACGAGGGATGGCGCCCGACGGTGACGGCCGAACCGTCCTGGAGCAACGGGACCTCGCGCTCGGCTCCCTCCGGAGTCGTGAACACCACCTTGGCCACGGGCAGTCCTCCGTCACGCCGAGAGACGCTGAGCGGCCCGCTGCCGGACGCGTCGCGTCGTGCCATGCCCCCGGTCGCCTCGGTCTACCGAACCTGCTGACGGGCCGTCGACGTCCGGCAAGCGCTTCCAAACGCCCCATTATAGGAAGCGCGGGTCACGCCGTCCATGGAATTTCCGAGGCGCCGCCGGCGCCGCGGCCGCGCATGGCGGGGGGAGCACCTCTGCGCCGCGCTGTACGGGGCGCGGAGCCGGGAGGCAAACCGGCCGCGGCGCCGCGGCCGACGAGGAGAACGGGCGGCCGGGCGGAGCACGCGCGCCTTGACAGGGCGCGGCCCACGGGGCACGATCCGGCCTGCGCTGCGGGCCGCCGCCCGCACGGCCTCCGGCCCTTGGGCGTCTCCCGTGCAGGGTGGGCGGGCCCGCCAAACGGGTAGCCCCGATGAACATCTGTCCCAACTGCCACCATCGCGGAACCGAAGACGTTTGCCCCCGTGACGGTTTTCCGATGGTCGACGACAGCAAGTACGGTCCCAAGGCCGGCGAACCCGATCTGCTCGGCAAGGTCTTCAACAAACGCTACGAAGTCGAAAAGTTGCTCGGTCGCGGGGGCATGGGCTGGGTGTATCGGGCGCGCCACATCCTCATGCAGCATCCGGTGGCGCTGAAAATCATGCGCCGCGAGCTCGGCGACGACCTCAACGCGGTCAAACGCTTCTACCAGGAAGCGCGGGCGTGCAGCCATCTCACCCAGCCGCACACCATCAAGGTCCACGACTTCGGCACGTCCGAAGACGGCTTCCTCTATCTCGCCATGGAGTTCCTCGAAGGCGGCACGCTCAAGGACCTCGTCGCCCGCGAGGGTTCGCTGCCGCCGCTACGGGCCATCCACATCACGCGCCAGGTGCTGAAGTCGCTCGCCGAGGCGCACGCGCTCGGCATGGTGCACCGCGATCTCAAGCCCGACAACGTGTTCCTGGCCGAGGTGCCCGGCGAAGTCGACTACGTCAAGGTGCTCGACTTCGGCATCGCCAAGTTCGTACAGGGCGAAAACCGTGAAGAATCGCTCACGCGCACCGGGCTTGTCATCGGCACCCCCAAGTACATGTCGCCCGAACAGGCGCGCGGCCTGCCGCTCGACGGTCGCTCCGACCTCTACTCGCTCGGCATCCTGCTCTACGAGATGCTCACGGGCAAGGTGCCGTTCGAGGGCGACACCACCATGGCCATCCTGCTGAAGCAGAGCACCGAGCCGCCCCCGCCGCTGCCGCAAAACGTCGGCACGCAGGCGCTGCCCGGCGCGCTGCGGGTGCTCGTCGGCCAACTGCTCGACAAAGACCCGAATCGCCGACCGGCCTCGGCCGCCGACGTCGAGGGGCAGCTCGAATCCATCGCGCTCGCGCTGCGCCGCGGCATCGAGGGCGCCACGGGACGGGGCGGCGGCCGGCCGGAACGCATCGAGGCCGGCACGGTGCTGCTGCCCAACGTCGACCCGGCGGGCGGCAGCCCCGCGAAAAAGCGCGGCCAACCGTCCGACGACAAGGCCGCGGCGCCGGCCGCCGAGGCCGCGGGCGACGCGTGGGGCAAGGCCCCCGACTGGTCCGAGGCCGACCGCACGGTGCTCAAACCGCGCCGGCGCCGGGCGCTGCTCGTCGGGCTCGCCGGGGCCGGCGTCTGTCTCGTGGCGGCCATCGCCATCTGGGTGGCGCTGTCGGGCAACAACGGCCGCGCCCCGGTCGGCCCCGCGCCGCTCCTCTCGCTCGGGGGCCCGGCCCTGGGGACGGCGCCCCGGGCGGCCGCGCCTCCCGCGACCGCGCCCGAC
>CAYRCM010000124.1:0-17565 GCA_964422715.1 uncultured Myxococcales bacterium | reverse complement strand
AGGTGGCGGGGTCGTGGCCACCGGTGGGCGAGGCGGCGCCACGGGGAACGGGCCGGCGGCGACGGCCGTGGCCGGAAGAGGCGGTTCGGGCTCGGCGCTGCGCTGCGGCCCGGGCGGCGCAAGGTCGCTGCCGCCCGCGGTGACACGCAACAGCGCGTCGCGCAGCGCCTCGGCCGACGGGAAACGGTCCTCTGGGCGCTTGCTGAGCGCCCGCACGATGAGCGCGTCGAGGGCCGCGGGCACGCGCGGGTCGGCCGACAGGGGAGCCCGCGGCGGCTCTTCGAGATGCCCGCGCACGACGGCGCGCGGGTCGTCGTAAGGAAACGGCGCGTGACCCACCGTGACCTCGTAGAGCAACGCGCCGATGGCGTAGAGGTCGACGGTCGGGGTCAGGACGGCAGGATCGAGCAGTTGCTCGGGCGCGCGGTAGTGCAGGTTCGCGACGATGCCCTCGCCGTGCACGCCGACGCCGAAGTCGGCGAGCAACGCGCCCACGCCGAAGTCGACGAGCGAGGCCCGCTGCATGCCACCGCCGCGCGGAATGAGCACGTTTTGCGGCTTGAGATCGCCGTGCACGAGGCCGGCCGCGTGGGCGAGCCCGAGCGCGGCCAGCAGTTGCTCGAAGATGGCGACGGTCTGGCCGAGCGGCAAGCGCCCGTCGCTCCACTGGGTCAGTTCGCCGAGGCCCTCGCCGTCGACCCAGGCCGACACGAGCAGCGTGCGGCCGGCCTCCTCGGCGATGTCGAGCAGCCGGCCCAGCGTGGGCGAGTCGACCCGGGCGGCGGCGGCCAAGGCCTGGCCACAGGCGGGCCCGACCCGGGGCACCCAGTTGAGATCGCGGCGGATTTCCTTGACGGCCACGGCCGCGCCCGAGGCGAGTTCGCGCGCCCGGTAGACCTTGCCGACGACGCCCCCGCCGATGGACCGTTCGAGCCGATACTTGCCGAGGACGATCAAGCCCACACTGGAACCCCCGCGCGCTGCACGGACCGTAGCACGGGGCCCGCGGCGCGACAACGCCGCGCGGGCGCTGGGGCGCACGCGAATCGCCCGCCCCGCGGCGCGCAGTGGCCCAACCGGCAGGGCCTGCGGGCGCGGCGGCGGCACGCCGCAGTTGACACCCGCCCGTGCCATCCCGTAGCCTTGCCGCGCGCTTGTCCGGTGCGCTTGTGAGCGCAGGAGAAGATCCGATGATCCATCGTCGCCTGGGGCGGTTGGCGCTCCGGGTGTTGTTCCTCAGCGCGGTGTTGCTCGCCTCCGGGGCCCGGGCCCAGGAAAACGCCGACGCACACTTCAAGCAAGGCAACGACTACTACGCCGGCACGCTCTACGAGAAGGCGGTCGCGGCCTACCAACGCTGCGTCGAACTGCGGCCCGAGTACAAGGAAGCCTGGTACAACCTGGGCATCGCCTACAGTCGCGTCGGGCGGTATCGCGAAGAGATCGAAGCCTACAAGCGCGCCCTCACAGTCGATCCGAAGTACACGAAAGCGCTCTACAATCTGGCCATCGCCTACGAAGAAAACGGCGACCTCGACCTGGCGCTCAAGCACTATCGGCTGGTCCTCGCGCAGGCGCCCAAGGCCGTCGACGCCCTCATCAACGTGGGCATCGTGCTCGCCCGCAAAGGCCAGATCGACGACGCCATCCAGGCGTACCGAGAAGCCATTGCGGTCGACGCGCGGCTGGCCGACGCGTACTACAACCTCGGCATCGCGTATGCCAAGAAGGCCGAAGCGGCCGACGACGCCTACCGCAAGCAGATCATCGAGCAGGAAGTGCAGGCGTACCGCGCGGCCGTCAACGTCGACCCCAACTACCACAAGGCCTGGTACAACCTCGCCATGGCCTATCAGAAGATGGGCGACCTCGACCGCGAAATCGAATGCTACGAGCGCGCGCTCAAGGCCCTGCCGGCCTATCCGCAGGCGCTCTTCAACCTCGCCAACGCCTACGAAGACCGCCAGGAAATCGCCAAGGCCATCGAGACCTGGCGCACCTACCTCAAGGTGTCGAAAGAACGGCCCTCCGAGGCCGACTACCGGGCCATCGCGCAGGAACAATACGCGCGGCTCGTCGCACGCAAGCCGGCGCCACGTCCCGCCGAACAGCCGCGCTAACCCGCGCCGCCCCGCACCGCGCCGCTACAGCCCCGAATCGCGCAGTTCGCAGAAGAGCTCCCGTTGGCGTTCGGTCAGTCGTTGCGGCACGGCAACGCGCAGGTGCACGTACTGGTCGCCGGGCGCACTACCGCGCGGGTCGGGCGCGCCGTGGCCTTTCATGCGCAGCTGCGCGCCGTTCGGGGTGAGTTCCTTGATGCGCAGGCGTTTCGTCTCGCCGGAGACGGTAGGCACGTCGACCTGCCCGCCGAGCACTGCGGTCGTCAGCGGCACGTCGACGTCGACGTGGAGGTCGCGACCGTCCCGGCGAAACCGCGCATCGGCTGCTACCCGGATGCTGAGATAGAGGTCGCCGGCTGGCCCGCCTAGCGCGGCAAGCCCGCCTTTGCCGGCCACACGGAGCCGCTGCCCAGTGGACACGCCCGGCGGAATCTTGACGGTGATTTCCTGAGCCTGACCGCCCACTTCGAGCCGCAGGACGCGGGTGCCGCCCATGACCGACTCATAGAAGCTGACGTCGAGCGGGTGTTCGAGGTCCTGACCGCGCTCGGGGGCCGGCTGCGCACCGCGGCCGCGCCCAGGGGCGCCGGAGCGGACGTCGAAGCCCGCGAAACCGCCAAAGGGGTTGCGCCGTCCCTTGCCCCCACGTGCCCTGCCGCCGAACAGGCTGGCGAACAGGTCGTCGCCGAAGCCGAACTCCTCGAAGATGGTGTTGAAATCGGTGTTGCGGAAAATGTCTTCCTGGGTGAAGCGCTGGCCAAATCCGTCAGCACCGAACTGGTCGTACTGTTTGCGTTTTTCGGGATCGCTCAGGACCGCGTACGCTTCGTTGATGGTCTTGAAGCGTTCTTCGGCGTCTTTGCCCTTGTTGCGATCGGGGTGGTATTTCAGGGCCAGCTTGCGAAACGCGCGCTTGATGTCGTCGGCGCTCGCGGTGCGGCTCACCCCCAGAATCTCGTAATAGTCTCGCCCAGCCATCGCATTCCTCCCGAGCGCGGCTCAGCGCCGGGCCGTCGCGCGCGGGGAATGATAGGCGTCGGGCAGCGGCGCGACAAGGCACCCGCGCGACCTTTTGCAGACCGGGCGCGCAGCGCGCCGCGGGCCGTTGGCGCTACTTCGGCGAGACGCCGCGGCGCCGCAGCACGAAGAAGAGCACGAGGAGAACGCCGATGAGCGGTACGGCGGCGGCGCCGCTGCCGGCGGGCCCGGCGGCAACGTCGCAGCCGCAGCCCGGGGGGCACGAGCACGCGTCGGCGAGCTCGGCGCCGACATCGGCCGCGGTGGACCCGCTGTCGGGCGGGGTGACGGCCTCGGGGCCCGGCGCCGGCTCGACCGCATCAGCCGCGTCGCCCGGGTCCGCCGTGTCGCCCAGGCGTTCGGCGACGGGCGTCGATTCGGGCTGCGGCTCGGGCCCGGCCGGCTCGGCGACGGGTTCGGGAAGCGGTTCGGGGGCCCGTTCGGCGGCGTCGGGCGCGGCCGGCTCGGCCACCGGTTCGACGCGCTCGGCGGCGAGTTCGGCGCTGGGCTCGGGCTGAGGCTCGGGGTGGGGTTCGGCGGGCTCGATCGGCGGGAGCGGCTCGCCGCACCAACGCAGCATGCGTTCCATGAGGGCCACGCGCGCCTCGGCGCCCACGACGGTCTCGAACGGGAAGCCGAAGAGCAACACGCGAACGTCGGGGCCGGCCGCGCCGACCGCCGCCCCGGCCCCGGTGTCGTACCGGAGCAACGTGACGGCGCCGGCCCCCGGTGCCCACTCGTCGGGGTAGCGCGGGTCGTAGCCGCCGGCACTCCCATCGTCGAGCCGGAACGTGCCGAGGTCGGCGAACGCGCTGCCTGGCGCGCCCCCGACGCCGAAGGTGTCGGCGTCGTCGGCGACGTACTGAGCGCGGAGCCAATCGGCCACGAATGCCTGGTCGGTGGCGTCGCCGAGTTCGACGAGGTCCCAGCCGATCTCGGAGCCGGAGGCAACGAGGCAGCCGCCCGCCTGGAGATACTGGGCGACCAAGGCCTGCTCGCCGGCGGCAAACGATTCGTGCTCGGTGGATTCGAGCCCGAGCTGGTAGTGCACGGCGCGGTAGCCCGCGAGGGCCACCGAGCCGTCCTCGACCGCCTCGTTGGCCGCGCCGTCGAAGAAGTAGCCGCCGTCGGCCGCCGCCTGCATGGCCAACGCGTGGACGAGGACGTGGTCGTGGGGATTGTCGATTTCCTGGACCCAGGCGTCTTCGCGGTCGAAGCCGCTCACGAGCAGCCCATCGGCCGGCCGCCCGTCGCCGCGGTAGCGCGCGGCCACGGCCTCGCCCTGGAAGCCCTCGCCGCCCGCGTTGAGGCTCGCCACCCGCACGGCGTACACGGCACCGACCACGGGGCCGGGCAGCGCGAAGCGCGTGTCGGTCACGAGCGTGCCGTGGTCGAACGCTCGGCCGTCCTGCGCCACGTAGACCCGGTAGCCGGCGGCGCCCGCGGCGGGGCGCCACACGGCCACGAGCCCGCCCGCAAGGTCGTTCAGCACGCGCAGGCCCTCCGGGGGAGACGCGACGGGCATGGCCCCGGGGGCCAGGGCGTCGAGGATGCCGCGGTAGATGCCCTCGGTGAGCGCCCGGCGAAAACGCGGGTCGTGCATGGAGCGGTTGTCGGGGTGGAGCATGCCGGCCGCCGTGTCGACGCCATCGAAGAACGCGCTCTCGACAAGCGCGCCAGGAATTCCATCGAGTTCGCGGACTTCGCCGAAGTTAGCCACGAGCTCGCCGCCGTCGCGCCACTGCGGATCCCAGCCCGTGCGCAACGCGGCTACGATCTGGGCCTGCACGGCGAACTGAAGCTCGGCACTGCCGGGCGGCTCGTTGCACACGGCCGGGTCGAGGGGTTCCCAGCGCGCCCCGGTCAGGCAGTTGAAGCGGTAGGTGGAGGTGCCGCTCGCTCGCGTGGCATCGGGGTCGCCGGTGGCGTTGCCGTGAACCGCGAGGTAGAGGTCGGCACCCTGCCAGTTGGCGTAGATGGGCCGCACGGTCACGTCGCCGCCGGCCGCGGCGAGGACACTCGCCGGCACGCCAAGATACGGCAGGTAGTGCAGTGCGGCCATCTGCCAGCGCGGCTTGTTGGCGACGTCGCCACCGACTTCGGTGGCGTCGATGCCGCCCCCGAAACGCACGGCGTCGGCGATGACGTAGGCATCGTCCGGGCCGGACGGGGCGATCGTGACGCGGTTCGTGACGCCGGGCTCGAAGTAGAAGCGCCCGAGGTACAGCCAGCGGCTGCCGTCCTGCGTCTGGTCGAGGACGAACGTGGTCTCGACGGCGCCGCGCGAGACGGTGAAACGGGTGCGCGTGCTGCGATTGCCGCCGGCGGCGTAGCGCACGCTCACATAGTAGTTGCCCGCGACGCGGAACTGCGGGGCGAACACGGCTGCACCGCCCGCCACGGCGTGCAGCGTGCGATAGTCGCCACCGAAGCCGAGGGCGGGGCTCGTGCCGGCGTTCCAGGGGCCGCCGGTCTCGGAGTAGCCGGGATCGCCGTCGTCGACGACGATCTCCTCGGTCTGGAAGTCGATTTCGCGGGGCGAGTACACGCGCGCCCCGGCCTGGCGCAGCAGCGGTACGAGATACGTGTTGACGACCTCGGCGTTGTAGAAGTCTTCCAGGATGCCGCGGCACGTGCCGCAGCCCGTCCAGTACCAGGCCTCGCGCTGCGTGTCCCAGCCGTAGCTCTCGTGCAGCCAGCCATGCCCCGCCGCGACCACGATGTCGCGCCCGAGCAACGCGGCCCCGAACGGAAACGCCTCGCCCGCAGGGCGGTAGGCGCAGGTGCTGAGCGTCTGCGCCGGCGCCGCGGCGCTCCACCCAAGGACCGCGATCAGGACTGAGAGCCGCAACCGGGTGCCCATGGCCACTCCTCCGCCCCGCAGTGGCGCAGCTCGGCGGCACGCACCGTCGGGGACGGGTCAGTGTAGCGCGGCGCGGCCCCTACGGCGCAACCTTGCCGGCGAGACGGCCGAGGACCGTTGGGTGGGGCCGCAGCGCGCTCCGCCGCGAGCGGGAATGCGGCGCGGCGCGACAGCGCCGCTATACTAAAAGGCACTCGGCCCTGGGCCCGCCGGAGCGCCGGGGGATGGATGAACGGATATGGCATGGTCGGCGCAGTGGGTTTCTTCGCTCCTGTGGCTTCTCACCGGCTGGGTTGGCCCGGCGCCCGACGACGCTCTGCCGCGCAAGGAGCGCAGCATCGAGGTGCCCCCGGCATGGGCCGCCCCGCCGTACTTCGAACTCCTCGACGCCGAAAACCGCGCCTGGCCGCGGCTGCCCGACGGGCGCGCGGTGCTGCCGGTGAGCAAGGCCCGGCCCGACGACGCGGGCCTGCCGCGCGGGCCCGCGCTGCACGCCCGCGCCACCGATCCCGATGCCTTCCGCCTCGAAGTGCGCAACATTCCGAACGCAGGGCGCATTGTCGCCGTCGACGTGTGCGCCGGCCCGCCGCCGGTCGGCACGACGGCCGCCAACTGGCCCGCCGACTGTCGCGGTTTCATCGGCTCCTTGCCGTGCTTCCGGTTCGCGGCGGGTCACTACCGCTGCCCGTTCCTGCGGCTCGTCACCGACGAGGTCGACGCCACCACCGCCGACGCGAGCGGCCAACTGCTGCTCGCGGCGCTCGGCGACCGGGTGGCTTTTCGCCGCGTCGACGTGGCCGGCCCGCCCGTGGGGCTCGGGCCGCAGGCGCTCGTCGGCCGGCGCGACGCGGCGCAAAACGCCGCCCCGCCGCTCACCGCACGGCTCCGACTCCACGTGCTGCGCCGCACCCCCGGCGGGCCCCCGGCGGTGGCCGACGCCTTCGAGCGCGCAGCGTACCTGGCCGAACGCCAGGTGAGCATTGCCAACGAGCGCTGGGCCCAGTGCGGCATCCGCTTCGAAACGGCAGAGGCCGAGCCCGCCGTGCAGCTCGTCGACCCGCCGGGTCCCGTGCTGTTGAGCGTCGCGAACGAGACGGGCGCGCTCGCCGCCGGCGGTCGCATCCGGCTGCGGGCCGACGATCGGCCCGTCGGCCCCATCGACGTGCCGCCCGGGGCCACGCCACAGCAGGTGGCCGAGCGAATCGCGGCCGCACTTGCCGGCGTGCAACTGCGGCCCACGGTCAGCCCCAACCCGAAGACGACGCTCGCCGACCGCGGCTCGGTCGACGTGCTGGCGCGCCGGTCCGACGGACAACTCGTCGAATTCTCAGCCGAACCTGGCTCACCCCTCACGACGGACTCGCGTCAGTCGCTCACCATCGGGCGCGTCGATCTGCGCGACGGCGTCGAGAAGTTCGGTGCCCACAACAGCAACGCCGGCACGCTCGAAGAACGCACGCTGTTCAAGGCGCTCAGCGACGCCGATCCGGCCACCATCGAGGTGTTCCTGCTCAACCGCTTCACGAATGCCCGCAGCCAGGCCGAGACCTTCATCGAAGCCGACAACGGGCCCGTGCCGAACCTCGTGCTGCTCTCGCGCGCGGCCGTCGCCAAAGACCGCGCCTCGTTCGCCTTGGCCCACGAATTCGGCCACATCCTGCTCGACGTTCCGGGCCACCCCGACAGCGGCAACGGGCCCGACACGCCGACCCGGCTCATGGACGCCGACGCATCGAGCCCCACCGTCGGCGGGCCCAAACGCCTCACGGCCGACGAGTGTGCGTTGGCCGTGCGCGCGAGCGGCCCCGATGCGCGCCCGGCCATTCTGCGGGCGGCCCCCGACGTCGCCGTCGCCCCGCCACCCATCGGCGTGCGCACGCACGTCCACCGGCCTTTCGACCCCGCGGCGCCGCTGCCGCCCGAAGCCGAACCGCCCGCGTCCCCGGGCCGCCGCGACAAGTAGCCTGCCGCCGCCCCGGCCCAGCCTGACGCAGCGGCGCTGCTTGCGCCGCAGCCGGCTCCGTGCCAAGAAACGCGGGTTCGGGCGCGAAGTGACGCCCGGAGGAGACTGCCCCCATGGATTCTCGAACGATCGTTGCGCAAACCGAACGGTACGGGGCCCACAACTACAAGCCGCTGCCCGTCGTCCTCGAACGCGGCGAGGGCATCTGGGTCTACGACCCCGAGGGGCGGCGCTACCTCGACTTCCTGAGCTGCTACTCCGCCGTAAGCCAGGGGCACTGCCATCCGCGCATCGTCGCCGCGCTGCAGCGCCAGGCCGCACGCATCACGCTGACCTCACGGGCCTTCTACAACGTCGAGCTCGGGGCGTTCTGCGCCGAACTCGCCACGCTGTGCGGTCAGGACCTGGTCCTGCCCATGAACACGGGCGCCGAAGCCGTCGAGACGGCCGTCAAGGCCGCCCGCAAGTGGGGCTACACCACGAAGGGCGTGCCGCCCGACACCGCCGAAATCCTCGTGTGCGCGGGCAACTTCCACGGCCGCACGACCACCATCGTGTCGTTCTCGTCCGAGCCGGCCTACCGGCAGCACTTCGGACCGTTCACGCCCGGGTTCCGTATCATTCCGTTTGGCGACGCCGATGCCCTGCGGCGCGCCATCGGACCGCACACCGTGGCGTTTCTCGTCGAGCCCATCCAGGGGGAGGCGGGCGTCGTCATTCCGCCGAGCGGCTACCTACGGGCCGTGCGCAACATCTGCAGCGACGCGGGCATCCTGCTCATCGCCGACGAAGTGCAAACCGGGCTGGGCCGTACCGGGCGGCTCTTCGCCTGCGACTGGGAAGGCGTCCGGCCCGACCTGTACGTGCTCGGCAAGGCACTCGGCGGCGGCGTGTACCCCGTGTCGGCGGTCGTCGGCAGCGCCGCCGCGCTCTCCGTCTTCCGGCCGGGCGAGCACGGCAGCACGTTTGGCGGCAACCCGCTCGCCGCCGCCGTGGCCCGCGAGTCGCTGCGCGTGTTGCTCGAGGAAGACCTCCCGGCCCGCAGCGCCGAACTCGGCGCGTACTTCCTGCGCGAATTGCGCGCCCGCCTCAAGAATCCCGACATCGCCGAAATCCGCGGCCGCGGCCTCTTCATCGGCGTGCAGCTGCGGCCGGGCCGCGGGGGCGCGCGGCCCTACTGCGAACGACTCATGGACGCCGGGCTGCTCTGCAAGGAAACCCACGAAGACGTCATCCGCCTCGCTCCGCCGCTCGTCATCACGCGCGAAGACATCGACTGGGCGCTCGAACGGCTGGTCGCGGTCATCGGATAGCGGCGGATGGCGGCGGGGGGCGCCCGTCAGACGGTCTCGTAGCTCTCGCGGCAGGCGATGTCGAGCGTTTCGAGCTCGTTCAGGATGGGCTCGTAGAGGTCGGGGGTGACGGGCACGACCACGCCGCGCCGGACGATCTGGCCTTCGAGGATGAGCCGCACGGCGATGGCGGCCGGCAGCGACACGGTGCGCGCCATGGAGGAGTCGCCGTTCGGCTCGCCGTAGTCGATGAGGGTGGAGCGAATGTGCTCGACCCGGCCGTCGGGGTACTCGGCGACAAACTCGTGCTGCATGACCAGCATGTCGCGCTCGCCGGGGGCAAACGGCATTTTCTCGGCCATGCGGCCCGCCAGGATGTCGAGGGCCGTGAACGGGTTCGGCGGCAGCGGCACGGCCGAGAACAGACCGAGCCAGGCGAACTTCTGCAGCACGTCGTCGTCGGGGGCGAGACCGAGCCGGCGGGCCACAGCCGCCCGCACGTTGCCCTTCGGGTCGACGTCGGCCACCTTGGCGAGGTACTCGACGAGGGTCAAGCCCCTGAAGTCGGGGCGCTCGGCGAGTGAGAACAGGCCGAGTTCGGCCATCTTCTTCCAGGTGCGGCAGTGGCCCGGCATGCGCAGGGTGCCGCGGAACATGCCCCGAGCCTGCTGCAAACCGTAGAGGTCCTGGTAGATGAGCGAGTCGCGGTTGGGGTAGCCCTCGAACGCCCCGGCCCCGGGAACCTGCACGGTTTCGTAGTGCGCGAACAGTTCGGGTCCGGGCACTTCGACGATCTGGCGGTTCTTGAGGTAGCGCGCCGCGTTGGTGGCGGCCGTGAGCACGCCGCGCGGGCTCCAAGAGAACTTGTAGCCCCACGGATTGGTGTTGGCCTCGGGGGCCGGCAGACCGCCGCAGTACGACGAGAATTCGGCCACCTGGCCGCCGCGCGCGCGTACGCCGTCGATGACGCGCATGGCCGACATGTGGTCGATGCCGGGATCGACGCCGCATTCGTTGAGCAGCGTGAGGCCGCGGTCGCGCGCAGGCGCGTCGAACTCGCGCATGGCGGGGCTGACGTACGACGTCGTCACCATGTGCTTGCCGAGTTGCAGGCACAGCTCGGCCGCATAGCGGTGGTGCGTGGCCGGCAGCAGGCTCACGACGAGGTCGGCCTCGGCGACGAACGGCTGCAGATCGGCGGCGCTGTTGACGACAAGCGCGCGCGCCTCGCCACGCGGATGGCCGGCGATGAGTTCGTCGGCCTTCTGCACGGTGCGGCTTGCCACGATGACGTGGATGTCGGGCAGATCGAGGAGATAGCGTACGAGCGGCCGGGCAACGAGACCCGCACCCAACACGAGAACCGTCTTCATCCGTTCCTCCGCTGGAGATGGCGCTGCAAATCCTGGTAGTCCGGCGTGAGTGTGCCGCGGTGGACGATGAGCGCCCGCCGGATTTCGGGGGGCAAGTCGAGTTCAGCAAGCGCGCGTTGGAAATCGGCCCGCGCAATGGCCGGCACGAACGGCATCAGCGCATCGCCAAACGAGGCGGATGCGTCGCGCGGCAGTTCGCACGGCAGGTTGTCGACAGCCAGCACCACGGGGCCGTGACCGTCGAAGCCGAGCCGCGCCGCGCGCGCGTCGACGTCGTAGACGAACACGGGGTCGCCCGAATCCGTGCACTGTACCGTGCACTGCACGCCGCCCTCGACGTCGCAGCTGATGTCGCCGATGACCTTGAGCCGCGGGCTGCGGCCCCCGCCGTAGAGCGCGTGCACGTCTTCGAAGGTGACGAGCCGGGGCGCCTGGGGCGACCAGTAGATGGCGTTGACGAGCACCGTCAGGTGCGGCAGGTGCGCCTGGAAGATGCCGCGGTACGCGTCGGGGTGGCGGAAGTAGTGCTGGAGTTCGAACGCCGCGGCCGGATCGCGCGGTGCAACGGTGTGTTCTTCGCGGAACACCACCTTGAAGAGCGTGTGCGCGGCCTCCGGCGTGGCGGCCGAGAGGGTCGTGAGGGCCTCGGGCTGGACGAGCGTGTGCGGCAGCAGGTCGAACACCGCCTGGGCCCCGAGCGACACATTGCCGTAACCCGCGAAGCCGACGACGAGCGGCCGGAGCGGCTCGGGCACGCCATCGCGCCGGATGTGGTCGGCGACGTCGCGCAGCGCGGCTTCGGCATCGGCGAGCGTGGCGTAGCCGTGGGCCGGCCGGATGGCCTCGAACGGATTGCGCAACCCCTCGCTGCGACAGCGCACGCCAAGCGCCCAGAGCGTATCGATCATGCCCGCGAGGCCCGCGTGCCGGCCGAAGAAGACCAGCCGCCGGTTCTGCGGATCGGTGATGCGTTCGTAGTCGATGAGGCTGGCGCCCGTTTCGAGGAGCCGGGCCAGCATGGGCATGTTGTACGCCTGGCCCTTGATGGTGTGCGAGAAGAAGACGTAGGCGCCGCCGGTGCGGAAGAGGGTGCTCGGCATCTCTTTGACGCCGAACACGACCCCGCACGGGTCGAGGCTTTCGGCAATGCGCGCGCCGGCCGCGAGGTAGTCGGACTCGGGGAAGGCACGCAGCGGCGAGGGCTGCACGATGACGTCGATGCCGGCGTCGGCCACGAGCTGCCGGACGTGGCCCGGGGTGAGCGGCACCCGCCGTTCGAATGCGTTCTTGTCTTCGCGACGAATACCGATGAGTGGACGCACGGCGAGGCTCCTCTCCGGCCGAAAACCGAAGCATCCTACCCGCCTCGCCGGGGGGCGTCAAATGACTGGCTGGCTCCCCGTTCCCCGGCTTTTCGAGCCAAAACGAGGCCGGGTGGAGCGGAACGGGCGTGCGGGCGGCCTGGATGAGACGCGCTCCAGGAGGGCGGCGGCCCGGCGGCCCAAGGTCGCGCCCGGACGCGGAGATTCCGTCGGGTTTCCAGAGTGTTGGATGATGGCGCAGCGCGACCGGCGAGCCTGGCACGAACCATGCAAGATGGCCGGCCGTCGACCTGCGGGCCCAGGGCCCGACGGAGCCTCTGACCATGATTCGACAAGCGGTGCTCGTTCTCGATACGCAAGCGGATCCCGCGGCCGGAGCGGCCGAACGGGGATGGACGGCCGCGGCGACCCGCATTGCCGGCTATCCCCTGCTCAAGCGCAACCTGATGATGCTCCAGTTCCTGGGCGTCCAGGACGTGTTTGTGCTGCACGGCGGGGCGCGTCCCGCGCTCGCCGGAACGCTCGAACGCGACCGCGACCTCTCCGTGCGCGTACGCTGGGTGCAAGACGAAGGGGCCGAAGCGCGCGGCGGCGTGTCGCTCGCGGCCGCCCGGCGTTGGCTGCACGGCCGCACGCTCGTCGTCAACGCCGAGACCGTCTATGACCACGCGCTCGTGCGGGCCGCGGCCGAAGCGAGCACCCCGCACGTGGGCGTCACCGTCGTCGTCGACCGCCGGCGCGAGCGGCTTGGCGACGGTGTGGCCGCGCAGTTGCACGGCCGGCGCGTGAGCGCGCTCGTCGCCGCCGGCGAGCCGGCCGAAGCCACGCTGGTGCCGGTGGCCGTGGTCGATGAAGCCGCCCTGCCCGTCGTCGCCGGACGCACGGCCGAGGGCGCCGTGACGCTGGCCGCGGGGCTGCGTCAGCAAGCCGAACGCGGGGGCCTCTGGGCGGTCGACGCCGGCAGCCGCTTCTGGATTCCCATTCGCGACGCCGCGGCCGCGCGTGACGCCGAAAACGTGCTCTGGAATTCGTGCCGCAAGCCCATCGACGGCATCGTGGCGCGGCACATCAACCGCAACGTTTCGCTCGCCATCAGCCGGCGCATCGCGCATCTGCCCATCACGCCGAACCATGTGTCCACGCTCACGTTTGCGCTCGGCATCGCGGCTGCGATGTGCATCGTGCAGGGCACATGGGCGTGGATGGCGCTCGGCGTGACGCTCTTCAAACTCAACTCCATTCTCGACGGCGTCGACGGCGAGCTCGCGCGCATCAAGTACAAGGCGTCTCGGCTCGGTGAGTGGCTCGACACCCTCTCCGACGACATGTCCAACATGCTCGTGTTCGGCGCCGTCGCCTACGCGGCCTACGCCAACACCGGCAATCCGCTCTACCTCTGGCTCGGCGGGCTCACGCTCGTCCCCGGCGTGCTCACGTCGGCGTACCAGTACCACTGGCTCATCCGCCACCAGCGCGGCGACCTGCTCGCGTTCCGCTGGGTGTTCCAGAAGGCCCAGACCCAGCGCAGCGCCGAGCGCGGCACCCTGGCCGCGTTCATCGACAGCATCAAGGTCCTGTTCAAAAAAGACTTCTTCGCCATGCTGACCTTCGTGCTCGGCCTCGTCGGTCTGCTGCCCTGGATGCTGTTCCTCACCGCGTTCGGTTACGTGGCGTTGCTGGTCACGGTCATCAGCAACGAGATCGTCATCGCCCGCCTCGAACGCGAGGGCCGCCGCTACTCCCGGGTGGCTGAGACCCAGGGCATCCAGGTGCGGCGCTAGCCCCACGCCAGCCTCGCCCGGCGTTGCTCCGCCGCAGGCCCACAGCAAACCGCACGCCGATCGCGTGCGGGAGTAGCCTTCGTCCAACTGGAGTACGGTTGCTCCACCGCGGGCCGGTGCACGCCATCCGGCGCGGGTTGCGCAGGCGAGCCGCCCCGTTCAGCCACGCGCACCGGAGGCTCTCGCCGCCGGCGGAGCCGGGAGCGGGCCGCACAAGCGGTCTGGCCACGGACTACGTTTCGGTGGGTGCGGATGGTCGAGCCGCGGGGGCGCGCGGCGGGAGGCGAAGGGCTACGCGCGCGGGCGGCGCCGGCCACCCCCGGAACGGCGCCGCGGCGGGGGACGGCGGTCCGACTCATCGGCGGCGGCGGGCGCGACGTCGGCCTCGCCCGGCGTGCCTTCGTCGAGCCGGCGTTCCTGGGCCGCGAAGTAGGCCCGCAGCAGGTAGGCCACCGCGCGACGGCCCTGTTCGCTCTGCACGAGCGACAGGGCGGCGGGCACATACTGTTCGAATTCGACCCCATCGCTGTCGGCCAGCAGTTGCTGAACGATGCGTTCGGCCTGCATGCGGACCACCTCCTCGACGGCAGGCAGCGAACGGCGCTGGAACCCGACGTCGTACGTGCGTTCGATCTGGCGCAGCGCGGCCGTGTCACGCCCCGAGAGCAGCGTGATGGCCGTGCCCGGCTGGCCGATGCGCCCCGTGCGGCCGACCCGGTGCACATAGATCTCGATTTGCTCGGGCAGCCCGAAGTTGACCACGTGGCTGAGCCCCGAGATGTCGATGCCCCGCGCGGCGACGTCGGTGGCAACGAGGAGGTCGATGGCGCCGGTGCGCAGCCGCCGCATGGCGCGTTCGCGCACGGGCTGCGAGAGGTCGCCGTGGATGACGTCGGTGCGCAGGCCGAAGCGCCGCAGATAGCTGCCGACGCCCGAGGCCTCGTTTTTCGTGGCGCAGAACACCAACGCGGACTGGGGCCGCTCGACCTCGAGAATGTGAAGCAGTTGCCGTGCCGGCAGCAGCGCGGGGTCTGGGAAGTACACGAGATGCGCGACGCCCCGGACGGTGGCGTGGTCGCCCGCGAGGTCGACGCGCTGGGGGTCGACGAGATACTGGCGTGCCGTGCGCTGGATGGCCTCGGGCAGCGTGGCCGAAAACAGCAGCGTCTGGCGCGAGCGCGGCAGGCGGTCGAGGATGGCCGTGACTTCTTCCCAGAAGCCCATGGAGAGCATTTCGTCGGCTTCGTCGAGCACGACCAGCCGCACGCCGGCCGGGTCGAAGGTGCCCCGGCGCAACTGGTCGAGCACGCGCCCGGGGGTGCCGACGACCAGGCTGTCGCCGCGCCGCAGGCCCACGGTTTGGGGCCCGAAGCCGACGCCCCCGATGACGAGCAACGCCTCGTGACCGGCGGGTCGCACGAGCGCGGCCAGTTCGCGGGCGTCTTGCGCGGCCAACTCGCGCGTGGGGGCCAGCACGAGCGCCTGCACGCCGTGCCCCGGCGGGGCCAGGAGCGCCGCCAACGGGATGCCGAACGCCGAGGTCTTGCCGCTGCCGGTCTTGGATTGGACGATGAGGTCGTGCCCGGTGAGGACCGGCGCGATGCAGCGATGCTGGACGGGGGTGGGCGCCGTGTAGCCGAGCGCAGCAAGGCCCACAAGCACGTGTTCGGGCAGGCCGAAGTCTTCGAAACTGCCGCTGGTAAGGTGGGTGGGGTCGACGTTGCTCGGCGGGCCGGCAGCGGGGGTTGGTTCAGTCAACAGCGGGTGTCCTCCTGCGTATCGCCTGACGAAAGACCAGGCGCTTCAGAGTCGGTGCAGTGTAGCGAAAGGCGTGAGCAGGAGCAAGGGTCAGAAATCGCTGAGGTCCGCGTCGTGTCGCGTCGGAGCGGCACGGCGGTAGACGTCGGGCAGGAAGCGGGGCGGCCCCTCGGCCTCGGCGACCACCGGGATGTACTCGATGCGCACGGGGACCGGGGTATTGAGAGGCACCCGGCGCGTGCGGCGTTCGTCGAGCCACTGCGGAATGCGCGCGGCGGCGTCGGGCTGGCCGTCGAGTTCGAGCAGCCGGCGCGCGAGGTCGGTGGCGTTCTCGACGTTGACGCAGCCGTGCGAAAACGTACGGCGGTTCTCGTTGAAGCGCTCGATGCGCGGCGTGTCGTGCAAGAAGATGTTGGTGCCACTGCGCATCTTGAAGATGACGCGGCCGAGCCAGTTGTCGGGACCCGGCCGCTGCACGGCCTGCACCGTGCCGTCGGGACGCTTGCGCAAGTCGAAGCCGAAGCGCGTCCAGAACTCCGGGTCGCGCGCCGCGCGCTGGTCGAGGTCGACCCGCTTGACCGCCGGCGGCACGTACCAGGCCGGGTTGAGCACCATGTACTCGATGTCGGCGGCAAGGTTCGGCGTCTGGCCCCGGTGGGCCGTGCCGACGATGCTGCGCATGCCGCGTTCGAGCCGTCCGGCGACCCAGAACTCGGTGTGGTATTCCGGAATGTTGACGCGGAGATAGGTCTTGAGCCCGCGGGTGCTGCTGGCCCGCCAGAGGCGCAGGGCGAGGCGCAGCCGGGCGAGCGCATCGCTCCACGGGCGGCCGAGGGCCGCTTTGGTGGCCGCGTCGAGCGTCCCGCTTTCGGGCAGGCCGCGGGCACGCTGGAAAGCCCGGAGGGCAGCATCGAAGGCGTTCGGTTGCTGCGCGGCGGGGCCTGCGAGGAAGCCTTCGGCCGTAAGGCGCGCGCGCGCCTCGGTCGGCGCCGGGCCGGCCCGCTGGAGCGCGCGGTAGCGGGCGAAATCGCGCACGAGGAGGGCGTACTGCGGATGCGCGGGCGGCAACGCGCCGAGCCAGGACTGCGGCGCGGCCCGAAATGCCCGCACCTCGGCGACGAGGGTGTCGGTCGTGACGCGCGCCGTGCGCCCGAAATCGGAGAGCAGGCGACTGAAGGCCAGGGCGAGATGGAGATCGAGCGCCTGGGCGAGTGCGGCTTGGGTGGCGGTGGCGCTCGGGGTGGCGGCCGGCGTCCTCAGGCCCTCGCGGGCGGCGGCGATGTCGGCCACTTCGTACACGCGCGGGGACAGCCCGTGGTCGGCGATGCCCGCGACGAACGCCACGAGCGCCTCTCCGGCCGGGTCGAGGCGCGAGTCGTTGACGAACAGCAACGGCCGGCCGAGCGCGGCATAGAGCGCCTTCAGCTGCCGTTTGCGTTCGGCGTCGCCACCGAGCCGGGCAAAGGCCGCGGCGAGCGACGGCGCGGCCGGCGGCGGCGCGGCGTGGAGCGTTCCGGCGACGAGGAGCAGGAGGCCCAGCGCCAGGCCGCCGAGAACGCCGCGTCGGGGGTGCGAGGGTGGGCAAGGCTGCTTCATCGATCCTCACGTTCGCGACCGCCGAACGCGGCGGTCGGGCGCGCCAGAGGGTAGATGGTGCCCGGCGGCTCATGCAAGTCCACGCTGCCGAGTGCCGCGCGGACCGGCGCCGCTGGCGCGCTCACGTCAGCGGAGCGCCTGGATACCCGGGCCGCCGGCGCGCATAATCGATTGCCGTTTCGCGAGGGGAGGACACGCCATGCGCAACCTTGCGGTAGGGCTCGTGGTCATCGTAGCGCTCGGCTGCGGCGGCCCGCGGGGCAGTTCGGCAGAGGGTGGGCCCGCTGACCCGGGCGACGCGCCGGGCGAACAGGGCGACCTGGGCGCCGAGACCGGCCCAGGCGACAGCGCCCCGGCCGTGGACCTCGGCCCGCGGGACGGCCACGCGGGCGATGGCGACGGAGGCGGTCGGGCCGCCGACCTCGGGCCGGCGCCCACGTGCTGCGACGAGCAGACCCCCTGCCCGCTCGGGCTCGTCTG
>CAYRCM010000123.1:0-17886 GCA_964422715.1 uncultured Myxococcales bacterium | reverse complement strand
CTGCCGAACTCGCCGATGCGCCGCCCAAGACCGTCGCCGCGCTGGCCGAGGCCGCGCCGGCCGTACCGGCCGCACCGGTTGTCGAGGCCGAGCCCATCGATCCCGCGGCCGCGGTGCGGCGCTGGAACCCCGTGCCCGTGACGTCCGAGCGCGCCGAGCGCGCCCGCGAGTGGAACGCCCGGGGTTTCCGCGCGTACCGCGAAGGCCGCCACGAAGACGCGCTCGAACTCTACCTGCGCGCCATCGAAACCGACCCCAACGTGGCCCGCTACTACTACAACGCGGCCTGCATGTTCGGCTTGCGCGAAGATCCCGAGACGGCCATCCGCTACCTGCGTCAGTGGATGGCGCGCGACAGCCGCACGCCCGCCGAGAGCCGCCGCTCCATCGAGCGCGACCACGACTTCGAACCCATCCGCGACGACCCTCAGATGAAGGCGTTTCTGGAGGGACTGCGCTAGCGGCCGCCCCGCAGCCGTGGCCCTGGCCCGTGCAGATCCTGGGAGGGCCGACGGCCGGCTAGGCGGCGGCGCGCAGCTCGGGGATCCAGCGGTTGGCGATGAACCATTGGAGGGTTTCGCGCCACGGCTCGGCAAACCGCGGGTAGCGCAGCGTGTAGCCCGCCTGCTTGATGCGGCGGTTGTCGAACACCGTGTCGACGCACAGGAAATCGAGCATTTCGCGCGGCACGGCCGGGGCGAATTCGGCGGACAGCCCGTGCTGTTCGCGGATGCGCCGCCACACCCGTTCGATGCTGCGGTTGAGGGTGCGGAAGACGAGCTCGCGGTCGATGATGGGCCGCGTGGCGCGGAAGAGCAGTTTGGGCAACGGAATGGCCGGCCCCGCCACCCGCATCCCGTAGCCTTCGAGGGTGGCCGTGATCATGTCGCCCGCGGCGATGGGGTCGTCGTTGGCGATGTTGAACGTGGCACCGTGCGGCTGCGGGTGTTCGAGCAGGTGCACGGCCGCCCCGGCGACATCGGGCGCGTAGACGTAGTTGCTCGTGGGCCCGCCGCTGAAGGGCAATGCGACCCGCGAGAGCTGCTGCAAAACCGGGGGGAACGCCGCGAACAGGTTGAGCAACACGCGCCCACGGGGCCCGAAGATGAGCGCCGGCCGCAGGATGTTGACGACCGGCCCGCGGCCCTCGCGTTCGCGCAGCAGGTCCTCGGACAGCAGTTTGGACAGGCCGTAGTCGTTTTGGGCGAGCAGCGGGTCGTCTTCGCTGAGCGGCCGGTCTTGCGGGTGGTAGAGCGAGCCCGTCGAGAAATGGATGAACGTGCGGCTGCCGGCGGCCGCGGCCGCGTCGTAGAGCCGGGCCACGGCGTCGACGTTGATGGGGCGCAGTTGGGCCAGGGTCTGGCTGATGTCGACGACCGCCGCCGTGTGCACGATGCCCTCGGCGCCGGCCACGAGCGATTCGGCGACCGCCGGGTCGGTGAGGTCGGCCGGCACGCGCTGCAGGCGGTCGGCCGGGCCCTGCGGCAAGTCGGCGCCGGGGCGGTCGACCGCGCGTACCTTGTAGCCGCGCGCGAGCAGCTGCTCGACGACGAAGGTGCCCACGCAACCGGCTGCGCCGGTGACGAGGATGAGGGGGACGTCGGACTTTCGTTCTGGGTTTCGTTGACTCATGGCGTGCTGGCCTCCCACCGCTCGGGGTAGTGGTAAAGTGGTATTACCACTGTCAGGATAGAGCCGCGCGGGTCGCTTGTCAACCCTGTCCGGGAGCCGACGCCGCTTGGGGCGTCCGGTCAGGCGGGCAGGGCAGCGGTGGTGGAACTCCGGGCGCGCAGATAGCGCTGCTTCCACTGGAAGATGAGGTGCTCGCCGACCATGACGATGCCCGCGAACACTGCGCCGGAGATGACGTCGATGAGGTAGTGGTAGCGCAACATGAGCGTGGAGGCCACGATGGACAGGCAGATGGGCGTCATCCAGTAGGCCGTGCGGCGGTCGAAACGCCACGCGCAAAACAGCGTGAGCATGGCGATGACCGTGTGGCCGCTCGGGTAGGCGTCCCAGATGTTGTTGGTGGCCGTGCTGAAGAACTGTCGGATGGGCTCGGTGAGCCACACCCCCTGCACCGGACCATCGAAGACGATGGGCGAGGCGGCCCCGAGCGTGTTCCAGAGCGTGTCGGGCGTGCGCGCTGGAATGATGACGTAGAACACGAACGTGGAGAACAGCCCCACCGACATGATGCTGATGTAGCGGTGGATGTCGTGGTACTTGCGGCGATGCAACAGCACGTACATCAAAGGAAACGCCACGACGAAGTAGGACACGTAGCACACGCTCAGGTAGTCGACGAGCGGCGGCCAGGCGTAGGCCTGCACCCACTGGCTGAGGTGGCCGCCGACGAGGTGGTGGTCGATTTCCATGAGCACGTCTTCGTAGGTGGGCCGGTGCAGGGCGAGCACGACGTTGCCGATGATGTCGTGACCGCCGCCCATCGCGAGGACGAGCATCCACTGGCGCACGGAGAAGCGCACCGCCGGCCGCGCGCGCGCCATGATCCAGCAGCCGCCGAGCGTGACGGCGCTGAGCGCGAGCAACTTGACGATGGTGGGGCCGCGCGGCACGGGTGAGCTGGCGGCGAAGGCGACCAGCACGGCCATCAGGGTGTAGCCGAGCGCGGGGTACGCGTCGGTGAGCGCCAGCCCGCCCGGCAGTTGCAGGCGGCCGTCTTCCTCATCGAAACGCAGGCGCATCACGGCGTGTTCTCCTCCGCGGGCAGCGCGTCGAGCCAGCGTTCGAGGTGCGAGCAGATGAGGCGCGCCTGCTCGACGCTGGAGATGTTGAACTTGGCCTGCTGGCGGTACACCCCGTCGCGGCGCTGGTAGCGGCGGATTGTGAACTTGACGGGCCCCATGCACTCGTTGCGGCGGTCCCATTCGCGGTACTTGAAGAGGACGGTCGCCCACGCGCCGCGCGTGAGGATGGCCTTCTCGAGTTCCTCGACGACCACGCGCCCGTCTTCTTCGTAGGTTACGGTCAGCTCGTCGACGCTTTCGAACATGGCGCGCCCTCCTTCGCCTTTCAGCCGGGGGGGTACCTTAGCACTGCTCGCGGGCGGCGTCACGCGCCCGCCACGCCGTGCCGCAGCGGACTGCGGGCGGCCGGGCATGCGCCGGCCGCGCGGACCCGCAAAAGGATGCGGCAACGGACGCCAATTCGTGGTATAGGCATTCGCCGGATGGGCCCCAGGGCCCGGGACCGAACGATGGAGCGAAGGATGCGTCGTTCAACGTCAGCTGCCGCGCAGGCCATGGTTCTGCTGCTTGGGTTGCTCGCCCTCGTCGCGTGTGGCCCCGAGTATCCCCCCGATCCCGACCGCACGCAGGCGAAAGCCCTCGATCTGTCACCGGAGTTCGCGGTCAAAGACTCGATCGCGCCCATGTCGGGCGACCAGGTCGACTGGCGCCGCCTGACGGTGCCCGACCGTTCCGAGGTGCGCATCAAGTACGAGGTGACCCCGGTCGCGGTGGCGGTGGGCGAATCGCCCTTCTCGGGCGAAGTGAGCCTCTACGACGACCAGGGCAGCGTCCTCGACACGAAGACGCTCGACTCCGCCAATCTGGGCGTCGAAGTGGTCTTCATGGCCGAGGGGCAGCGCCAGTACTTCGTGCGCTTCGAGGCGAAAGAGGGCACCGCGCGCTACGAGATCCGCATGAAGGTCAACCGCGCCGACCCCTGCGCGCTGTGCCTCGCCGAAGAACGCTGCGTCGACGGCAAGTGCGTGCCGCCGGGCGAGTGCGACCCCGCCTGCGAAGACGGCTCCTTCTGCCTCAACGGCGAATGCGTCTGGTCGTGCCCGAAGGGCCAGGAATGGCGCGACGGCCGCTGCTCCGAGATCTCCAAGGTCTGCCGGCCCGCGTGCAAGGCCGGCACGCGCTGCCGCGCCGGCAAGTGCGTGGCCGTGGCCGCCAAGGCCACGGGGACCGCGATATCGGGCAACATCCTCAGCTCCTGGCCCACCGGCAGCGGCACGACGGTGCTCATCAACCGTGGGTCGCAGGACGGCGTCCGCAAGGGTGCCGGCGGGTCCATCGAGGGTGGCGGCAAGATCACGGTCAAACTGGTGTTCCCGAAGCAGTGTCAGGCGTTCACGAGCCTGCCCAAGTCCGAACTCGGCGGCCGCACGAAGGTGTCGATCCGGCCCTGACCCCCACCCCGTCCCCCGTTCTTCGCAGGCTCCGCGTTTCCAGCGCCGCTCGGCGAGACCCGCCAGTTCCGTTCCCCGGCACGAGGTTCATCTCAAGGCGCGTTCCAAAGAATACCGAGGCGCCAAGGTGCAATCCCCCGAGGGCGTACTCCGGGTACGCCGCAGGGGGGAGCGACGCCGGCAACCAAGGTATCCGAAGGAAGGCGACTTGGGTTCAAGGGGCGGCGGGCAACGCCTGGAGCAGGTGCGCCCCGAGCTCGGCCCGGGCGACGCTTACTTCCGTGCCACTCGCCAGGTCTTTGACTTTGAAGACGCCGCTTTGCAGCTCCTCTTCGGCCACGACCACGACGGCTTCGAACCCCATGCGCGACGCGAACGCGAACTGTTTGCCGAGTTTGGTCGGGCCCACGAACTGGTAGACGGCGAGCCCCTGCGCGCGCAGTTCGGCAGCGAGCCCGAGGGCCGCCGGCGTGAGGCTGCGGTCGCGCAGCGCCAGCATCACGCGCGCCTCGGACTTGCGCCCCGACACGAGCCCGCTCTGCGTGAGCACCGTGATGAGCCGTTCGACCCCGAAGGCGAACCCCACCGCGCCCGCGGCCTGGCCGCCAAACGTCTCGACGAGCGTGTCGTAGCGCCCGCCGCCGCCAAACGATGTGTTCTGGAGGGCCGGAGAACGCACTTCGAAGATGGGCCCGGTGTAGTAGTCGAGCCCGCGCACGAGCGTCGGGGTGAGGCGCAAGTGCGCGAGCAGCCCACAGGCCTCGGCATACGTGGCGAGCTCGTTGAGCTCGGTGAGCGCCTCGCGGCCGAGCGGGCAGTCGCCGATGCGCGCCTCGAGCCACGTGAGCATCTCGCGAATGGGCCCCTCCGGCGGCAGCAGGGCCATGAAACGCTCGTACGGCTCGGCGCCCACCCCCTGCGCCGCGATGTACTCGCGCACGCCTTCGGGGCCGATCTTGTCGAGCTTGTCGAGCCCACGCAGCACCGCTCCCTGGTCGTGCTCGGACGCGATGCCCGCCACCTGCAGCTGCGCGCGCAGCACCTTGCGGTGGTTCACGAGGAACTGGAAGTCGTTGAGCCCAAAGCCCCGCAGCACGTGCGCCACGAGCGACAGAATCTCGGCTTCGCAGTCCATGGTGTAGGGGCCCACGATGTCGACGTCGGCCTGGTAGAACTCGCGGTAGCGGTTGCTCTGCGGGCTCTCGTAGCGCCACACCTTGCCGATCTGGAAGCGCTTGAACGGCCGCAGCAGGTCGGGCTGCGTCGCCGCGATGCGGCCGAGCGAGGCCGTGAATTCGAAGATGAGCCCCACCTTGCGGCCGCCCTTGTCTTCGAAACTGTAGATCTGCTCTTCGACCTCGGAGCCCGACTTGCACTGCAGCAGTTCGATGCTCTCGAAACTCGGCGTATCGAGGTCGCTGAAGCCGAACTGCAGGAAGTTGCGGCGCAGCCGCTCGATGACCTGGCGGCGCACGGCGGCCTCTTCGTAGACGAAATCGCGCGTTCCCTTGGGTCGTTGGAATGAAGACATGGAATATCAGCCTGTTGCGGTTGAAAACCTCGAAGACGACAGAGGTCCGTTTCACAGCTCGCGTCGAAGGCGAAGATTGTGAAGGCAACCCTCTGTCGAAAAGAGAAAAAATATCGCAGCGACCCGTGGACCGTTGACGCCCGCTTGGCCGCGCTTCGGCGCCGCAGGATACCACGGTCGCGCGCCACGCAGGGCAGACTTTCGCGTGCGTTTCCCGAGCCGCCCCACTCCCGCCCGCCGCCCGGCTCGCCCCCGGCCCCGCCCGCCGATTGCCGCCCCGTGCCGGGCAGGCTAGACTCCCGGGCTCGGGTAGGCCCCCGCGGGGGCCCAAACACCCTGGAGAGCGAGCATGCCGGGCGAAACGTTGACGGTCATTCTGGGCGGGGGACGCGGCACGCGGCTCGACCCGCTGACGCGCCTGCGCTGCAAGCCTGCGGTGCCGCTCGCGGGCAAGTACCGGCTCATCGACATCGCGATCAGCAACTCCATCAACTCCAAGATGGACCACATCTACGTGCTGACGCAGTTCAACTCGGCCTCGCTCAACCGGCACGTGTCGCGAACCTACCGCTTCGACAGTTTTACCGACGGCTTCGTCGAGGTGCTTGCGGCCGAGCAAACCGCGGCCCACGAAGGTTGGTACGAGGGCACCGCCGACGCCGTGCGCAAGCAGGCCCCGCGGTTTCTCTGGCGCGGCAAGCAGCGTGCGCTGATCCTGCCGGGCGACCAACTCTGCCGCCTCGACTTCCGCGACATCCTCGACGTCCACAACGACGCCCGGGCCGACTTCACCATCGCCGCGGCGCCCGTCGAACGCCATCAGGCCTCGCGGTTCGGCATCCTGCGACTCACCGACGACGGCCGCATCGCCGAATACGTCGAGAAGCCCCAAGACCCCGCCACGCTCGACCGCCTGGCCACGCCGCCCGCCGTGCTGGCGCGGCTCGGCTGCAAGGACGAGAAGCGCTGCTTCGTCGCGTCCATGGGCACCTACGTGTTCGAGCGCGAGGCGCTGATGGCCTCCCTGTCCGACCCCCGGCGGCTCGACTTCGGCGAACACGTGATCGCCGCCGTGCTCGGTTCGCTGCGCACCGCGGTGTACCTGTTTCGCGGCTACTGGGAAGACATCGGGACCATTTCGTCGTTCTATCGCGCCAACATCGCGCTCGGCCACCGCGACCCGCCGTTTCGCTTCTACGACGGGCACGCGCCCATCTACACGCGTCCGCGCTCGCTGCCGTCGAGCAAGATCTACGATTGCCACATCCACGACTCGATCGTCGCCGACGGCTGCGTGCTCGACGCCTGCACCATTCGCGATTCGGTGGTGGGGCTGCGCACGCGCATCGAGCCTGGCTGCAGCATCAGCGAGACCGTGCTCATGGGCGCCGACTTCTACCAGGCGCCCGACGAGCGCCAGGCCGCGCGCGACCGGGGCCACATCCCGACCGGCATCGGCCGTGACACGGTCATCCGGCGGGCCATCGTCGACAAGAATGCCTGCATCGGAGCCGGCGTACGCATCGTGAACGAGGCCGGTCTGCGCACGGCCGAGGGCCCCGGCTACGCCATTCGCGACGGCATCGTGGTCGTGACGAAAAACGCCGAAATCGCCGACGGCACCGTGATCTGAGGAGACGGGAACCGGCGAGGAGGAGGCCGCAGGCGGTCCGGAGCGCCGGGGTCCGGCTCCCCGACCGCCTGCGAGCCGTGGACGCTACTTCTTGGGCAGCCAGCGATCGATGGCGCGCCCGACTTCGGCGACCACCGCATCGGCCTCGAGGTCGAGGAACATCTCGTGGCCGCTCTTCTCGAACCACACGAGCTGGCGGTCTTTGCTGGACACCTTCTCGTAGGCGATTTCGGCCGACTTCGGCGCCACCACCTGGTCGTTGCGCGGCTGGAGCAGCACGAGCGGGCCCTTCACGAACGAGAGCAGGTTCTGCACGGCGCCGGCGTACGCGTAGAGCGAGACGAAGGCGTCGGTTGCGAACTTGGCGTAGTTCTTGTTTTTCTTGGCGCACTCGGGGTCGTTGTAGGCCTTGGGGCTCGGCCAGAACTTGACCACCTTGGACAGCACCGGGGTGAGGAACGTGAGCGGGTCGGCGAAGCGCAGCGCCGGGGCCGCCGCGATGGTGCCGACGAGCTTGTCGCCGTGCCGCGCCGCCAGTTCGAGCGCCACGAGGCCACCCATCGAGTGCCCGATGACGATGGCTTTTTCGCATTCCTGGAGGAGATCGAGCAGCGCGTCTTCGGCGTCGGCGTACCAGTCGTGCGCCGTAACCCCCTGCATGTCTTCGAACTTGGTGCCGTGGCCACGCAGAATCGGGAAGCGGAACGGCACGTTGCGCTCGACGAGCAGCGGCTTGACGGCATCGACGCACGAGATGTGCGACGTGAAGCCGTGGAGCACGAGCACGCCCACGGGCGCTTTCTGGCCGGCCTTGAGGGGGGCCGAGCGGTGCGCGTAGGGCGGAATGCGGCTCGGTTCGATCTTGAACTGCACGGGCAGTTTGACCGGCTGGTAGGCGCGCTCGAAATCGATGAGGCCGGAGATGGCCAACATGATTTTCTTGGTCATGTCGCGCAGGTCGGAGCGTGAGCACTTGTCGAGGTCGACCTCGGGCAGGCGGAACGGTTCGCCGAACTTGATGGTGACCTTGACCTTGTCGTTGCCCGGCAGCTGCTGCATGCGCGGGTAGACCTCGGGCGGGAACGCCCGGCCCGTGCCGGACAGGCCGACGGGGATGATGGGCACGTTGGCGAGCAGCGCCAGACGCGCCACGCCGGTTTTGCCCTTGAGCAGGCCGGTGTCGGGTTCGACTTCCCAGCGCGCGATGTTTTCTTCGCCCGGGATAGTGCCCTCGGGGAAGATGCAGACGAGCTCGCCGGCGCGCAGCATGTCGGCCACCTGGCGCAGGCCCTCTTCGTCGCCGCCGCGCCGGATGAAGGGCGAATCGCTGAGCGCGATGAGGTGGCGCAGCAGCGGCCAGTCTTCGAACATGTCCTTGGCGACGAAGTGCACGCGGCGGGTGCTGAGGGCGGCCACGATGACCTGCACGTCGAGCCAGCTCGAATGATTGGCCGCCAGGATGGCGCCGCCGGTCTCGGGGATGTTCTCGAGGCCCAGGACTTCGAGGTCGTTCTGGTGAGTGAACTGGAAGCGTAGCGCCGTGCGGAAGACCTCGTACAGGTTGCGCCGGAAGGGCTCGTAGACCCCGACGCGCTTCATGGCGTCGAGCCCAAGGCCCATGAGGTCGTCGACCGGCTTCATGATCTGGTTCATCGTTTCCCAACGTTCTGCCATTGCTGCCTCCTCGCGCCTCACTGGTGGCGCCCCTTGCACATCGGCTGACGCTCTGCGTCACCGATGGCGCAATGCGTCGAACCCTAGCACAGCGCACCGCAAGTTGACAACCCCCCTCGGAGGCGGCGTGGCGTTTGGCGCAGCTGGCGGGGCGCGCAATTCGCTATTGCAGGACGAGCGTGTGGTCGCCGGCGGCGAGGCGGACGAGCAGGCGACCGCGGCCGGCATCGAAGAACCAGCCGGGCGTGTCGTCGGCGGGGGCGGCCGCGAGCGGCCCCAGCGGGGTACCGTCGACCTCGACGGCCACGGGCGGGCTCGCGGGTGCGCTCGCGCGGTTCGTCCAGTCGACGTCGAGCTGCCAGCCGTCGAAGGTGCCGCCGCTTTGCAGCCCGACCCGCAGCGGCGGACCGTCGTCCTGGCTCACCGTCGTGCCTTCCCAGAGCATGAAGGCCGTCTCGCCGGCCGGCAGCAGCCGCACGTGAAGCGCGCCCGGCCGCACCGCGAACGAGTCGACCGTCGGGTCGCTCGCCGGGGAGAGCGTGTCGATGTCGGGGTCGAGCATGGGCACGATGGCGCCGGCCCGCAGGTAGAGCGGCAGGCGGTCGAGCGGTACGTCGAGATCGAGGGTGGTGGGGCCCTCGTGCACGGTGCCCGCGAAGAAGTCGACGAAGCGGCCGGCCGGAAGCGGCACCTCGACCTGGCCGCCCGCGCGGTGCACGGGCGCGACGAGCAGCCAATCGCCGTCCTGGAACACGAAGTCGGGATGGCGCCCGTCGTCGGGATACGCGAGCCCGAACGGCCGCACGGGCGGGCGTCCGGTGTCGCCCGCCACGCGCGCGTAGCTGTAGTGGTAAGGGAAGAGTTGCAGGTGCAGGCGCGCGTAGTCGCGGCAGATGTCGAGGGTTTCGGCGTCGTAGCGCGGGGTGTTGGCGCCGTGGTCTTCGAAGTCCCACGGGTTGTGGTTGACGCCGCCGCCGCCGAGCTGCAGCACGGGCAGGAGCGCCGCGTACTGCTGCCAGCGGATGAGCACTTCCTTGCTCGGCCGACCGTGACGGTAGCCGCCTGTGTCGCCGGCGAAGAACGGGTAGCCCGACGGGCCGAGCGAGGTGCCGGCGACGATGGTCGCGGGCAGTCCGCCGACGTGTGTCTCGTCGTTGGCGGTCTCGTGGAAGTAATAGAAGTCGTTGCACAAGTCGCCGGGCCAGATGGTGGTCGTGAGCGTCTGGTCGCCGTAGGTGCCCGCGCGGCTCAGGATGAAGCCGCCGTCGGGCGGCAGCACGTCGGCATAGGGCTGGTGGTAGTAGAGCGCGTAGCCCTTGTGCATGGTCAGCGCGCTCTCGCCGTTCGCGAAGCCGAAGTCCAGCGGCACGCCGAAGAGCCCGATCTGCACGTCTTCGCCGTAGTCGAGTTTGTAGCCTTCGATGCCGGCGGCAACGGCGTGACTCAGCACCTCGCTCTTCCAGAAGTCGGCGGCGGCCGGGTTCGTGAGGTCCATGAGCGCGCAGTTCTCGAAGGGTCGCGGCCAGCCGGGCGGCGTGCGCACGAAGTAGCCGTTCGCCTCGGCCGTGGCGTAGAGCTCGCCCGAGCGGGGTTCGAGGCACGGCGCCGACCACACGGCGACGCGGAAGCCGAGCGCGTTCAGACGGGCCACGAGGTCGGCGGCGTCGGGAAAGCGCGTCTCGTGCCAGCGGTGCGTGCTGACCGCATCGGCGTAGGGCCGATCGATCCAGATGCCCGACATGGGGAAGTCGTGGGCGCGCATGGCCTCGGCGTCGGCGAGCACCATGGCGGCGTCGTCGACTTCGTTGCGCCACTGGATGCCACCAAACGCCCACGGGGCCGGCACCGCCGGCAGGCCCGTGATGGCCGCGTAGCGCGCCGTGACGTCGAGCGGGTCGCGCGCCGCGAGCGCGTAGAACGTGAGGTCGCCCGTGGCGAAGTCGACCGTGATGTGCGCCGCGTCGGTCGCCGCGACGTCGAAGCAGCCCGGGTGGCGGTCCTCGACGAAGAGCCCCCAGCCCGTCGTGGCGACGAGCAGCGGCACCGGCACGTGGACCTCGTTGTAGCCGGATTCCTGTTCGCCATCGATCTCGAACTGCATGGCCCGGCGCAGCCCGCGGTGCGCCACGTGGTCCATCTGCTCGCCGAGGCCGTAGTAGTTTTCGCCTTCGGGGGCGGCAAGGAGGATGCGCGTGGTGACGATGCGCGGGTCGTCGGTGGTGAGCCGCAGGCGGAACGTCCCGGCACGCTGCACCGCCACGTCGAGCGTGCCCACGAGGCCGTCGGGCCCTTGGAGACCGAGTTCGGCCCCGCCCGCGCGCTGTGTGACGGAGACGACCGTGTCGAAGGCCGGAAACGCGATGTCGCGCGGGTAGCCGAACGGAGCGTCGGGCAGCAGGAACGGGTCGAAGTAGTAGTTCGAACGGGCCGTGGGCAGCCGGCCCGCAAACAGGAACGGCGCGGCCGTCTGCATGAGCGGGCGTTCATCGGCGAGCAGCGTGAGGCTGGGCGGGTCGAGGCTGACGATCAACACGTAGCCGTCGGGGCTTTCGAGTCGCAGCGGTTCGCGCGGCGGGGTGACGTCGCCGGCCGCGTCGCCGGGCAGGTCGGCACGCGCGTCGCCGGCCTGGTCCGGAGGTGCGGCGTCGGGCGGCGCGAGGTCGGGGGCCGGCGCGTCGGGGGCCGGCACGTCGCCGCGTCCGTCGCTGCGTTGGTCACGAGGTGTGTCGGCGGGGGCGGCATCGGGCGTGCGCGGCACGTCGGGCGCAACCGCATCCAGGGGCGCGTCGGCCCCCGCCCCGGACCCCGAGCCCGCGCAGCCCGCAAGCAGCGTGGCGGCGAGCAGGAGCGCTAGTGTACTGGAACGAAATTGGCGGCACCCTATCTCCGAGGGATCGTCGCCGCCGGCGAGGCGCGACGACGAAGGACTGGCAACGCCAATTCGAGGAGGAGCAACACAGCCGGCGGTGACGAGGACCGGAGAGAGGGGCATGCTAATTGCGTTCCAGTACACTTGGGTGAGGCCGCGCGGGGGCGGCCGGCGCACGGTGCGCGGGTGCAGACCGTCTCGGGACGTCGCGGGCAGGGCGGCATGGTGCATGGCTTCGATCCTCTGCGGTTCAGGGGTTGGCGTCGGGACCGGCGGGTGCCGCGGGCGGGCCCGCGGGGGCGGCGCCGAGCGCCCGGAGCGCCAGCGCGGCATAGCGCTGTACGTCGGGATGCGGGTCGGCGAGGAGGGCCCGCAGGGGCTCGATGGCTTGCCGGGCCCCGATTTCGCCGAGCGCAAACGCGGCGTTGGCGCGCACCCGATGGTCGCTGTCGCGCAGGCGCGCGATGAGGCCGGGCGCGGCGGCCGCGGCCCGCAAGGTGCCGAGGGCCGCGGCGGCAAAGCCGCGCACCCAGGGGTTCTTGTCGGCGAGGAGTGCCACGAGCGGCGTCACGGCGCGCGCGTCGCCGATGTCGCCGAGCGCCGCCGCGCAGTAGGCGCGCACGTCGTAGTCGGCGTCCTTCAAGGCCTCGATGAGCGCCGGGACCGCGGCCGGGTCGCCGAGGATGCCCAGCGCCAGGCAGCCCTGGAACCGCACGTTGAGGTCGTCGTCTTCGAGGGCCGCGAGCAGCGTGCGCAGCGCCCGGGCGTCGCGCAGTTGGCCGAGGGCATGGATGGCCGCGCCGCGCACCTTGATTTCGGGGTCGGCGGCGAGCCGGACGAGGGCCGGCAGGGCTTCGGGCGGTCGGGTCAGCGAGAGCACCCCGGCCGCCCAGAACCGGACGTCGGGGTGCAACGCGGCGAGCGCGGCGATGAGCACCGGCGTGGCCGCGGCCCCCGCCGCGACGAGCGACTGCACGGCTTCGCAGGTGTCGATGGATTCGCAGCTATTGAGGGCGGCCACGTGGGCTTCGAGCACGGCCACGGCGGGTGGCGGCGGCGTCGGGGCCTCGGGAACTGGGGCAACGGCCGGCGGGGCCGTGGGTTCGGGCGCGGCGGGCGCCCGATCGGCCCCTGCCGCCCTGGGGATCCACCCGGCGAGCAGCCCGGCCGCGAGCGCCAGGCCGAACGCAACCGTGCGGCCCCCGGGGCCACGAAGCCCACGGGCCGCAAACGACGTGCGGGGCATGCGGCGGCTCACCAGGTGAACCCGAAGGCCAGCAGCGGGAAGCCGACGGGGACGTATTTCATGACTTCCCAGCACTGCTCGAAGATGGGCCACACGAAGGCCACGTCGCCGTAGAGGCGATCGCCGAAGATGCGCACGCCGTAGAGCAGGGCCCAGATCTTGCCGGCCTCCTCGTCCCAGAAGTTGCCCTCGGCGCCGAGCAGCGGCACGTGCAGTTCGAGGTTCAACTTGACGCGCTTCGACACGCGGATGGAGCCGCCGATCGTGGGGTCGATGACGTAGACCGAGTGGAAGTCTTCGCCGACCCAGAGGCCATAGGACATGACCCCCACGTTGAAGGCCATGTCGCGGTTGCCGACCGAGACGAGGGGGCCACCGCCGACGGCGATGACGAACGCGTCGTTGACGTCTTCGATGTAGGGAATGAGGAACTGTGTGTTGAGCCAGGCGCCGATGCGTACGAGGTCGCTCACCGGGTAGCTCACCTTCACGCCCGGGCCGAGGTGCACGAACATGACCGGGATGGATGTCTGGAAAGTGAGTTCGACGTTGTCGTGGACGCCGACGGCCAGGCTCCAGTGGCCGATGTCGTAGCTCGTGGCCGCCCAGGTGCGTTTCGGCAGCGTGAAGGCGGTGGGCGTGTAGATGAGGCGTGCCGCGGCCGGGTCGGCCTTGCGCCAGCGGCTCGCGGTGGGCTTCGTGGGCTCCTGCGGCGCCGAGGCCGGGGTCGCTGCGAGCGCCGCGCGGGCCGCCGCCACGACGCTCGGGTCGGCGTCGTTGGCCGCCACGCGGCCGACCGCGCGTGCCACCGTGTCGTCGCCGATCTTGGGGGCCAACACGAGCACCGCGGTGAGGCGGACGGCGGGATCGGGGTCGAGCCGCGCGAGCCCGAGCGCCAGCGGCACCGCGTCGGGCGACGCGCGGCGGGCCAGTTCGCGCAGCGCCGTGGCGCGCACGCTCGCGTCGGGGGCGGTTTCGACGAGTCTCACGAGGCCGTCGAGGGTTCCGCAGTCGGCCGGCACGCGCGCACAATGGGCGTGGTAGGCGGCGTCGGGGTCGACGGGCGCGGGCACGGCAGCCGGCACGGACTCCGCCGTGGGGGCGGCGGGCAGAGCGGGCACCGCGGGCTCAGCGGCCGGCTCGGGCGTCGCGGCCGGCGCCGCGGGCGCGGCGGCCGGCTCGGGCGGTGCGGGCTCACCGGGCGCGGCCCGCAACCCCAGCGGGGCACAGAGGCTCAGGAGAAGGGCGACCGCGACCGATGCCGGACCGCGTAGTGAACCGTTCAATCTGTCCTCCTCTGGCGTCGCACGTGCGATGCGTCGCTCGATTGTCATCGCAGCGCGGTCGCCGATCAAGCGCCGCGTTGACGGCGGGGGTGCCGCGCTGGTCTAATCTGGCCCATGGCGCGCGGGGGCGCGCGGCAGCCGCACCGACGAAGCACGACGGAGCGAGGAGGCAACGATGCGGGCATCCCGGTTCATCCTGGCGTTTTGCGCCCTGCTGTGGCTTGGCCCGGCGGGCGCGGTCGAGAACAAGACGTTCAAGCACGACCAGTTCTCCGAAGACTTCGCGCTGGCGGCAGCCCAGGTCTCGACCATGGCGTTGGCCGCCCAGCCCGGCTACGCGCAGGGCGAGGCCTTCGGCCAGATCTACGTGCCGGACGCCGCTGACTATCCCGTGAAGATTCTGGGCATCGACCTTATCATGGCCGCGCCGCCCAACATGGCCGGCGGCAGCGCCGACGCGCAGTTCGAGGTCTGGTTGCACGACGGTACGGCGGCCGATCCGGGCACCGCCGCGCCCGTCTTCAGCGTCACCACGCAGGAACTCTTCAACCCGGTGAGCGGCGAATTCGGCTTCCCGTTGCAGGGCGGGGTCGCCTATTCGCTCGACTTCGACTGGGACCAGCCCGACAGCCACCCGCCCTACATCATGGATGGCAACTTCCGCGTCGTCGTGCGCTTCTCCGACCCCGCGCAAGACCTCCAGACCGAGTGGAACACCATGCAGTGCATGCAACTCCCCGACTTCGGCGCCTGCGGCTGTCAGGAAGTCGGCACGCTGCACGACACGGCCACGACGAGCCACGCGAACGTCATGCACATCTACTCGGGCACTTGCGGCGGCGGGCTCGTCTGGCGCTACACCGAGGCGGTGGGAGTCACCGGCGACTACATCCTGCGCGTGCGCGCCGAGGTGGCGGGCGGCGGCTGCACGGCCGACTGCACGGGCAAGGAATGCGGCGACGACGGCTGCGGCGGCAGCTGTGGAATGTGCGGCAGCAGCGAAACCTGCACCCCGGCCGGCCAGTGCGAGCCGGTCTGCATGCCCGACTGCACAGGCAAGGAATGCGGCGACGACGGCTGCGGCGGCCAGTGCGGCAGCTGCAGCCTCGGCGAGACCTGCTCTCCCGTGGGACTCTGCGAGCCCGATTGCGTGCCCGACTGCACGGGCAAGGAATGCGGCGACAATGGCTGCGGCGGCACGTGTGGCACCTGTCCGGCCGCCGCCCCGAACTGCCAGGACGGCCTGTGCACCACGGTGTGCACCCCCGACTGCGCGGGCAGGGAATGCGGTGACAACGGCTGCGGCGGCACGTGCGGCACCTGTCCGGCCGCCGCCCCGGTATGCGACGACGCCGGCACCTGCCACCCGGCCTGCGAACCCGACTGCCTTGGCAAAGAATGCGGCGCCGACGGCTGCGGCAGCACCTGCGGCGATTGCCCAGCCGACGAGCCGAACTGCGTGGCTGGCCAGTGCCAGCTCGCGTGCGTGGCCGACTGCACCGACAAGCAGTGCGGCGACGATGGCTGCGGCGGGTCGTGCGGCACGTGCCCGGCCGAGGCGCCGAACTGCGAGGCCGGCACCTGTGTCTCCGGCTGCACGCCGAACTGCGCCGGGATCGAATGCGGCGACGACGGCTGCGGCGGCACCTGTGGCACGTGCCCGGCGGCAGCCCCCACCTGCGCGGCCGGTCACTGTGTGGTCGCCTGCACGCCGGTTTGCACGGGCAAGGAATGCGGCGACGACGGCTGCGGCGGCACCTGTGGCGCGTGCCCGGCGGCGGCACCCACCTGCGAGGCCGGCGTCTGCGTCGGCGGCTGCACGCCGAACTGTACGGACCGCGAGTGCGGCGACGACGGCTGTGGCGGCTCGTGCGGCACCTGTCCGGCGGCCGCCCCGGTCTGCCAGGCGGGGGTGTGCGAGGCCGAAGCCTGCGTCCCGGCCTGCGACGGGCGCGAATGCGGCGACGACGGCTGCGGCGGCAGCTGCGGCACGTGCGCGGCCGACGCGCAGTGCGATGCCGGGGTCTGCATCGGCCCCGACGTCATCAATCCCGAGCGCAAGTCGGGCGGCGGCTGTGCCGCGGCCGGGCCCGCGGCGCTCGGCTCGCTCTCGGGGCTGCTCACGTTGCTCGGGCTCGGGCTTGCGCGGCGGCGCCGCGCGCGCTGAGGCCCGCTGCGCCCGCTCAGGGGGCCGGCGGGGCAAAGCGTCGGTGCGGCGCCCGCGCGTGCACGGCGGCCATGCGTTCGGTCAGCACCTGCCAGGGCGCGTCGGCGATGTCGACGAGCCCGAAATTCGAATCCTCGCCATCGAAACGCCCACCCGGCGGCTCATCGACGTACTTGAACCAGTGGTAGCCCACAAAGTATGGCCGTGCAAAAACGGCCTCGGCGTAGTCGGCAAACGCGGCGGCGCGCGCGTCCTGGTCGGCGAGGGTCGGGTAGATGGGCGGGTAGCTGTTGGGGCAGGCGCCACCCCGCGCGCGAAACGAGAATTCGGTGATGAGCAGCGGCCGGTGCGTGATCTCGTGGTAGGCCCGCAGCCAGTCGTCGGCCGGCGTCACGGGGGCAAAACCCGCCGCGATGGCCTCGGCCAGCCCCGGGATGAACACGTAGTTGTTGACGCTGTACACGTCGACGAACGGCCCGGCCGCGGCCGGCACGGCGGGCGGCGTCATGACGCTCACGGAGCGGATGCCGAGGATGAGGTGGTTCGGGTCGGCAGCGCGGATGGCCTGCGTCGTCACCATGAAGTAGCGCACCGCGAGCGCCATCAAGAACGCCTGGTCGTCGCCGGCGTAGGCCTCAGCGACGAGCCGCCCCGGGGCGTCCTCGGGCAGCAGCGTCAGGTAGTCGTCGAGCAGCGTTTTCGGCGAGCGCCAGTCGGGCCCCCAGCGCAGTTCGTTGTCGAGGAAGTAGCCGACGAGCTGCGGGTCGTCCTGCCGCGGCATGACCTCGCGCGCGACGATGTCGGCGCAACGCGCCTCGAAGGCCGGGTCGAAGTAGTCCGGGATATTGCCTTCGAGCCAGTCGGAGCCGCTCAAGTAGAGGATGACCGTGTAGGGCAGGGCGCCCGCGAACAACGCGTGGTCCGACCAGGCCCCGAGCGTGTTGAAGCCCCAGCGTTCGAGCCGGTTCTGGGCCTCGACCCGCCAGGCCGCGTCGTCGGGGTAGAGCGCCGTGACGGCCTCGCGATAGGGGTTCGTGCCCGCCGTGCGGTCGACCTCGCCGTGGCAGCCGACGCTGTTGACCCCGAGCGAGTAGAAGGGCCGGCCCTCGGGTGTCACGAGCCAGTAGCGCGTGCCGTCGTGGTGTACGCGGAAGTAGCCCGTGGCCTCGAAGCGCGGCTCGGGCGGCGGCGGGCCCGCGTCGGCGTCGGCATCGACGGCATCGGCCGCGGCGGCGTCGGGGCCGGGGGCGTCGGCGGCCGGCGTGTCGGGCAGCCCGGTGACGTCGGCGTGCAGGTCGACCGGGGCGGCGGAGTC
>CAYRCM010000122.1:0-18012 GCA_964422715.1 uncultured Myxococcales bacterium | reverse complement strand
GTCAGCTCGTGTCGTGAGATGTTGGGTTAAGTCCCGCAACGAGCGCAACCCTCGTTCTTAGTTGCCACCATTCAGTTGGGCACTCTAAGGAGACCGCCGGTGTTAAACCGGAGGAAGGTGGGGACGACGTCAAGTCATCATGGCCTTTATGCCTGGGGCTACACACGTGCTACAATGGCCGGTACAAAGCGTTGCGAGCCCGCGAGGGGGAGCTAATCGCAAAAAACCGGTCTCAGTCCAGATTGGAGTCTGCAACTCGACTCCATGAAGTCGGAATCGCTAGTAATCGCGCATCAGCACGGCGCGGTGAATACGTTCCCGGGCCTTGTACACACCGCCCGTCACACCATGGGAGTTGGTTGTACCAGAAGTGGGTAGTCTAACCTTCGGGAGGGCGCTCACCACGGTATGGTCAATGACTGGGGTGAAGTCGTAACAAGGTAGCCGTAGGGGAACCTGCGGCTGGATCACCTCCTTTCCATGGAGTGCCAGGACCGTAAGGTCCAGCGACGCGGAAGCGTCAGCCGGAAGGCAGTAGTACCGTCGCGGCAACGCGGCGGGTGGCGAACCCCGACCGGCCCGCTCTCTAAATCGCGGCACTACTAGGTCAATCCCGAGTTTTCTCTGCTATTCAGTCTTCAAGGAACGACCGTGGCAAGCTGCACAGCGGTCCGCACTGGCCGCTTCCTGCGTCTCCGCGAGGGCGGGCCTGTAGCTCAGTTGGTTAGAGCGCACGCCTGATAAGCGTGAGGTCGACAGTTCAATTCTGTCCAGGCCCACGTTGGGGGCTGTAGCTCAGCTGGGAGAGCGCCGCCCTTGCAAGGCGGAGGCCGGCGGTTCGAGACCGCTCAGCTCCACAGCCCGTTCGTCGTTTTCGTGAGCAAATCGGTTCTTTGACAACTGAACAAACGTACAAAGACAATTTTGCTGGTCCATGCCGTCCTAAGCTAGAGCCTGCAGAACGTCGTGAGGCGTGCTCAGGCCTTCAAGGATCAGGATATTCTCCAAGGGCGGTCAAGCTACTAAGGGCGTGTGGTGGATGCCTTGGCGCCGGAAGGCGATGAAGGACGTGGCAAGCTGCGATAAGCCCCGGGGAGCCGCTAACAGGCCGAGATCCGGGGATCTCCGAATGGGGCAACCCACCGAAGGTAATGCTTCGGTATCCCGAAAGGGAGGCGAACGAGGGGAACTGAAACATCTCAGTACCCTCAGGAAGAGAAAGCAAGAGCGATTCCCCCAGTAGCGGCGAGCGAAAAGGGAACAGCCCAAACCCGTCGTGCCTCACGGCCTGTGGGCTCATGCCCGGCGGGGGTTGTGGGATCTGTTTGTTGAGAGGTCCACAGGCCTCTCGGGAAGTTACAAATCCGACCGGTAGGGGAACAGCGCTGGAAAGCCTGTCCAAAGAGGGTGATAGGCCCGTACTCGAAACCGGGTGAGCAGTTGGTACTGCTCATTGCGGACTTCCAAAACAGACACCCGAGTACCGCGGGACTCGTGGAACCCCGCGGGAATCTGGGAGGACCATCTCCCAAGGCTAAATACTAACCGGCGACCGATAGTGAACAAGTACCGCGAGGGAAAGGTGAAAAGCACCCCAGCGAGGGGAGTGAAAGAGCACCTGAAACCGCACGCCTACAAGCAGTGGGAGCCTTGTCTTTGCTTGCAAAGACGGGGTGACCGCGTGCCTTTTGCATAATGAGTCGGCGAGTTACTCTACGTGGCGAGGTTAAGCCGTCAGGTGTAGCCGCAGCGAAAGCAAGTCTGAATAGGGCGCATTAGTCGCGTGGAGTAGACCTGAAACCGTGTGATCTATCCATGGCCAGGGTGAAGCGCGAGTAATATCGCGTGGAGGCCCGAACCCACCGAGGTTGAAAACTCGGGGGATGAGCTGTGGATAGGGGTGAAAGGCCAATCAAACTCGGATATAGCTGGTTCTCCCCGAAACATATTTAGGTATGGCCTCGCGTATCAGAACCGGAGGTAGAGCACTGGATGGGCTAGGGGTCCTACCAGATTACCAAACCCAACCAAACTCCGAATGCCGGTGCTTGCAGCGCGGGAGTCAGTCTGCGGGTGATAAGATCCGTAGTCGAAAGGGAAACAACCCAGACCGCCAGCTAAGGTCCCCAAGAACGCGCTAAGTGGGAAACGATGTGGGAGCGCATTGACAGCCAGGAGGTTGGCTTAGAAGCAGCCATCCTTTAAAGAAAGCGTAATAGCTCACTGGTCAAGCGAGCCTGCGCGGAAAATGTAACGGGGCTCAAGCGCGTCACCGAAGCTGCGGGTCATGCCTTCGGGCATGGCGGTAGGGGAGCGTTCCAGTAACCTGTGAAGGTGGCCCGTAAGGGATCCGCTGGAGGAACTGGAAGTGATTATGCCGACATGAGTAGCGACAAAGCCGGTGGGAAACCGGCTCGCCGTAAGCCCAAGGTTTCCTGGGCAAGGAAAATCCTCCCAGGGTTAGTCGGGCCCTAAGCCGAGGCCGAAAGGCGTAGGTGATGGAAGGCAGGTTAATATTCCTGCACCGCCCGAAGCACGTTGAGACTGGCGGGGACGGAGAAGGGTAGGTCAGCCGACGATTGGTAGTGTCGGTTCAAACCTGTAGAGGGAGCCTCTAGGAGTCGTATGACACAAACGGAGGCTCATACCTTGAGAGGTGATGAGGGGTGGAAGCTCCGGCGGAAACCTAACTGACTAAGCCCATGCTCCCAAGAAAAGCCGCAAGTGGAGTGCTGCGGGCGTCCGTACCGCAAACCGACTCAGGTGGGCGGGGAGAGTATCCCAAGGCGTATGAGAGAACCCTGGCTAAGGAACTCGGCAACTTTGCACCGTAACTTCGGAAGAAGGTGTACCCGCAGGGGTGAAGGGCTTCGCGCCCAGAGCGCCCGCGGGTCGCAGTGAAAAGGGGGTAGCGACTGTTTACTAAAAACATAGGTCTCTGCAAAGTCGTAAGACGACGTATAGGGACTGACGCCTGCCCGGTGCCGGAAGGTTAAGGGGAGGGGTCAGGGGTAACCCGAAGCCCTGAACCGAAGCCCCGGTAAACGGCGGCCGTAACTATAACGGTCCTAAGGTAGCGAAATTCCTTGTCGGGTAAGTTCCGACCTGCACGAATGGCGTAACGACTTCCCCGCTGTCTCAGCCAGGGACTCAGCGAAATTGGATTCGCGGTGAAGATACCGTGTACCCGCGGCAAGACGGAAAGACCCCGTGAACCTTTACTACAGCTTGGCGCTGAGCTTCGGATTGACTTGTGTAGGATAGGTGGGAGGCTTTGAAGCCGGAACGCCAGTTTCGGTGGAGCCATCCTTGAAATACCACCCTGGTGAGTCTGGAGCCCTAACTCAGTTCGGTGAAGCCCGGACGAGGACAGCGCCTGGTGGGTAGTTTGACTGGGGCGGTCGCCTCCCAAAAAGTAACGGAGGCGCGCGAAGGTTCCCTCAGGCTGATTGGAAACCAGTCGTAGAGTGCAAACGCATAAGGGAGCTTGACTGCGAGACCGACGGGTCGAGCAGGTGCGAAAGCAGGCGTTAGTGATCCGGCGGTTCCGAATGGAAGGGCCGTCGCTCAACGGATAAAAGGTACTCCGGGGATAACAGGCTGATCTCCCCCAAGAGTTCACATCGACGGGGAGGTTTGGCACCTCGATGTCGGCTCATCGCATCCTGGGGCTGGAGCAGGTCCCAAGGGTTTGGCTGTTCGCCAATTAAAGCGGTACGCGAGCTGGGTTTAGAACGTCGTGAGACAGTTCGGTCCCTATCTGCCGTGGGCGTAGGAGACTTGAAGGGATCTGCCCCTAGTACGAGAGGACCGGGGTGGACGGACCTCTGGTGCACCTGTTGTCACGCCAGTGGCATGGCAGGGTAGCCAAGTCCGGAATGGATAACCGCTGAAAGCATCTAAGCGGGAAGCCAGCCTTAAGATTAGGTCTCCCGGGTTTCCCCTGAAGGCCCCTCGAAGACTACGAGGTAGATAGGCCGGAAGTGTAAGCAGTGCAAACTGTTTAGCTTACCGGTACTAATCGGCCGTGAGGCTTGACCACTCAGGGAGAATGTCTTCGATCCTTGAAGCCTGAGCAGGCTTTGCGACTTTGACTTTGTGCGTTTGTTCAGTGACTACCCTTTCCGGTGGTCATAGCGGAGGGGCCACACCCGATTCCATCCCGAACTCGGAAGTTAAGCCCTCCAGCGCCGATGGTACTGCACGCTTCCCGTGTGGGAGAGTAGGTCACTGCCGGAATTTACGAAGCCCCCAGGCCAATCGGCCTGGGGGCTTCATCCTTTCTTGGGCCGGCCTTGCGCATTGAGGGCCGGTCCGGGCTCGTTCGGAGCCCGCCGCCCACCGCGCCGCACCCGGACCATCGACCCGAGCTCGTCAAGCGGTCCCGGCCATGGGGCACTGCCAAAACCCGTGCCCGTCCGCTCAGCGGCTGGCGCGATGGCGCCCGCTGGCAGGTATGTCCACCCGCTGTCGTCAAGGGTGCCGGGAGCGGGACTCGAACCCGCACGGCCTCGCGGCCAAGAGATTTTAAGTCTCAGGCGTCTACCATTCCGCCATCCCGGCCATCGGGCCAACCCCTGGCCGGCGCCATCGTAAGGGGCGGACGCGGCCCTGGTCAATGTTCGTCCCTGCGGCCGGCCCACGCGCTTTGAACTGTTTCCCGCGACCGGCTACACTGCGGGCCCGGGAAGGGCTTGCTGGGGTCGTGGAAGCGAAGGGGCAGCACCGTACCTCCGTAGGATCCTCGGCGCCGACTGGGTGCTGCGACGGGGGACTGGCCGCGCCTGTCCGGACGGAAGCCCCCCGGGCGGCGGCGACGAGGGGCGGACGGACCGAGGGGCGCTTCGCGGTCCGGTGCACCCGGATGCCCGTTTCCTCCCCGGCGCATCTGCCCCCGCGATCCCCATGGCTCGGCCTCTGTGCCCTCGGCGCGCTCTGCATCCTGGCGCGGCCCGCGGCCGCCGGCCCAAGCCCTCGCGAGTGTCCGGCCGGAGGGGAGGGGGGCGTCTCGGTGTCCGTTGCGTGGACTGCGGGCGGCTCCCTCGAAGACGGCCTGCCACTTCCCGAGAAGGGTGCGGCCTACCGGTTGCTGCCGATGGTCCGCGAGCGCGGCACGCACTACGCCACGGAGGATGTCGCTGGCTTGGTCGACCGGGCGTCCCGTCGGGTGGCCGCGGCCTTTCCGCGAAGCGTCCTGCACGTGGGAAACGTCAGCAGGAAGAATGGCGGGCCCATCGCCTGGAGCGTCTCGCATCAAGCGGGGCGCGACGTTGACCTTGCGTTCTACGCTCGCCAGGGCCGCAAACCCGTTAACGCCCTGAGCCAACTCGTCGTCTACGACCGCCGTGGGAGAGCCCGCGGGGCCGGGGGACGGCTCGAGTTCGACGTTGCCCGCAACTGGGCGCTCGTGGTCGCGCTGCTCGAGGACCCGTTGGCGCAGGTCCAGTGGATTTTCGTCTCGGACCCGCTGCGCCGGCTGCTCATCGACCACGCGCGCAAGGCCGGCGCCGCGGCCGCCACGATCGCTCGGGCCGAGGCCGTCCTGCGCCAGCCGAGCGGCTCCGGAGCCCACAACGACCATTTCCACGTGCGCATCTACTGTTCCTGCGAGGACCTACTGCTCGGCTGCATGAACGGCGAACCCGTGTGGCCGTGGGTGCGCACGTACGAGAGGGCGCTCGCCCAGCGCATTCGGCGCCTGGAGCGACGGCTCATGAACAAGGCCCCCGCGGCGCGGCTCGAGGCGCTCGAACAGCTGCGGCGCCTGCAGTCGCGCGGGTCGGCGGCCATGGTTGCCCGACGGCTTGGCGACGAGCAGTCGGCCGTGCGCGATGGAGCCCTCGCGTGGCTCCGTGCCGTGACCCCGAATGAGGCGGCCGAGCACGTCCTGCCTGCACTCCCTGGGGTCACCGACGCCGCCTTCGCTGCGCGTTTGCTCGCGGTGCTTGCCGAGACCGGCGCCAGCACCGCGGCGCCGCGCCTGGAGGCGGCCCTGGCGGAACCGTCGGCCGTCTTCGCGGGACTGCCGGAGCTCGACCGGCCGAGCCGTAGCAAACTGCGCGTCGGGGCCGCACAGGCCCTGGCGACGTGCGGTGGGGTGCGCAGCGTGCCGGGATTGCTGCCGCTCCTCCGCGACAGCGATTCTGGCGTACGGGCAGCGGTCGGGCGGGCGCTCCAGCACATCACGAACCAGTCGCTTCCTGTGCCGTCACCGCGCGAACGTGGAGAGCGGCGCCTTGCGCAAATCGCCGAACGCTGGGAAGCCTGGCACGCGAGTTCGAAGGGCCGGAGCCCCGACGAGTGGCGCCAGTCCGGTTTCGCGCGCGCCGCGTTGCGCGTGGCGCTGCCGCTTGCGGCGCCGCGCAACGCGCCGGCCCTGCTGCGGGCGCTCGGAAATCGCCGCGACCACATCCGCCACAATGCCCTGGTAGTCCTTCGCGCCATCGCCGGGCCGAGCGGTGGCCCGCGCACCTGCGCGGGCGATCGGCTTGGACCCTGCTGGAGCCGCTGGTGGAAGCGGCACGGCCCTGCCCCGCCCCGCAGGGCGGAAGGCCGGCCGCGGCGCACCCGCCAACCGCGGTGACCTTTGCCTGCGGCGCGATCCCCGCCGCGCGACCCTGACGAACTGGCGCGTCTTCATCCCGGCGGGGCGGGGTCTGCCGACCGCACGAGGCGCATCCCATCGAGCCGCCGCGGGGTCCGGGGCGGCCCGCGACGCGCCAGCCGGCCGCGATCGCCGTGCGTGGCAGAGCCGGGGTTTTGGGATGGAAACTAGCGGGCCTTCAGCGCGTTTTGCAGCCGGTTGAGAATGAGGTGGTGCTGCGGATCGTCGTCGCTCAAGAGCCACAGGTCGGTGAATTGGCGCAACGTGCTGGCGAGATGGAAAGCACCGAACGCCGGATGGCTGGTGTAGAGCCCGACCCACTTCAACGCGGCAAGGAACTCCCCAAGCGCAATGCATGCCTCGGCAGCCGTGGCGGCCGCCCACACGTCGGGCTCGCTGGGGCTGGCACTGACGCTGTCGGTGTAGCGCGCCTCGGCCACCTCGAGAATCCAGCGGGCTTCGGCCTCCGGATCGACCTCGTTGTCGATGGCCTCGCCTTGCCAGCGCAGGGGCCGACCGTCGCGTTCGGCGCGAATGACCAGGGCCACCAGGTTGATGCCGTGCCAGAGGGTCTCGTCGTCTTCGAGCCCCTGCTCGCGCCGCTGGCGGTACACGTCGCGGTACGCGATGACGCTGCGCACGAGCGCATCGTCGCGCATCATCGTGTGACGAGCCGCGGCCGTGTCGAGGTAGACCTGCTTGTAGATGCGTCCGCAGAGCCCTTTCGCTTCCATCTTCTCCTTGGCGTCGGCCGCATCGTCGCGCAGAATGTCGTCGCAGACCGCCAACGCCGCGAAGAGGTAGCCCTTTTCGATGAGGGCCTGCGCGACGTGGCGGCGCACGCGCGCGCAGCGCTGTCCGTTTCGCTGGAAGCGCTCGGCCAGATCGAGCACCTGGTCCATGTAGCGGCCGCGCCGCAGCAGATCGAGGATGGTCGATGCGTCGTCCTCCGGAAAGGGCGTAGGCCAATCGGGCAGGTCGCGTACGAGGTCGTTGCACAGCGAGACCGCCCTGGAATCGTCGAGGCGTTCGACTGCCCGACGCAGTTGTTGGATGTAGATGCGCGAATCGATCATCGGGAATCCCTTGCGCCCTGACCGTTTGCGTTGAGGCCATCGCGCCCTCGCGACGAGCCACGAAGCAGACGCTAGCACGACACACGTCCGTCGTAAACGCCGCCCAGGCCCCGCCCGCTCGCCCGGGTGGCCCGGGGGCCCGCGCTCCCGGCCCGCGCGGCATACCGGGAGGGCTGCTGGGCAATGCGCTTGGGCCAACGGGCCGACGCTGGTATCCTTGCGCGGGTTTTTCTCTGGCGGGACGCGTGAGGAAACGCGGTGCGGCCACCTCGAAATGAACGGATCGTCAGCGCGGAGGCATGCGACCTGCACCAGGCCGCCCTCGTCGTCGACCTGCACGCCGACACGCTGCTGCCGATGCGTCTCTTCGGCTACGACATCGGCAAGCGGCATCGGCTGGCGTTGCCGCGCGCGGCGTGGTTCTTCCACGCAGACCTGCCGCGTTGGGCGGACGGCGGCGTCGCCGGCCAGTTTTTTGGGCTGGTCACGTCGCCCTGGCCGCGCGGTGGTCGCGCCCGCGTCGTGTTCCGCAACATCGCGCGGCTCGAAGCCGCGTGTCGCCGCCACCCCGAGCGCTTGCGACTTGCCCGGACGGCGGCCGACCTCCTGGCGGCGCGCACGACGGGCCACCTCGCCGCCTTTCTCGGGGTCGAAGGGGCCCACGCGCTCGACGGGCGCCTCGATACGCTGCATGCCTTCGCCCAGTCCGGCGTGCGCTACCTCGGACTCGCGCATTTCTCGACGAACGCAGCGGCCCCGGCCGCCTACGGTTTGCGGGCCGACAACACGGCGCCGCTGCCGCCGTTCGGCCGCGAGGTCGTGGCCGCCTGCGAGGCGCTCGGTGTGCTCGTCGACCTCGCGCACGTCGGGCGACGCGCGTTCTTGGATGCGGCCCGCATGGCCACGCGGCCGCTCATCGTGAGCCACACGGGGCTCCAGGCAGTGGCGGCCAACTGGCGCAACATCGACGACGAACAGATCCGGGCCGTCGCCGAACGCGACGGGGTCATCGGCGTCATGTTCGCCCCTCGTTTCCTGGCGCCGGACAGGCGGCGCGACGCGGGCCTGGTCGTCGACCACCTGGACCATCTACGCCGCACCGTGGGCGCGCGGCACGCCGCGCTCGGCTCCGACTTCGATGGGACCATCGTCCCGCCGCAAGACCTGCGTTCGCCCGCCGACCTGCCGCGGCTCACCGAGCGGCTCTTGCGGCGCGGTTGGCCGCCGGACGACATCTTGGCGGTACTTGGCGGCAACGTGCTGCGCGTGCTGCGCGCGCTCGACGACCGGCCCGCTCCGGAGCCTCGCCCATGAGACTCGCGCCGCTACGCCCCCCGAACCGAGCGCTTGTACGCGGCGTGGCGGAGAGCTACGCACGCCTCTACGGGCCCATGTCGCTCGCCGGGGCGCACGAGCAGCATGCGAACTACGTGGCGGCACTCGAGACTGCGGGCGTGCAGGTCACGCACCTGCCGGCCGAAGAGAGTCAGCCGGACGGCCACTTCGTCGAAGACGCAGCCATCGTCATCGGCGACTCGGCGCTCGAGACGCATCCGGGCCGCGTCGACCGGCGGGGGGAAACGGCCAGCGTTGCGGCGGCGCTGCGCGCCGCGGGCCTCACCGTCGAAAGCGTCACGCCGCCCGCGTGCATCGAAGGCGGTGACGTGCTGCGGATGGGACGCCGCGTCTTCGTCGGGCACTCGCGGCGCACCAACCCGGCAGGCGAGGAGGCGCTCCGGCGTTTCTGCGAGCGCCGCGGACTGCGCCTGGAACCCGTGTCCAAAGTTGCCGGGCTGCACCTCAAGTCGGGCTGCTCGGGGTGTGCCGAAGACACCGTGCTCGTGGCGCCGGCCCTCGTCGATCCGACCGCCTTCACGCCGCTGCGCGTGCTGCTCGTGCCTCCCGACGAAACCTACGCGGCCAACGTCTTGGCCCTCGGACAGCGTGTCCTGCTGCCGGCGGGGCATCTGCACACGGCCGAGCTCCTCGACCAGGCCGGACTCGCCGTGACGTTGCTGCCGATGGAGTGCTTTCGACAGGGAGACGGCGCGTTGACCTGTCTGTCCATCCTGTGGGAGGACTAGCGGCATGCTCGGACTGCCCCGGCGCCGTGCGCCAGCGCACTGTTCACGAGCCCGGACCGCGGCGCCCCGGGGCACGTTCGGAGGGCGGCGGTTGGCTTGGTGCCTGCTCGCGGCCCTGCTTGCCGTCGGGCGCGCCGCGCTCGGCAACCCCATGGCGCAGTTCGGCTTCACGTCCCGCGCCACGGCGCTCGGCGGCGCGGCCACCGCGGCCGCCCGCGATCTCGATGCGGCCTTCTACAACCTCGCCGCGGCCACCCGGGTGCCCGGATTCACGGTGGGGGCCAACCTGCTCCTGGCCGACGACTTCCTCGAAGCCAACGGGCGGGGCGCCGGGCTGTCCCCGCACCTCTACGTCAGCGCCGGCCTCGTGGCGCCCCTGCCGATCGCGCCCGTGCTGCGCGACCGACTCTATGCCACGCTCGTCGTCGGCTTTCCGAAGGAGGGCTTCTATCGCATCGAGCTGCCGGACGACGAGGACGTGCACTTCCTGTTCGACGGGGCGCGCAATCGCCGCATGGTGCTGCTTGCGGGCCTGGCCGGGCGGGTCTGTCGCCAATTCTCCGTCGGGGTCGGCGTGTCGCTGCTGCCGGCCGTCACCGGCCGCGTGGACGCCGACCTGTCGCAAAGTGCCGGACAGAATCGCGCCCGGCTCGACGTGGCCTATCGGGTCGGCGCCCTGGCCGGCGTGCTGATCGAGCCGCTGCCCTGGCTCGCGATCGGCGCGGCCTACCGGCAGGCCCATGACGCGCGTCTGCAACTGCCGCTGCGCGCCACCGTCTACGACGGCTTTGCGCTCGACGCACGCATCGCCGCGCCGGCCTACGCCGTGCCGCACGAGGTGGCGCTGGGGCTCGAGGTGCGTCCGCTGCCGGCACTCACCGTGGCGCTGGACGTGACCTGGTCGGGCTACGCCGGCCTCGCGCACCCCGCCCCCACGGTTTACGTGCTCGAGGACGGCCAGGCGCGCCGCGCGTCCAACGTCGAGCCGGCCGGCTTCCGCGACACGTGGGCGCCCCGCTTGGGGCTGGAATTCCGGCCATCGGCACATACCGCGCTCCGCGCCGGCTACGGGTACGTGCCAACCCCGATCCCCGAGCAAACGGGGCTCAGCAACCTGCTCGACAGCGACCGCCACCAGGTCGCCGTGGGCCTCGGGCAAACGTTTCCGGGTTGGTCGGGCGGAGCCGCCGGCATGAGCCTCGACGTGCACATGCAGGTAACGACGCTTCAACCGCGCAACACGGAAAAGACGGTGTTCGACGTCGAGAACCCGGGTTTTCCCGCGCTTCGCCTGCGCGGGGGCACGCTGGCCGCGGGCCTGACCTGGAAAGTATGGTTCTAGGGCATGGCGTTTCGTCGGCAGAAAGTGGCCCTCCGGCCCCCCTGCGCCGCTCCCCGGGGCGCGTCCGGGGGGTTCCGGCGGCTCGCGCTCGGCGCGTTGGTCGCGAGCCTGCTCTGCGGCGCGTGCGCCGCCGGCGACATCGGCCGCGATTCGGACGGCGACGGGCTCAGCGACGAGCAGGAACGCCTCTTCGGCACGGACCCCGCCAACCCGGACAGCGACGGCGACGGCATTCCAGATGGCCTCGATCCCTATCCCGTGCCGGCCGGTCCGAGCCTCGACCTCGTTGTGAGTGAGCCCGTGGCGGCTGGCGGGCAGCGCGTGGCACGCATCGAAGCCACCGTGCGCGACGGCATGGGCCGGCCCCTGGTCGAACGGGAGCGCGAACTGCTCTTCGCGGCCGATCTCGGCACGCTAGCGGCCGTGCAGGCGCTCGGCGACGGCCGCTACACCACCGAACTGCGCTCCCGCGCGAGCGGCGTTGCCAGCCTGACGGCCCGTTACGACGACCCCCTGGATGGCTTTCCGGCCGTCGAGGTCACGCAGCGGGTGCTCTTCGGTTCCGCCGACGCCTATCCGGAACCCGGCATCTGCACGGGCGATTTCAGCGGCTGCCCGGCGATCGATGGCTACCTGCAGGTCATCGCCCTCGACGGCGACACGGTCGGACTGATCGGGGTCAACCCCACGCCACTGCCCGGCGCCTACGTCCAGATCGACTTGCCCGAAGCCACGCTCACGCGCACGGTCGGCGAGTCGGGAACTGCCGAATTCGTCGACGACCGCCTGCAACCGCCCGTGACCGTGACCGTGGCGGCCGCCGGCCGGCGGCCCGTCACGGTCGTGGGGTTGCACGGACGGGTCGTCACCCTGCCGCTCTGGCGGCCCGACCCGCACGCGGGCCCGGACGAGGGGAGTTTCCGCGCCGTGTCCGGCCGGGTGCTCGGGTTCGACGGAGCCTACGGGATCGTGCCCTTCCCAGAACACCCCTTCGACTTCTGGGCGCTCATCGACGACCCCGAGACCCCGCTCAACATCGCCATCGTCACGACCAGCCTGCGCAACGTGCCGCTTTCGTCCCTGTCGGTCGGCCACGTCATCGAGGCCCCCGATGTCGCCGCCGATTCCATGCTGGCGCTTCCGGTGCCGGCCAACATGTTCGTGCAGGGCTTCGAGAGCGTGAAGCCGGGCTACCGCCTGCAGGCCGTGCCGACCGGCAAGCAACTCGTCTTCGCGCTTGCGGGCGAGGCGCGCCACTTCCTCGACACGCTCTGCAATCCGTACATGCTGCAATTCGAGCCGCGGGCGCTCGGCATGCGCTGGATCGACGTGCCGGGGGGCAGCGGCGAGCCGCTCGAAGTCGACATCGAATTGACCGTCGACTTGCGCGAGACCGCCGAGCGCGCGGTGCCCGTCGACCTCGGCGCCCTGCCCTACGATGCACGCGGCGGTGGCCCCCTCGCATCGGGCGCGGTCTTCTCCGTGCTCGACACCGCCGGCCAGGGGTTCGTGGTGCTCGATGTCGACTGTTCCTATTCGCTGCCCACGTTCGCGAACCCGCTCCGCGTGCCGCTCGTCGATGTGCCGGTCGCCGGTCTCATCGCCGACCCGCCCGACATGCGCGCGTTGGTCGTAGGCTTCGCCGGCCGTGCGGCCGTCTACGGCGCCGACCCGCCCGGCATCTCGACGGCCATTGCGCATCCGTTGCTCGGCAGCGTCCCGGAGCCCGTCGATTTCGCCGACGCCGCGGTCTGGCTGCCCGTGCCCGTGGCGCTCCGCCCCGCGCCGCCGGCAGCCGCCCCGGCGGTCCCCGACCACCCCGTGGACGAGGTGGCCGATGAGCCGTTGCGCCCCGGGGGCACGATCGCGTGGCAGCCGACCCCCGGCGCCGACCTGCACGTGCTGCGGCTCGGCTACGTCACCCCCGCGCCGGCCAACACCATGGCGCAACTCTGCTCGAAGACGGCCGGCAGCGAACCCTGGTCGATCGGCGGACCGCGCTCGCACCCTCTCTGGGAGATCTACGTGCCCGCCGGCATCGCCAGCGTCCGCCTGCCCGTCCTCGGCCCCGACGCGCCTATCACCAACGTGCTGCGCAACCCGGCGCCTTCCGACGCGCGCGACGACGCGCCCCAGCACTTCGCCGCCGACACCCTCGAAATCGAACTCAACGCCTACCGCATGGGGGCAGGGAAGGGGTTCGATTTCAATGACAACTTCGCGTTCAGCGACCTCAACTTGCACTCCTCGGCAGTTTCGCAGGATGCCTATCTCGTACGCGTCGAGGACACCCCCGCGCGCTGACGCGGCGCGGCGGCGCAGGCGGAAACGGGAGACACGCCATGGGCTACGCCCTCGAACGCCGGACGGCCGTCGCAGCCGTTCGGCTCGCCAGTCGACTCACGCGGCAGGTTCAGCGCCGGCTCGACGCCGCGGCAACCCTCACGAAAGCCGACACGTCGCCCGTCACCGTGGCCGACTTTGGTTCTCAGGCGATTGTCGTGCGCGCGCTGCGTGCCGCGCTGCCGGCCGATCCGGTTGTCGGCGAGGAAGCGGGGGCCGCGCTGCGCGACCCCGGCAACGCCGCGCTGCTGGCCCGCGTCGTGGCGGAACTTGCCGCGGTCGGCACGCCACTCGCGGCCGCGGACGTCATCGCGGCGCTCGACGATGGGCGGCCCACGGTCGAGCGCCCGGCGCGCTACTGGTCGGTCGACCCCATCGACGGCACCCTCGGCTTCGTGCGGGGCGAACACTACGCCATCGCGCTCGCCCTCGTCGAGGACGGCCAGCCGGTCCTGGGAGTCGTCGGCTGTCCGACGCTGCCCCTCTCCGGCGGGGCGAGGCCTGACGAGGTCGGCTGCCTGCTCGTGGCCGAACGGGGCGCGGGCTGCTTCGAGTGTGACCTCGGCGCGGGGCCCGAACGACGCGTGCGTGTCTCCGACCGGACCGAATCCGCCGGAGCGGCGTGGTGCGAGGCCGTCGAGCCGCGGCACTCAGACCATGAGCGCGCGGCACGCGTGGCGGCGGCGCTCGGCTGGACCCGCCCGCCGCGGCTCGCCGACGGGCAGGTGAAGTACGCGCTCGTCGCCCGTGGCGAGGTCGACGCCTACCTGCGCGTGCCTCGCGACCCGGCCCGCGTCGAACGCACTTGGGATTTCGCGGCCGGGACACTGGTCGTCGCCGAGGCCGGCGGCCGCGCAACCGACCTCGCCGGGCAGGAATTCGTCTACCGCTCGCCCTACGCGATCGAAGGCATGCTCGGTGGGGTGGTGGCCACGAACGGACGCCTGCACGACGCTGTGCTGCGGGTCTTGCGGCAAGTTCCCTGAGCCGCGACCCGGTCGCGCTGGGCCCGAATTGCGGCTAGGCGCGGTCGAGGATGTCGATGGGCGGCATGGGCCGGCCTTCGAGATATTCGAGGCTGGCGCCGCCCCCCGTGGACACGTGGGTCATGTGCTCGGCAAGCCCGAAGCGCTCGACGGCCGCGGCCGAATCGCCCCCACCGATGATGCTCACCGAACCGCCGGCAGTGGCCTTCGCCAGGGCCTCGGCCACAGCGCGCGTGCCGGCCGCGTAGTCGCTGGCCTCGAAGACCCCCATCGGCCCGTTCCAGACCACCGTGCCGGCGCTGGCGACGATGCGCGCGAACGCGGCGCGCGTCTCGGGGCCGATGTCCATGCCCATGAGTCCGGGCGGCACGTCAACGCCCGCCACGGTGACCGGGGCCCCGCCGACGAGCGCCTTGAAGTCGAAGTTGGCGGTGGCGACGTGGTCGCAGGGCAGCACGATCTTGTCGCCCCCGGGGCCGCTGCAGATGCGCTTCATCTCGTCGAGTTGGTCGGCCTCGACGCGGCTCATCGCCACTTGGGCGCCTTTGGCGGCGAGCAACGTGTAGGCCATGGCCCCACCGATGAGCAGCTGGTCGACCTTGCCGAGCAGGTTGCCGATGAGCCGAATCTTGTCGCTGACCTTGGCGCCCCCGAGGATGGCCACGAACGGCCGCCGCGGCTCGGCGAGCGCTTCGTGCAGGTAGCGGATCTCGCGCTCGACGAGGAAGCCCGCGACGACCGCACCGCCCTTGGCCCGCACGGCTTCGGCCACCCCGTACATGCTGGCGTGCTTGCGATGGCACGTGCCGAAGGCATCGTTGACGTACGTGTCGCCGAGGGCGGCCAGGCCGCGCACGAACGCCTGGTGCAGCGCGGCCTGTTCGGGCGTGAGTTTCTTGTCGGGATTTTTCTTGGCTTTGTCGGGCAGGGTCTCGCCCGGGTGGAACCGCACGTTTTCGAGCAGCAGGACTTCGCCGGCTTCGAGGCCGGCGGCCATGGCCTGGGCCTCGGCGCCGATGACGTCGGGGGGGCCCAGTTTCACGGTGCGGCCGAGCAACTCGCCGAGCCGCGCAGCGCACGGCGCCAGCGTGCCGCTCGGGTCGTATGCGCCGTCGGGCCGGCCGAGATGGCTCATGAGCACCAGGCGGCCACCGCGCCCGAGCACGTTTTGCACGGAGGGCAGGGCGGCCCGGATGCGCCGGTCGTCGGTGATGCGCTCGCCTTTCAGCGGCACGTTGAAGTCGACCCGCATCAAAACGGTCTTGCCGTTCACGTCGATGTCCGCAAGCGTCTTGGCAGCCATGTTCCCTTCTCCTGTCCAGGGCGCGGGCCGTTGTCTGGCGCGTGCACAGTGCGCCGGCCCGCGTCGTTCGGGCCGCAGTGTAGCGATTGGCGTTCGCTTGTAAACGGTCGCCACGCGGGCGCGGTTGCAGCAGGAACGCAGGACTTGGCGACCCTCTCAGGGCTCGGTGGCAGAAGCCGGCGGCGCCACGGGCGGTGCCTTCCGCGTGGCCGTGATGGTGCGTTTGACCTCGGTGGTTTCGACAAACAGCTCGCGGAAGTTCATGCGCTCGACGACGCCGTCGGCGGCCCGCGCATCGACCGCGGCCCGCGCATCGAGCCACCAGCCCTTCTCGGTGCGCTTCTTGAATTCGTCGAGCGATACGCCGAGCCGTGCAGCGAGCGTACCGTGCACTTGATCGAGGTAGCGATTCTTGAAAGGGTCGTCGGGCGGCTGCGCGCTCGTGGCGTCGACCGAGACCTTGTCGAAAAGCCGGATGAGGATGACGGCGTTCGGGTACACGTACACGCGGCGACAGGCGAGAGCCACGACGGCCGCCGCTTCGTAGGCCCGGCTCTGCACGATGGCGTACACGGGACTCGCGAGCGCGCGGATGGCGTCGGCCATCGCCAAGGCGGCTTCGAGCGATTCGCCGTACGCGTTGACCTTGAGGAAGATCGGGTCGCTGCTCATGGCATCGAGTTCGAGCAGCCGGTCGACCGTTTTGGCCACGGACGCAAGCCCGATCTTGCCGTCGAGGTCGACCGTGCGGTTGGTGACTGTGAGCTGGGCCCCGGCGGCGGGCGGCGCCGGCCGCGCCAGCGCAAGCGGACTCACGAGCAGAAGACAGGCCAACACGAACCCGGTACGCATCGTTGTCCTCCGGAAAGGGGGTGGCAAAGGCGCGCGCATCATATCGCCGGCTCCTCGGGCTCACAAGCGGCGCGCGCGTCGCCGCACGCGTTGCTGCGCTCGGGCGCAACCGCTATGGTGAGCCCACGCCGGTGCGGGCGAGCGTCGCCGGCAGGAGGAGCCCGTCATGGACGTCCGACATCGTCGCTTCGTGGCCGCGCTGCGGCAGCGGGGGGTGCATGTGGCAAACCCCGAAACCCTCGAAGTGGGGCCCGAGGTCGACCCCGCCCGCTTCGAGCCCGGGCCCACCGTGCTTCACGCCGGCACGCGGCTCTTCGGGGCCCGCACGCTGGTCCTCGCCGGCGCCGAACTCGGGCGCCACGGCCCCGTGACGCTCGAAAACAGCGCGGTGGGGCGCCGCACGCGGCTGCACGGCGGGGCCTTCAGCGACGCCGTGCTGCTCAACGACGTTACGGTCGGGTCGGCCGCCGAGTTCCGCGAAGGCACGCTGCTCGAAGAAGGGGCACGCGCCGGCCATGCGGTGGGACTCAAGCAGACCGTGCTCCTGCCCTGGGCAACGCTCGGCAGCCTCATCAACTTCTGCGACGCCCTGCTCGCCGGCGGCACCTCGGCCGCCGACCACAGCGAAGTCGGATCGGGCTTCATCCATTTCAACTTCACGCCCTACGGCACCCGCGGCGACAAGGCGACCGCCTCGCTGTTCGGCGACGTCGTGCACGGCGCGCTGCTCTGCGCGCCGCGCATTTTCCTCGGCGGCAGCGGCGGCGCCGTGGGCCCGGTGCGCGTCGGTTTCGGCGCCGTGCTGGCGGCCGGCAACGTGCTGCGCCGCGACCTGGCCGACGGCATGCTCGGCGGCGCCGCGGCCCACGAGCCGGCCCGCGACCGTCCCTTCGACCCGCGCCGCATTCGCGGGGCCGTGCGCAAGGTTCGCGACAACTTCGCCTACATAGGCGAACTCACAGCGCTTTCCGAGTGGCATCGCGTCCTGCGCGCGGCGCACGCCGCCGCCGATCCGTGGCTCGGCCTGCTCTACGCCGAGGCGCAGGCCAACCTGCAGGCCGGCCTCGCCGAGCGTCGCCGACGGCTGCAGGCGTTCGTGCGCGATCTCCGTCCTGCCCCCGAGTCGGCCGCCGCCGACCCGGCGTTGGCTGCCGAGTGCTGCGCCCAGCGCGCGTTGCTGGCGCTGTGGCCCCGGCTCGAAGAACGGCTACTGGCCCCGCCTCTCGGCCCCGCCGCCGCGGCACGCGAAGCCGCCGCCCTGGCGGCCTTTGCCGGGACGCCCGGCGAGTCGTTTGTCGAGCGCGTGCAGGCGCTCGACGCAGCCGGGCGCGCGGCCGCGCAAGCCTGGCTTGCCGCCGTCGCGGCCCACGCCGGCGCGCGCGACTTGCTGGCGGACGCCGCCATGGCCGCCGAGCGCTCCTG
>CAYRCM010000121.1:0-18115 GCA_964422715.1 uncultured Myxococcales bacterium | reverse complement strand
GCCGCGTTGGCCCTATAGAGGAAGGGCGCGGTCGCCACTCGGACCGCCCGGCCCGGCCCCGCGGGTCGCGGCCGCGCGGGAGAGAGTGATGCAGCCCGCCGTCCCGCTCACGAAACAGGCGTTGCTCCTCATCGGGCCGCTCGGGGCCCCCACACCCGAAGCCCTCTCGCGGCCGCCGAGTCCGCTCGTCGAGGTGGCGGGCGTCGCGACCCTCGTGCGCGCCGCCCTGACGTTGCGCCGCGAGGGCATCGACGACGTGGTCGTCTGTGCGCCCGAACCCGAAGCCGAGGAAGCGGCCGAAACGGCCATTGGGGCGCGCCCCGATCTGCGCGAAACCGTGCCCGTCGTGCCGCCCGAAGACGCGCTCGCCGTTCTGCCGCCGGCCGACGCTCCGCTCACCCTCATGGATGCGCACCTGCTCGCCGAACCGCGGCTCGTGCGGCAGTTGCTGCGCGCTCCGGTGGCCCCCGACGAGGCGCTCGTCGCCGTGGCCTCGGGTGAGGCCGCCGGCACGCCGCTCGACATCGCCGACGGCCGGCTGTGCGGCCTCGTCGCTCCTGCCGCCGGCCCCGCGCGCCGTGCCGTGGGCCTCGTCGTGGCGGGGCGGCGGCTTGTCGAGCGCTTTGGCGTGCCGGGCGACGCCACGGCTTTGGCGCTCCAGGCGGCGGCCGCCGGCTGCACCGTGCGCGTGTGCGACGTCACGGCCTTCCTGCACCAGCGCGTCACCGATCCCGAAGCGCAGGCCGTCGTCACCGACGCGCTGTTCGAACGCCTACGCCTGCCGCATGACGGGGTCGTGGCCCGGCTCGTCAACCGCCGCCTCAGCCTGGCGCTCACGCGGCACCTCTTCGTGCCCTGGCGCGTGGCCCCGGCCGACCTCACCATGGCCTCGGCCGGGCTCGTGCTCGCGGCCACGCTGCTCTTCGTCGTCGGCGCTTACGTGACGAGTCTGCTCGCGGCACTGCTCGTCCTCTTCGCGCGCGTGCTCGACGGCGCCGACGGCGAAATCGCGCGGCTCACGTTCCAGGAGCGCAGCGCCGGCGCCTGGGGCGAAACCGTGGCGCACGGCCTCGCCGATGCCGCGGTGCTGCTCGGCCTCGGCCTCGGCGTCTCGGCGCACCACGACGACGCCTGGGTGCCGGTGCTGCTCGGCTGGCTCGCGTTCGGCATGACGTTGTTCGTGCAAGTCGTCGTGCTCCACTTTCTCGCGAGCCGCATGCACCGCGGCGAGGCCCACCTGTTCCGTTGGTGGTTCGAATACCCCCGGCCTCCGGCGGTCGCCGCGCCCGCCGGACCGGAGGCGGCCGAGCGCGTCTGGGTCACCGCGGAGCGGGCGCCGGTGCGTGCACCGGGCCGCCTCGTGCGCTTTGGCAAGGCGCTCGCGGGGCGCGACACGCACGGGTTCGTGTTGCTCGCGGCCACGGCCGTCGGCCTGCCCGAAGCGGCTTTCGCGCTGCTCGGCGGCGTCGTGGCCACGCGGTTCGTCTTTGCGCTCTACCAGTCGTTGTTCTGGCGCCAGTACTTGCGGGAGTAGGCGGCGGGCAGCGGCCGGGCGCGGGGCGCCGGACGGGCCTACGGGGCGAGTTTCTTCAACTCTTCGCAACCGAGCGGGTAGCCGCCGTCGCACGACTTCTTGAGCAGCGGCTCGGCCTCGGCCTTCTTGCCCTGCCCGGCGTAGTAGGCGCCGAGCGAGCCGCAGGCACGCGGGTCGTTGGCATCGCACGCCTTGCCGAGCAGCGTCACGGACCGCGCCTCGTCTTTGGGCACGCCTTCGCCGTTGCCCAACTTGAGCGCCAGGTTGTAGCACGCCTTCATGTACCCGGCCGTGCAGGCGCGGTCGTAGAGCGCCGCCGCCTTGGCGTGGTTGATGGCGACCCCACGCCCACCCTCGTAGCCCATGGCCGCCATGGCGCACGCCACCTTGCCGCCCGTCTCGCAGCCGCGCATGAAGAGCGCCATGGCCTTCGCCTGGTCTTCGGGCTTTTCGCCGCGCGCGACTTCGAGCGCCTTCTGGGCACACGCTTCACCCTGACAACTGGCCTCGGCCGGATCGAGGGCCGGCAGCTCGTTTGCGGGCGGCGCGGCGGCCGGCTCGCTCGGGGCCGGGGCGGGGGCCGCCGCCGGAGCGGCTGCCGGGGCCGGGGCCGGGGCCGGGGCCGCGACAGCGCCCGGCGCGGTGACCTGCGGGGCAGCCACGGTCACCTGGGTGCGAGGGGTTTCCTTCGGGCAAGCGGCGAGCCCGAGGGCGATTGCCAGGGCACTGCCGAGCAGGGCAGAGCGGGTCAGGGTGCGCATGTTCGTTCCTCCGGTAGCGGCCGCGGGCTCGCGACGGGCCGGCCTTCGACCCGCTGCGGGGCCCCACGGGGGGCCGAGTGTACCACCCTCGATTCGGCTTTGTGAGCCCCCCTACGGGGCCGCCGCCAGCAGGTGCGCGGCCTCGGCGCGCCGTTCGAGCCGCGCCGCCTTGCCCTGGAAGCGTCCACCCCGGCCGCCGCCGCGGGCTTCGAGCAGGCTTGCCACTTGCGGCCCGAGGGCCGCGACCCGCTCGGCCGGGCCGACCAGCAGGAAGACGCCGGCCGCCCCCTCGCCCGCGGTCAGGAGCGCCAGCCGCTCGGGGTCGGCCACCTGGATGGCCGCGGCGACGCTGCCGAGCAGTGCGAGGTCGGCATCGGCCCGGTGGAAGACGACGGGGCCCGCGCCGGCCGCGACGAGCGCCCGTCCGACGAGCTCGGCCCACTCCGCGGCCAAGGCCCGGCGCGCCCTCTCGGTTTCGCGCTGTTCGGCGACGAGCCGGGTCACGGCCGCCACCTGTTCGCCCGCCCCGACCGTGAGCAGCGCCGTCAGCGCGCGCTCGCGTTCGAGCGCCGTCTGCAACGCGGCGAGCACGCGGCCCCCCGCGAGGTAGAACAGGCGCACGACCCCGTGGGCGCGTTCGCTGCCGAGCAATTGGATGGCCTGGATCTCGGCCGTCGAGCGCACGTGCGTGCCGCCACAGGTGTTGCGGTCGAGGCCGTCGATTTCGACGAGTCGCACCGGCCCCTCGTGGCCCGGCGGCAGCCCACGCGTGCGCACCTGCAACCCCGCGAGCTCACCGGCGGCGACCTCGACGACGCGCACGGCGCGCGCCTGGCGGACGGCCTCGTTCGCCCGCGCCTGCAAGGCCATGAGTTCTGCGGGGGCCACGCTCGGCACGGCGAGCTCGATGTCACAGCGGTCGGCACTCAGATGGAACGCCACGGTGGCATAGCCGAACTGGTCATGCGCTATCGCCGTGAGCAGATGCTGCGCCGTGTGCTGCTGCATGTGGTCGAAGCGCCGCGCCCAGTCGACGACCACCTCGACCGGTCCGAGCGGCAGCGCGGCCTCGAGCCAGTGCACGACGGTGCCGTCGGCCTCGCGCAGCACGTCGCGCACGGCCACGCCGCCCACCGTGCCGCGGTCGGCTGGCTGGCCGCCGCCCTCCGGATAGAGCACGGTGTCGGCCAGCACGACGCGCCAACCCGCCGCTCCGGGGGTGCAGGCGAGCACCTCGGTGGCGAGCGTTTCCAGATAGGCATCCCTCTGACACGTCAGCAGTTTCACGCTTGGCTCCTCGGCCTGTTCCGGCATCCGACTTCGTGGCTTGGCCGCTCCGCCCCGCCGGCCGCACCGTGCCACGATCGCCCGACCGCGTCCAGGTCCGGGGCCCTGCGGCTTGAGCCGCCCTGCCACCCGCCCTATGCTGCCGGGGCGGCCCGTGCCGCGTGCGAAAGGAACCTGCCATGCGTCTGCGCCCGACCCTCTGCCCCCGTCACCGGCCGTCGCGCGTGACGGTTCGCGCTTTCGTCTGGGGGATTCTCGGCGTCGGGCTCCTCTCGGCGGCCTGCGCTCCTGCCGACGGTGCTTCGGGCGGGCCCGACGTGTTTCCGGACGACGTCGTGGGGCTCGACTTCCTCGATCTCAACACGCGACGCGACTTGCCGCCGCGCGAGGTGTTCCCAGACGACATCGCCGGGCTCGACTTCCTCGACTGGAACACGCCGCGCGAGGTCGATGCCGATGCGCCGGCGGCTCCCGACGATGGGGCCGCGAGCGAGACCACGCCGGCCGAAATCTCCGACGCCGGCGACGCGGTTCGGCCCGACGCCCCCGACCTGGATTGGGCCGACCTGCCGGATCGCACTGCGGACGCCGTCGCCGATGTCGTCCCGGACGTCGCCCCGGATGCCGTCCCCGATGCCGCCGACGGCGCCGATTCCGCCGACGGCGCCGATGCCGCCGACGGCGCGGGCCCTCCGCCCAGCCTGCGTTTTCACGAGCGGGTGAGCGGCCCGGACGATGTGCCGGCCTGGCGCTCCGACATGCTCACGTTCTACCGCGGCGTGCTCGACCTCGGCCCCGTGCCCGACTGGCCTCTCGAACCCGTGGTGCGCGAAAGCGAACGGCTCCACGACGGCCTCGTGCGCCACCTCATCGAGTACAGCGCGCCCGACGGCGAACGCATCCCGGCCTATCTCTTCGTGCCCGACACGGCCGCCCCCGTGCCTGCGGTGCTCTTCTATCACGGCCACGGGCTCGGCAAGGTCACGTCGGTCGAAGACGTCGGCGGCGCCGAGAATGCCCTCGCGCGCGACATCGCGCAGGGGCTCGGGTACGTGGTGCTGGCGCCCGACACGCGCTCGTTTGGCGAGTTCCTGGTCGGCGGGCTCGACCACCCGCGCTACGTCCGCGCGCTCGAAGCCGAGGGGCGCCTCTTCACGTCGCTCGCGGTTGCCGACGGCCTCGCCGACCTCCGGCTGCTCGCCAGCCTGCGCGAGGTCGACCTTGGCGCGGTCGCCGTGGCGGGCATCAGCGGCGGCTGCTGGCGGGCGCTCAACGTCTCGGCGCACACGCAGTGGCCCGCGGCCACGGTCTGCGCGGGCCTCTTCATCTCGTGGGACTACCTCTTCGGACCGCACCACTGTCCCTGCCAGCACGCTCCCGGCCTGGCCGAGCGCACGGCCATGCCCGACCTCGGGGCGCTGCTCGTGCCGCGGGCCGTCATGCTCCAGTGGGGCCTCGACGACCCGTTCTACGAGCAGGGCGCGCCCGAGGCCGGTGACGAACTGCGCCGCGCCTACGAGGTCGTCGGCGTTCCCGAGGCGTTCGCGTTCGACGTCCACGAGGACCTCGGCCACCGCTTCGACAACCCCTCGGTCATCGGCTGGCTCTTCGAACGGTTCGGCGCGGGGGCCTGGCCGCCCGCGGTCGACGTCGAGTAGTCGCGCAAGGTCCGCTCGCACGCCCCCCACGACGGCCCGGGGCCGCACGTTTCCTTGACAGCGGCCCGATGGCGCTGGTAGCGTCCCGCCGCGCTGTTTTGGGCCTCCCCGTGGCGCACGAAGGAGTAAGCGGCCCCGCCATGAAACTGGTCCTCAAATGGGTGCTCGGGGTGGGCATCGGGGTACTTTTCGTCTGGCTGGCCGCCCGCTCCTGGCCCTTCGAGCAGATCTTCCAGTTCTCGCTGCGCATCGAAGGCAGCTACCTCATCGCCGGCGACATCGATCCCGAACTCGACCAGTACCTGCTCGAACGCACGGCGCTCGGGGCGGCCGGCTCCGCGAGCGAACACCTCGTCAACGAACGGCCGCAGCCGCGTGGCTGGTACTTCGACCTGTTCCACATCCTGCCCTACTTCCTGTTCCTGACCGCCATCCACTTCCTGCGCGTCGTGCGCTGGTATCCGTTGCTCAAACCCATCGCGCACGTCGGCTTCTGGGACCTCAACCGCATCGGGGCCGTGGGTTTCATGGCCGTGTTCATCTTCCCGCTGCGGCTCGGCGAACTCGTGCGCCCCTACATGCTCTCCAACGAAGGCAAGGTGCGCGGCAGCGCGGCGCTCGCCACGATCGTCGTCGAACGCGTCTTTGATGGCCTCATGACCTCGCTGCTGCTGTTTGCAACCCTCGTGTTCTTGCCGAGTTGGAACCAGGAAAGCTACGCCGCCATCAGCCTCGGCGCCTTCATCGCGCTCAGCGTTTTCGTCGGCTGCCTCGGGCTGCTCGTGCTCGCGTATTGGCGCCGCGAATGGACCATCCGCGCGGTCCGCCGGCTCGTCGGCCGCGGCTCGCGCAAGATGGCCGAGCGCATCGTGTCCATCATCGAAGCCTTCCTGCAGGGGCTCGCGGTGCTGCCGCACTGGCGGTCGCTGGCCCTCTTCTCGCTGCTCACGGCGCTCTACTGGGGCATCAACGGGCTCGGGCTCTACATCTTCTGCCGCGGCTTCGGCCTCCACATCCCGCTGCTCGGCGCCTACGCCATGATGACCTGCGTCGTCGTGGGCATGATGATCCCCAATTCCCCCGCCAACGTCGGCAGTTTCTGGTACTTCCTGCTCATGCCGCTCGCCCTCTACGGCCTGCACTCCGACAACTTGCAGGCCACCGTCTGCGCACTCGCCATCTGGACCATGCAACTGCTCCAGCAAGTGCTGTTCGCGGCCTACTTCTTCGTGACGGGCAAGGTGTCGTGGCGTTCGGTGTGGCGGCTCACCACCCGCCATGGCTCGGCAGACGAGGCCGGGCCGCTGCCGGTGGGCGCCGTGGCCGCGCCGGCCGCGCCGGCCGCCGCGCCGCAGGCCGCAGCTACCGGCGAACGTGCGACATGAACACCCGGCCGAGTTCGAGCTGCTTGCGCGCGTAGATGACCAGCGTGCGGGCGAACGGGCGGGTCGCCGGCCGGCGCAGCAGAGGCCCTTCGAGGCGTTCGGCGAGCGGCAGCAAGGCATCGCGCACGAGCCGGCCGAGGGGCGGGCGCAGCCCCGCGGCAAACGCCACGAGGTCGACCCGCGCGAGGTGATAGGCCTGCACGCGTTCGAGAACGAGGTAGGTCTGTAGGCCCTGGTGCACCACGTCCCAGGTGTCGGGCGGGCTTGCGAGCGGGCCGAGGCGCGCATCGCGCACGAGTGCGGCCGCCTCCGGGGCAAAGAGCCCGAGCCGGGTCGCCGCCCGGTAGGCCCCCGCGAGCACCCGGTTGCGCAGCATCAGCCAGCGTTCGGTCGCGGGGTCGGGGGCAGGCACGTCGAGGGCCGCCACGACGAGGCCGCCGCCCGCCGCGGCATCGGGCAGCACCGGAGCCCGCGACACGTTGACCCGCACCACCGCCTGCCCCCCGGTGCGCAGGTCGCGGCGGCATTTCTTGAAGAAGGCCGCGGCTTCGTCGCTCGGGATGCCGTCGTAGGCCACGACGAGGTCGAACGACGACGCCTCGAACGCCACGTCGCGATACGGGCGCGGGTCGAGACGCACGCGCGGGCCGAGCCCGGCCGCAAGAATCTGGTCGCGCAGCCGGGCCACGTCGGGCCCCGCCGCCGCGACCACGCTGACGAACACCCCGCGCTCGGCGAGGGCCAGCGGCAGCCCGGGCCAGCCGCAGCCGACCACCACGGCCCGCCCCTGGCCGACGTCGACGCTCGCGAGCAGGTCGGCTCTCAGCCGCGCATCGAGCAGCTCGGCGGCCTCGGCCGGCACCCCGAGCGGCGCGCCCGGGGCGGCTGGCGTTTGCCCGCCCGTCATGGGCGGGCCTCGCCGGGGGCCGCCGCAGGCTCGGCCGCCTCGGTGAGCCGCCGCGCCGCGATCTCGTCGCGGCAGAGCGCGATGAAGGCGTCGAGCGGCAGGGCCCCGAGCTGCTTGCCCCCGCGCGTGCGCACCGAGACGGTGCCGTCGGCGGCCTCGCGCTCGCCGACGACGAGCTGGTAGTTGACCCGCTGCACCTGCGCGTCGCGCACCTTGCGGCCGATCTTCTCGGCCCGCTCGTCGAGTTCGGCGCGCAGCCCGGCCGCGAACAGCGCCTGCTGGCAGCGCCGGCCGTAGTCGAGGAAGCGGTCGGACACGGGCAGCACGCGCGCCTGCTCGGGGGAGAGCCAGAGCGGGAACTTGCCCTCGAAATGCTCGGTCAGGATGCCGAGGAAGCGTTCGAGCGAGCCGAGCACCGTGCGGTGGATCATGACGGGGCGCTTGCGGCTGCCGTCGGCGGCTTCGTAGGTGAGGTCGAAGCGTTCGGGCAGCGCCATGTCCATCTGCACGGTGCCGCACTGCCAGGTGCGGCCGACGCTGTCGCGGATGTGGAAGTCGATCTTGGGGCCATAGAAGGCCCCGTCGCCCGCGTTGATCTGGAACGGCAGGCCCTGGCGGTCGAGCGCGTCGCGCAACGTGCCCTCGGTAAGATCCCACATGGCATCGGAGCCGATGCGTTTCGCCGGCCGGGTCGACAGTTCGACCCGGTAGTCGCTGAAGCCGCAGGTGCCGTACATCTCGGCCACCAGTTTGAGGATGCCCACGACCTCGTCGAGCACCTGTTCTTCGGTGCAGAACAGGTGCGCGTCGTCCTGCGTGAAGGCGCGCACGCGGAAGAGCCCGTGCAGCACCCCGGACAGTTCGTGGCGATGCACGAGGCCGAGTTCGCCCCAGCGCAGCGGCAACTCGCGGTACGAATGGCGCCGGTCGCGGTAGATGAGGATGCCGCCCGGGCAATTCATGGGCTTGATGGCGAACTGGGCGTCCTCGATGGACGTGAAATACATGTTTTCTTTGTAGTTATCGAGGTGGCCCGACTGTTCCCAGAGCCGCACCGAGAGCATGGTGGGCGTGCCCACCTCGGCGTAGCCGTGGCGCCGATGCGCTTCGCGCCAGAACCGCACGAGCTCTTCGCGCAGGATGAGCCCGCGCGGATGCCAGAACGGGAAGCCCGGCCCCTCGGGATGGAAACTGAACAGATCCATTTCCTGGCCGATGCGGCGGTGGTCGCGCCGCGCGGCTTCTTCGAGCATGGTGAGGTGGGCTTCGAGCGCCTTGCCGTCGGCGAAGCTGATGCCGTAGACGCGCTGCAACTGCTCGCGCGCGGCGTCGCCGCGCCAGAAGGCGCCGGCCACCTTGAGCAGTTTGAAGTGCTTGAGCTGCCCCGTGTGCTGCACGTGCGGCCCGCGGCAGAGGTCGACGAACTCGCCCTGACGGTAGGCCGTGATGCTGCCCTCGGGCAGGTCTTCGATCATCTCGACCTTGAACTTGTTGTCGCGGAAGGCCGCGAGCGCCTCCTGCCGGCTCATCTCGATGCGCTGCACGGGCAGTTTGCGCGCCACGATTTCGGCCATGCGCTGCTCGATGCGTTCGAGGTCTTTCTCGCTGAAGGGCGCGTGGTCGAAGTCGTAGTAGAAGCCCTCGGCGACGACCGGCCCGATCGTGGGCCGCGCGTCGGGGAAGAGCTCGGTGACCGCCTGCGCCATGAGGTGCGCCGACGAATGCCGAAAGACGTCGATGCCTTCGGGGTCGTTGAACGTGACGATCTTGACCCGCGCGGCCTCGCGGAGCGGCGTGGACAGGTCGACGACCTTGCCGTCGATTTCGGCCGCGAGGGCCTCGCGCGCAAGGCGTTCGGAGATGCGGCGCGCGAGATCGAGCGCCGTGGATCCGGCGGGCATGCCGATGTCGGCCCCGTCGGGCAGGGTGACGTGCAGCGGGGCTGCGGATGCATTCGGCTGAGCGGTGGTCATCGTGGTTTGCTCCATTCCCTTACCGTGCGCCGTTTCCTAGCACCGAAGGGGGCGGCGAATCAAGTCGGCGGGCGAGAGCGGTGACAGGGCAGGCGACTTGCGCTACGCTCGCGCCCCGGACAAACGGCCCGGGAGCACCCCATGCGGCTCGCCCATCTTTCCGACCTGCACATCGAAGAACTCGCGGGCGCGCGCTTCGCGCAGTTCGCCAACAAGCGCATCACCGGGCTCGCGAACCTGCTCACGTTCCGGCGCAACCTGTTCTCGGCCGACGTGCTCGAACGGCTCGTCGAAGACCTCACGACCGTGGGCTTCGACCACGCCGTGGTCACCGGCGACGTGTCGAACCTGGCGCTCGAAGGCGAATTCGAGCGTGTGCGCGCCACCCTGAGCCATCTCGGCGGCTATGACCGGCTGAGCCTCGTGCCCGGCAACCACGACTACTACGCCGACGACGCCGTCGCCGGGAAGTGGTTCGAGCGCACCTTCCACCGCCACCTGTTCACCGAATTCACCGACCTCGACGTGGCGCTCTACCCGTACTGCAAGATCCTCGACGACGTGTGCATCGTGGGGCTCAATTCGGCCGTGAAAACGCCGCCCCTGTTCGCGTCCGGCCAGGTGGGCCCGAGCCAGCTCGCGCGGCTGCGCCAACTCGCCGAGCGACGGCGCGTGCAGCGCGGCTTCAAGGTGGCCCTGCTGCACCACCCGCTGCACGAGCGCGGGCCGAGCGACGAGTTCTTCGGCGCGCTGCGCGACCGCGATGCCGTCGCCCGGACGCTCGTCGACGTCGGCGTCGACCTCGTGCTCCACGGCCACGACCACCGCGCCCACCGCGGCACCATCGACCCCCACGGCCGGCGCGTGCCCGTCATCGGCTGCGGCACGTCGACAAGCCTCGACCCGCACCCGGAAGGGGTGGCGCGCTACAACCTCTACACCATCGAGGGCGGGCGGCTCGAACGCGTCGAGACGCGCATCTACGACCCGGCCTCGCGTCGGTTCCGCTGGAAGGCCAGTGACGCGCTCTTCGACGCCGCCGGATAGGTCTTCGGGCGCGGCCCCGCCCCGCACAGCCGGCGTGCGCGACGCCTTCGGGCGCTATGCCGCGGCCACGGCCGACCTGCCCGTGGCGGCCGCGCTCGTGCTGCCGCTCGTCGTCTTCTACGACATCGGCCTGCTCGTCAGCCCGCCGGCCGTCATGAACGGCGCCGACTTCCTTTCGGGCGCGCTGCACCGGGGGCTCGGCCCCACCGGCTACTTCATCTTGCACGCCCTGTTTCTCGCCATGGCCGTGGCGCTCTTCGTGCTGGCCTGGCGGCGGGGGCGGGTGCGCCTGCCGTACGTGCCGCTCCTCTGGGTCGAATGCCTGCTCTACGCGCTGCTGCTCGAAGGCGCGCTCTGGCTGCTCGGCGCGGCGCTCACGCCGGCCGGCCCGCGGCCCGGTCCGCTCGCGCTCGGCCACCGCCTGGTGCTCTCGGCCGGCGCCGGCTTCCACGAGGAACTGCTCTTCCGCCTCGGCCTCGTCACGGGCCTCGCCTGGCTGCTCGGCCGCCTGACGATAGGGCGCCACGGTCTCGCCGTGCTCCTGGCGCTCGGGCTCGCGGCCGTCTTGTTTGCTGCGGCGCACTACCTCGGCCCCGAACCGTGGTCCGTACGCACGTTCGTGCCGCGCGTCGTGGCCGGGCTCGTGTTCGGGGTCATCTTCGTCGGGCGGGGCTTTGCCGCCGCCTGCTACTGCCACGCGTTCTATGACGTGCTCGTGCTCTAGGGTGGTGTGCGCCCGGGCAGGTCGGGCGCCGGACGGTCAGCGCGTGGCGGGGCGCCGCGCGCGGCGTGCGCCGGCCGGCAGCCGGAGTAGCGTGAGCAGGCCGAGCAGCCCGAGCGTTAGCGCCGGGCTTGGGCTCGGTCCGCCGACCGGGCTGCAGCCGGACGTGCTGCCGCTTACCCCGGCGGCAGGCACCCCCGGGGGCAGACCGTCGGTTTCGGGCAGACCGCCGGTCACGGGCACGCACTGGCCATAGCGGTAGCGGTAGCCGGCCGGGCAACTCGGCACCCCGGGCGAGAAGTCGGGCAGCGGCTTGCCGGCGTCGGCCGTCGGGCCCACGGCGTCGCCGCCCGGACCCGCCGCGTCGGCCGCGCCTTCGACCGGGGGCGTCGCCGGGACGCACTGGCCCGCGTCGTCGCACGGGGCGTCGGGCGCACAACTGCCGCAGCTGCCGCCGCAGCCGTCGGCGCCGCACACCCGCGCTCCGCAGTCGGGCACGCAGGGCGCGACGCTCGGGTCGGTGCAGGCGCCCTCGGCGTTGCACACGAGCGGCGGCGTGCAGCTGCCACACGCGCCGCCGCAACCGTCGTCGCCGCAGAGCCGCCCGTCGCAGCGCGGGGTGCAGGTCCCGCTCTGGCACTGGCCCGTGGCCCCGTCACAGTGGTAGCCGATGCCGCAGGCCCCGCACATGCCGCCGCAGCCGTTCGAGCCGCAGACGCGCCCGCCACAGTCGGGGATACAGGCACTCGTCGGCTCGCAGCGGCCGCCGATGCAGAGGTAGGTTTCCGGGCATTCGCCGCACGAGCCGTCGCAGCCGTCGTCGCCGCAGACCTTGCCGACGCAGTCGGGCGCGCACGGCACGACGCACTGGCCGGCCTCGCACGTGGTGCCGCCCGTGCAGGTGCCGCAGGACCCGCCGCAGCCGTTGTCGCCGCACTGGCGGCCCGCGCAGTTGGGCGTGCAACTCGACGCCGGCTGGCACACGAAGTTCTGGCACGTGTAGTTGACGGGGCAGCTGCCGCAAGACCCGCCGCAGCCGTCGTCGCCGCACTGGCGGCCCGCACAGCTCGGCGTGCAGGACGACGTCGGCTGACAGCGGTAGATCTGGCAGCTCGTGCCGGCCGGGCAGCTGCCGCAGGAGCCGCCGCAGCCGTCGTCGCCACAGTCTTTGCCGAGGCAACTCGGCGTGCAAGGGGCCACGTCGCCGCAGAGATAGGGCACGAAGCCCGATGGGTCGGCGCCCCCGGACGTCTGGCAGTCGTAGTAGCCTTCGGGGTTCCAGCCGCAGAGCGGGTTCACGCTGGCGCAGTCGATGCAGTACAGGTGATTGCAGGCGCACCAGTACACCGCGCCGTAGGGGTCGCAGCAGCCCTCGTAGCCGATGCTGCCGCAGCCCGCCTGGGCCGGAAACTGATGCCCGCTGCACGCACCCGCATAGGCGCTGCCCGGGCACATGTGCGGCGCCCCGCAGCTCGGGTCGGGGCCGACCCCGCCGCAGTTGTAGATGCCGCCCGCCGCATCCCAGCCGCAGAACATGAGGCTCGGGTCGTCGTTCTGGTAGCAGTCGATCTCGCACAGTTGCCCGGACGTGACGTCGCACCAGTGCACGCGCGGTCCGTCGCAGCAGCCCGCGTAGCCGACGCTGCCGCAACTGCCGATCCAGTCGGCGCCCCATTCGGCGCACACCGCCGCGGCCGGGCGTGCCGCGGCGAGCGAGACGAGGCCGGTGACGGCGAGAGCGACGGCGAGACGCTTCATGGCAACGGCTCCGCGGGGGCGGCCCGGAGTTTCGGGCCAGAACCGGGAGGCAGCATACCGACCGCCTGAGACCGGTGCAAGGCGCGGGCCGGCCGGGGCCGGCCCGAGTGCGGGTAGAGCGGGGCCGAGGCGAACCTAGCGGGTGCGCGCCCGCCGCCGCACGGTGAAGCGCAGCGCGCCCACGAGCACGAGCAGGGCGGCAAGCGGCAGGGCCGACCAGGGACTCACGGGCGCCGTCTCGCAGCCCCCGCCGCAGCCGGAGCCGGGCTCGGCAGGCGGGGTGCCGCGGGCGAGCCGACCGCCGATGAGCAGGTTGCCGGATTCCTGGCGAATGACCTCGGGCAGGAACGTGAGCCACGTGTTGGCCGGCAGCATCTCGGAGAAGCTGCCGAGGTCGAACGACGGGATGGCGAAGCTGAGCGAGTCGCCGAGCTGGTCGGCCAGGATGGCCGGGATGGCGGCCTTGATGACGCCGACGAGCTGTTCCTGACGGTCGGCCTGTTCCTCGTTGATGTGCACGACCTCGACTTCGAGCACCCGGAAGTCGCCGAGCACGATCTGGATTTCGGGGCCGGCCTCGCCCTGCGCCACGACCGCATCGGCCGCCACTTCGACTTCGAGGAACACGCCCAACTCGACGTGGCCGAGCAGCGCGAAATCGAACACCAGGTCGACGTAGGCGTCGCCGAGCTGCAGCACGAACTGCCGATCGGCCGTGCACGTCGTGAGGATGGGCGGCAGCCAGAAATTCGTCGTCACGGCCAGGTTGGAGATGCCGTACTGGCTCAGGTCGACGTCGCCCAGGTCGGCGGGCCCGAGCACGAGGTTGAGCGCGCCGCCGTACCAGAGCGAGAACACGCCCTGGTTCGCGAAATCGTAGGCCACGGCCGCCTCGATGGGCGCGAGCGGGGCCCCGCCTTCGCCCCAGATCGGCAGGTCGAAGGGTTCGGCCGGCCCAAGGCAGCGCGCGCGGCCGATGGACCCGAGCGGATCGCGGTCGACGCGTTTCTCGGCCAGGATGGTGCCGTTCATCTGGAGCAAGGCACCCACCTGGTTGAACCGCAGCGTCGAGACCGTGGTCTTGAGGTTCAAGACCACCGGCTCCCCTTCGCCGATGAACGGGTCGACATCGATCTGCTGGTCGAGATTGAGCATGGAGATGACGTCGGCCAGCATGTCGTTGAAGCCCAGGATGGCGTCGGTGACCTGCTGCTCGATGAGATCGGTGATGGTGCCCTGGAAGAGCCCGATGAGGCCCTGCAGCAGCCACGCCACCGCGTCGTCGCCGAAGCTGCTTTCGCCTTCGAGTTCGATCGCGAAGTCGTCGCTGAGCGTCGTGACGACGTTCTGCATCTGGGCCGTGGCCTGGCCGTCGGGGGCGACCTGCAGGATGAGGTCGGCCGTGACCGTGACATTGGAGGCCGTGGCGACGCCGACGATGTCGGGGCAGGCGAACTCGTCGGCGATGAGCAGCAGGTCGGCCTGGAAATTGGGAATGATGACGTTGAGATGCAGGCCGCCGTCGAACGGCGCGAGCGACACGCTGGGCGTGCCGAACGTGAGGTCGGTGAGGAAGATGTCGTAGTCGCACCAGAGGACGCCCTGCGTGGCCACGGGCTGGCTCGGGTCGATGATGGCGCCGATGTCGAGGTTGGCCAGGATCTGCTCGAGAATGCCCGCGAGATCGACGGCTTCGGGGTCGGCGCTGTCGAACACCTCGGCCGCCAGGAACGCCTGGATGGCGTTCGTGACGTACGCGCCGGCCGGGTTGCTGAGATCCATCGGATACCAGACGGTCGAGTAGTAGTAGGACCGGAACGAGCGCACCGCGTGGCTGGCCCCGTCGGTGGCCTGGATGTCGATGAGGTTCATGCCCTGGCGGCTCGTGATGGGCGCCGAGAACGCGCCGTCGGCACCGAGCTGCGCCTGCTGCCCGTTGACGGTGATGGCCGCAACCCCGCTGACCGCATCGCTGACCGTGCCGCGCACGATGACGATCTGGTCCCCGTTGAGCGTCGCGCCGCGTTCGGGGTATTCGACGACGAGGACCGGCGGATCCTGGTCGCAGACGAGCGTCAGTTCGGCGGTGACCGTCGGCTCGTCGACGAGCCGTGTCGAGAACGTGAAGTAGCCCTCGGCCACGAAGCGGAACTTGTTGACCTGCCCCTCGACGGGTTCGACGCCGGTCGCCGGGTCGACCTGAACGGGTTCGGTCTCCCCGGCGGGCAGTTCGTTGCCGTAGGCGTCGACCGCCCGCGGCGTGAGCGTGACCTGGGCATTGAGCAGGTAGAACGGACGTTCGGGGTTGGCCGTGAGCGTCAGGCCGACCACCGGGCCGGCGACCACCTCGAACGTGGCGGCGTCCTGCGTGTACTCGCTGTCGACGTAACGCGCCCGGCAGCTCACGCTGTAGTCGCCGACCAGCGTGGCCGACACCGTGAGGCCGTCGACCGTGACGCCTCCGTCGGCGCTGAGCGTGTATTCGAACCCTTCGAGTTCGTTGCCGTAGGCGTCGAACGCGCTGCACGTGACGTCGCCGGCCTCGCCCGCTTCGAGCGTGTCGGGGCTGACCGCGGCCGCCGTGCGCGCGAGCGGCCCGGCGATGACGGCCAGGTCGACCGGCGTGGCGTCGATGACCGGGCCGCCGGCGGTCGTGGCGGCACAGGCGATGCGGTAGGTACCGAGCGCCGTCGAGGAGAACTCGGTGCCGTCGAGTTCGTAACCATCGGGGCCGACGACCTGAATGGTGTAGGCATCCCACGCGAGCGGTTCGCCGCGGTAGTCGGTGGCCGTGCACGTGACCGTGGCCGGCTCGCCGGCGCCCACCGGGTTCGGGGCCACCGCCGTGTCGACCGCCGCCGGACCGCTGATGGCGACAACGACCGTTTCGGGCGTGGCGTCGACGACATCGCTGCCGACGATGGTGCAGGCCACGCTGTAACTCCCTTCGGCGTTGAACGTGACCTCGTGGTCGGCGACCGTGGCCCCGTTGGCCGGGCCGCCCGTGACCTGTACGGCCGTTTCGTACTTGTCGGCCCGATCGGCCGGCGCGATGGTGCAGACCACCGTGATGGTCTCGCCCGGGTTGACGGCCGTGCGCGATACGGCCGTCTCCACCGTGGGCGCCGTGGCCGTGTCGCCGTTTTGGTCGGGGGCAACGGCGTCGCCGGCGCCGTCGGGGTTCGGACCGAGGTCCTGGCTCTGGTCGGCGGCTACGTCGGGCGCGCCGCCGGTGTCGTCGCCGCCGCCCGGGCTGCTGCCCGCGCTGCCGCACGCCGTTGCAAGAGCGAGCACCACCATGAGACCGCCGAGGGTACGAAAGGAAAGCATGCAAGCCTCCGTGTCCGGCATGACCGGACCGGCATCATAACCGGGCGTGCGGGTTCCGCTCAAGCCGTGTTTTGCGCGGGGGGCGCTGGGGCTCGGCGTGCTCGATAGGATGGGCCGTGGGCGATGGGCGCGCCCCGTGCCGCGCCTTGCTGCGCGAGCGCCTGGCGGAGGGCTGCCGTCCCGCCTCAGCCCACGTCGTCGAAGGGGCGCACGCGCAGGCGCACGCCGAGCTCGCGGGCGAGCGCCTCGCAGGCCGCGAGGTCGAGGCCGGGCACGGCCACGACCGAGGCCGTGACGTCGGGCACGAACGCCGGCGCCGCCCGCAGGAAGTCGCAGACGGCCTCGAACGCCCGCGGTCCGAAACGCGAGGGGCACAGCCGCGCGTAGGTCGCGGCGTCGGGCGCGTTGAGGCTCACCGAGAGCGCGTCGATGTGACCGGCCAGTTCGGCCAGCACGTCGCGGCCGTGCACGAGGTTCGCGAGCCCGTCGGTGTCGATGCGGATGCGCCGGGCCCCCTTCGTGCGCAGCTCCCGCGCCACGGTGACGACCACGTCGGGGCGCAGCAACGACTCGCCGAGCCCGCAGAAGACGACCTCGCGCCACGGGCGCGGGTCGCCCACCGCGGCGACCAGGTCCGCGACGCTGGGCTCGGCCGCCAGCCGCAACTCGTGGCCGCGCACCACGTACTGGCCGTGGCGCTTCGGGCAGAACGTGCAGGCGAGCGTACAGCGGTTCGTGACGCTCAGATACAGGCTGTCGCGGATGGGGTAGGCGAGCGGCGCCTGGACGTCGGCCGGGGCGGCCGGCAGCCGCAGGCGCTGTCGCGCGTTGCGGCCCGTGATGCGCGCGACGTCGGCCGGGCTCAGGCCCTTCAGTGCGGCGACGGCCCGCGCCACGTACGCGACGAACGCCGGGCGGTTCGGCCGCACGGCACGGTGCGGCATGGGCGTGAGGTACGGGCTGTCGGTCTCGATGAGCAGTCGTTCCACGGGCACGAGTCGCACGGCGTCCCGCACCTCGTCGGAGCGCGGAAACGTCAGCACGCCGCCCACGGCGACGTCGAGGCCGCGTTCGAGCGCCGCCTGGGCCTCGGCCGGCCCGGCCGTGAAGCAGTGGACGACGCCGCCGGCCGCCGGCACGCCGGTGGCGTCGAGGATGGCCAGCGCATCGGGCCAGGCTTCGCGAATGTGCAACACGACCGGCACGCCGAGCCGTCCGGCGAGCCCGAGTTGCGTTTCGAAGGCCTCGCGCTGCACGGGTCGTGGCGAGAGGTCGTAGTGGTAGTCGAGCCCGATTTCACCGAGCGCCACGGCGGCGCCGCGCCGCAGCCAGGCTTCGAGCTCGGCCGCCACGGCCGGCGAGAACGTGCTCGCCTCGTGCGGGTGCACGCCCACGATGGCCGAGAGCAGGTCGGGGTGCTGCGCGGCCAGTTCGACCGCTTCGGAGGCGCCCGCGCTGCCATACCCCGCGCCGACGACCACCACGTGTCCGAGCAGCCGCCGGCATTCGTCGAGCACGGCGGCGAGCCCCGCGCCGTAGACGCGCGGCAGCAGGTGGGCGTGCGAGTCGACGAGGTGGCGGTCGGCCGTCAGGTCGCCGGGGGGTGTCAGCGGGACGGTGGCCGTCATGGGGGGTTCCTCCGTGCTGCGGGGGTGCGGGGGACGGGCGCGGTGCCCGGCGGCGCGGTCTCAGGGCGTGGATTCGGGCGTCGGCGGGGCGCCCGGCCGGTGCCGGCGGCGCCCGCCGCGGCGGCG
>CAYRCM010000120.1:0-18122 GCA_964422715.1 uncultured Myxococcales bacterium | reverse complement strand
GGACGCCGGGGCCACCCTGCGGGCACTCGCGCGCGGCGCGCCGCCGCCGGGCCTCGCCGTGCACCTCGCCCCGCCGCAGGCCGCGCTGCTGCACGCGACGGGACGACTCAAACTCGGCGCAGCCGACGACGAGGCTCGCTGGGACCGCCTGGACGCCGCCGCGCGTCCGCTGGCCGAGGCCGGCTTCGCGCTCGGCCAGGGGCTCGTGGCCAATCCGAATCGGCTCGGGCCGAAGGCCCTGGGCTTGCTCGACGGTACCAGCGCGGCCAGCCTGCGGCCGCTCGTCGGGGCCGGCGTGTTCGTGTTGACGCCGGCCGAACTCGCCGCCCTGGCCCTGCCGCCAGCGGCGCTGGCGCGCTTCGTGCGCCCATTTGCCACGGCCGGAGCGCTGCGCCCGTTTCGCGTGCAGTGGCCCGACACGGTCGTGCTGTTCCTCACCCCGCAGACGTGTCCGCAGCTCGCCGAGTGGCCGAGCCTCGCCGAGCATCTCGGGCGGTTCCGGACGCTGCTCGAACGGCGTCGCGAAGTGCGCGCGGGAGAGCGCGCTTGGTTTCACCTGCACTGGCCGCGTCAGGCCGAGCTCTTTGCGGGGCCACGGCTGCTCGTGGCCCGCCAGGTCCCACGGCCGGTGGCCGCGGTGTGCGCGGAGCCCGGCGTGTTCGACCTCTCGACCGTCATCGTGCGCGCGGCCGAGGTGAGACGGCTCTGGGCCCTTGCGGGCGTGCTGCAATCGGGGCTGGCGGCCGCGTATCTCAGGGCCCGGGGCAAGCGCAAGGCGACGGTCCTGCAAATCGACCGAGACGTGCTCGCCGCCTTCCCGCTGCCGCGCCGCTTCGAGGAGCACGTGCCGGCGCTCGCCGCCGCGGCCGAGGCCGTCGCGGCCGACGTCGAGAGTACGCCGGCCTGGCAACGGCTGGAACAGGTCGTGCTCGCAGCCTACGACCTGCCGGCCGCGCCGCCGACGCAGGCCGGGCCCGGGGCTTTTCCGGTGGGGTGCCAATAAGTTGCCTCGCCCCGCCGCGTCGGGCATTAATGGCACGCACCGGGCCCCGCTTGGCCCGGGCGGGAGGCGGGCATGAGGCGGCGCTTCGGGCCGTGGATGTGGGCGGCGCTGTGCACGGCGGCAAGCCTGAGCGCGACCGCGGCCCCGCCGGCCCCCGACCTCCCCGATCCGGCGGCGCCGCCGGCCCTCGCCCCGCCGCTCTCGGCGGCCCCAGCCGCCGCTCCCCCACCGGCCGGCGCCGAGGCGCTGCCGGCCCCCGACTTCCGTTTCCGTGGGCTCGTCGAGGGTTCGCTCTCGGCCGGCCAGATTGGCGAGGACGCCTTCCTGACCGTGCTGCTCGGCGTGGCCCTCGAAGACGAGACCCTGTCGCTCGCGCTCGCCGCGCCGCTGCGCTTTCGCGTACAGGACCGCGAGCCCAAGCGGCCCGGCGCGCTGCGCCCCGAGGACTGGGACGAAGTCAGCGATTTCCTGCGCATCGTGCAGCGCCTGCGCTACACCGCGCCGAATGGCGTGTTGAGCGTGCAACTCGGGCAGGCCCAGGGTGCCAGCCTCGGCAACGGGACGCTCGTCGACCGCTACTACAGCGCCGTCGAGGTCGACCACTACCAGGCGTCGTTTGCGGCTGCCGTCGAGATCGCGGGGCTGCGCACCGACCTGCTGCTCGACAACGTCGTCGACCCGAGCCTCGTCGCCTTGCGCTGGGGGGTGCTGCCGCTCGTCATGGCGCGCAGCCGGCCGCGGCTGCAGGGGCTCGAAGTGGGCCTCACGGCGCTCGTCGACGGGGCGGCGCCGGCGTACTACCGCTGCGAGCCCACCGGCCGGCCGCGGGTCACGAGCGACCGCGAGATCGACGCCACAAACGCCCCGTTCCTCGCCTACGGACTCGATTTCGGCTGGGCGTTTGCCGCGGCGCCGAACTGGGACGTCCGGCCCTACAGCGACGTCAACGGACTCGCCGACTTCGCCGTGGGCTGGCACCTCGGGCTCGTCGTGCGCTGGCAGTTTGCCGAGAAGAGCGCCCTCGCGCTGCGCGGCGAATACCGGCTCGGCAGTCCGCGCTACTCGGCGGCCTACGTGAACCCGCTCTACGAACTCGAGCGCATGGCGTTTCCGCGTACGCGCCGCGGCGCCGCGGCCTGCGAGGACGGGCCTTCCGGCCCCAAACAGCAGGCGCTGCGCGACGTGCAGGGGCCGCTCGTGCACGGGGCGCTCTTCGAGGCGCAGCTGCTGCTCTTCAATCGGCTCCACGTCGAGCTGGCCTTCGAGGAGGGCAACGCCTCGCACGACGCCGCGCTGCGCGTCGGGGCCGCACTGCCGAATCTCTACGGCGTCGGCCTGCACGCGCTCTGGGTCAAACGGGCCGCGGCCGATGCGGCCGAGCTCTTCAGCCTCGACCGCAGCCTCATCGTGTTGCACGGCCGCTACACGTTCTTCGATGTCGGCTTCGTGTTCGCCGAATGGGCGCACGAGTGGCGCGTATCGAGCGACGGCGCCGCCGCCGGGGGCTACGAGGGCATCGACGACTGGCGCGCCGGAGCCGGGGTCGACCTGCGTTTCTAGCGTTCGCGTCGGTCAGTTGACGAAGACGTTCTGCTGCTCGGATTCCCAGCGCCGGCCGTCGACGCGGACAAGCGTCACGCGCACGAACTGGTTGCCCTTCGGAAAGACCGGGCCGCAGCCGCACTGCCCGTGGCCGACGGACAGCAGGCTGTTCGGCCGAAACACGTGCTGGCGCCGGTCGTGCATGACGATGGGCGCGACCTGCAGCGGGATGGAACGCCCGCCGGACTGGTAGGACAGTTCCCAGAAGAAGAGCGTGGCAAGGCTGTTGTCGAAGCCCATGTCGCGCACTTCGACGTTGACCGTGTGTGTGCGCCCTTCGCAGGCGGGCGTGCCGGCGCGCGACGGCTCCTGGCGCACGCCGACGATTTCGGGGTTGCCGGGCGGCGTGCCCAATGCCTCGGAACGACCTGTCTGGAAACGGGAAAGAACGGTGCCCGCAACCTCGAAGCGGTGCCACGCGTTTTCCTTGAGCAGCCCCGCCGGTACGATGCGCACGACGTTGCCGACTTCTTCGACCGTGAAGTTGAGCGGCACGTCGCGTTGGTCTTCGCGCACGAGCCGGTAGTCTTTGCGCTGTTCGGCCTCGCGCTGCAACCCGCTCGTGCCGCTCACCACGATGAACAGGTTGGACTGGGGGTGCACGCGCTCGCTGCGGTCGGCCGGCAGGATGGTGACCCGGGTGTGCGCCGAGCACGAACAGGCGTCCGCGACGCGCGGCGCAAAGGAGAGCGCCCCCACCGCAACGACAGCCAGAAGCAGCCCGAGCCGCATGTGCAACCTCCCGCCCCCCGTCTGACATACACGACCGCTCGGCGGCCGCGGGCACGTGCCGCAACGCGGCCGCCGCCGGGCTCCTTCATACGGACTTGGCGGCGCGGATGCAAGTTTCCGCTCCCCCTCGGGGGCCGCGCCGGGCAGGCGGGCGGTGCGGACGTGCGCGGGCGCCGGCGGGGCCGGTGGCGGCGGCCGAATGGGCGGGGGCGATTTGCGCATGCCCCGCGCGCGCCCGCCGCGTGCGCTTGCTTCCGCGCGCGCGGCACGGCTATGCTCCCGCCCGGCCGGAGGTCTTGCAGATGCCTGAGCCCACCGACATCCGTGACGACGCCGCGCGCCCGGCGGCCGCCGCGGTCGCTCCCGCCGACGCCGCGGCACCCCCGCGCGGGGCCGAGGCCCCTCGGGGCGCCCCCGCGCCACGACCGTTCGTCGAGCGCCGCTTCTTCTGGTTGCTCGGGGCGCTGCTGGTCGTCGGTTTCGCGGTGCGGCTCGTATTCGTCCAGTACTGCCGCTTCACGGGGGACGAGGCGCAGTTCTACGGCACGGCGCAGTCGGTCGTCGACGACCATTGGCTGCCCAAGGTCGGCCCGGCCGTCACGGGTGGCGAGGCCAAGCATCCGGGCGGCAGTTTCTTCGTGTTGATGGCGCTGCCGCAGCTCTTCTCGCGCTCGCCGCTCGCCGGCATGGTCTTCGTGGTGCTGCTGAACCTCGGCGCCTACGCGTTGCTCGCCGCGGCCGTCCGGCGCATGGCGGGCCCGGGGGTGGCGCTCGCTTTCGCGGGCCTCTTCGTGTTCTCGCCGTGGAGCTACTTCTACTCCGACCGCGTCTGGAACTCCGACACGGTGCTGCTGTTCACGGCCCTGGTGCTGTGGGCCACCGCACGCGTGCTGCACGAACCGAAGAGCCGCCACGTCTTCTGGATCCCGTTTTGCCTCGTACTGTTGCCGCAGTTCCACCTGTCAGCCCCCCTGCTGATGGGGCTGGTGCTGCTCTACGCCGTCGTCTATCGGCCGCGCGTGCGCTGGGCGTATCTCGGGCTCGGTACCCTGGCCGGGGCCCTCACCTACCTGCCCTACGTCCTCGATGAACTGCGCCACGGCTTCCGCAACACGCTGGCGCTGCTCGCCATGCCGCCCGACCCGGCCTACGTCGCCGGCCACTACTACCGGGCGCCGCTGCAGCTGCTGCTGTTCGGCACGGGCGAGATGGGCTACTTCGTCAACAAAGGCTACTGGTTTCCGTACAGCGAGGCCGAGTTCTACGGCGCTGACGGCGGGCTCGGGCAGCTCGTCACGTTCTTCGGCGGGGGCTTCGGCGGAATGGTCCTCGTCGTGGCCAGCGCGGCTACGGTGCTCGTCGCCGTCGCGGCCTGGCTGCACTGGGGGGCCACGTTGATCGGCGCGGGTCGCGGTGCCTGGGCCCGGCTGAAGGCCAACCCCTGGCAGTTGGGCCTGCTCTACGCCCTCGTGGCCACCCCGCTGCTGCTCGTCTTCGGCCGCAAGGCGTTCCACCCGCACTACATCAACGTGCTCTATCCGCTGGCCTTCGCACCGCTCATCGCGGGGCTCGGCTGGCTGCTCAAACGCGGCCTGTGGCGCACGACGCTCGTCTGGGTCGTCGTGGCGGCCTGCGCGCAGACCGTTGCGGCCGGCTTCTACTACACGAAGAGCGAGGCGCGGCTGAGCTACGCCGAACACCGCGCCACGGTCGACTACGTCCTGCGTACATCGGGCGGCCGCCCGTTTGCCCTCACCCTGGCGCTCGCCGGCACGCGCGCCAACGCGTACCCGCACGAGATCCTGGCGCGCCACGAATTGCGCAAGCCGTTCCCGCTCACGCCCAGTGCGCCGTTGCGCTACACCGTGCTCGACCGTGAAGCGGGCGAACGCCTCATGAAGCAGCCGCAGCCGCGCGTCGCCGGACGGCCCGTCGTTGAGGCGCTCGTGCTCGACCACGTGGTGGTCACCCGCAGCGGCCCCCGCTAGCGGGCGCCCGCGATCGCCCGAACCCCAGGGAAAGCGAGTCGCCATGCCGCCGCCCACACTGCTCGACGCGTTGCACACCGAACCCGCGGCCTCCGACGCGGCCACGCCCGAATTGGAGCGCAAGGCCGCCGACCTGCACGCGGCGCTCGCCGCTCTGCCCTCGCTCGTCGTGGCGCTCTCGGGCGGCGTCGACTCCGCGGTGCTGCTGGCGGCCGCGCAACGGGCCGTGCGGGGCCCGCTGCTGGCGGTGACCATCCATTCGCCGGCGCAGCCGCCCGGCGAGGACGAGGCCGCCAGCGGCCTCGCGCGCGCGCTCCGGGTGGCCCACGAATCGCTGCCCGGCCACGAACTCGACGTGCCGGGCTTCGCGACGAACCCGCCCGACCGCTGCTACCACTGCAAGCGACATCTGTTCACGAGCCTGCGCGCGCTCGCCGCGGCGCGCGGCTTCGCGGTAGTGGCCGAGGGCAGCAATGTCGACGACCTCGGCGACTACCGGCCGGGCCGCCGCGCGCTCGCCGAACTCGGCATCCTGAGCCCGCTCTGCGACGCCGGGCTCACGAAGTCCGAGATCCGGGCGCTCGCGCGACGCTTCGGGCTCTCCGTCGCCGACAAGCCATCGCTCGCCTGTCTGGCCTCACGCTTCCCGTACGGCGAACGCATCACCGCGGCCGGCCTGCAACGCGTGGCCCAGGCCGAAGCCTGGCTCACGGCGAAACTGCCCGCCGGTACGCAACTGCGGGTGCGCAGCCACGGCGACATCGCTCGCATCGAACTTGCGCCCGACGCTGCGGCGCAGGCCGCGTTTGCGGCGCGCGCCGAGATCCACGCGGCGCTCTGCGCGTTCGGCTTCCGCTACGTGGCGCTCGAACTCGGCGGCTACCGCACCGGCTCGCTGAACGCCACGCTCACCGCGCCCGCGCCGGCCCCACCCGCCGGGCCTGGAGGCTCTGCCCATGCTGAAGAACGATGACGCGCTGCGCGCCCTCTTGGTCGCCGTGCAGCGCGGCGAAACCACCCCCGACGCGGCGCTCGACGCCCTGCGCACCCTGCCCTTCCAGCCGCTCGACGGCTCGCTGTTCGATACGCACCGCGCGCTGCGCACGGGCCTCGCCGAGGTCATCTACGCCCCCGGAAAACGGCTCGAAGACCTCGACCGGCTCATCGCCGTGAGCCTGCGCGAGCATGCCGCCGTGCTGGTCAGCCGCGTCGAGCCGGCCGTGGCCGAGCCGCTCTGCGAGCGCTTCCCGACGCTCACCTACCACCGCCGCGCGCGGCTGCTCGCCGAACGCCGCGTGCCGGCCGCGCCGGCCGGGCACGTGGCCGTGCTGGCGGCAGGCACGGCCGATGGCCCGGTGGCCGACGAGGCCGCGCTCACCTTGCAGCACTTTGGCACGAGCGTGCGCCGCATCGACGACGTGGGCGTGGCCGGGCTGCACCGGCTGCTCCACCACGTCGACGCGCTGCGCGAGGCGCATGCCCTCGTCGTCGTGGCCGGTATGGAGGGAGCGCTGCCGTCGGTCGTGGCCGGGCTCGTCGGCAAGCCCGTCATCGCCGTGCCGACGAGCGTCGGCTATGGGGCGGCGTTTGGCGGCATCGCGGCGTTGCTCGCCATGCTCAACTCGTGCGCCGCGGGCGTGGCCGTGGTCAACATCGACAACGGATTCGGGGCGGCCTGCGTCGCCCACTTCATCGCCCGCCAGGCCGCCGCCGCGGGCCCCGCGGAGACCCCATGACGACCGCCCCGCTCGCCTACATCGATGCGCCGACCGGGGTGTCGGGCGACATGCTGCTCGGCGCCCTGATCGGGCTCGGCCTCGAACCCGCGTTTTTCGAGGACATCGCGCGCCGCCTCGGGCTTGCCGACGTACGGGTGGTCGTTCGCCCCGTGCGCCGCGCCGGCATCGAGGCCCAGGCCGTCGACGTGCAATGCGACGCCGCCGCACACGCGCGCCACCTGTCCGACATCCTGGCGCTCATCGCCGCGGCCGGCCTGCCCGAGCCCGTTGCGACGCGCGCCCGGGCGGCCTTCGGGGCCCTCGGGGCAGCCGAAGCGGCCGTGCACGGCGTGCCCGTCGAGCACGTGCACTTCCACGAGGTGGGGGCCGTCGACGCGCTCGTCGACATCGTGGGCGCCGTGGCCGGTTTCCATGCGCTCGGCATCACCCGAATCGTCGCCTCGCCGCTGCCTCTCGGCGGCGGCACCGTCACGTTTTCGCACGGCACGCACGGCCTGCCGGCCCCCGCAACGGCGCGGCTCATCGAGGGGCTGCCCGTCTACGGCGTGGCCTGGCAGGGCGAGACGGTGACACCGACGGGGGCCGCCCTCGTGAAAACGCTCGCCGCCGGCTTCGGCCCGCTGCCGCCCATGCTGGTCCGCGGCCACGGGCGCGGCGCGGGCCGCCGCGACCTGCCGGTGGCCAACGTCCTGCGCATCTTCGTCGGCGAACCGCTGCGGGCCGACGAATGGCACGCCGACGAGGCCGCCGTCGTGACCGCCAGCATCGACGACATGAATCCGCAGGCGTTTCCGGCCGCGTTCGACGCCTTGTTCGCCGCCGGGGCCCTCGACGTATACGTGACCCCCATTCTCATGAAGAAGGGCCGGCCCGCGCACCTGCTGAACGCGCTGTGCCCCGCTGCGGTGGTCGACGCCGTCACGAGCGCGCTGTTCCGGCACACGACGTCCATCGGCTGCCGGGTCGCCAGTGTGCAGAAGCGCTCGCTGCCGCGGCGCGCCGAGCGCGTCGACACGGCGTTCGGGCCGGTGCCGGTGAAAGTGGCCTCGCTCGGAGGCGAAGTGGTGCGGGCGAGCGCCGAATACGAGGTGTGCGCCGAGCGCGCGCGGTCGGCCGGCGTGCCGGTTGGGCGGGTGCTGGCGGCCGCCGAAGCCGCCGCCTACACGAGACTCCATCCCGACGCGCCGCCGAAGTAGCGGCCGGCGCCGAGGGGCCGGGCGCGCTCAGGGGCAGTAGGCGTCGTTCTTGCGCAGCACCGCCTTGCAGGTCGCGCCCTGGCAGTAGGCGTCGTTGTTGCGCACGTAGGCCTTGCAGTCGTCGGACTTGCAGTAGGCGTCGTTGTTGCGCAGCACCGCCTTGCAGTCATCGGACTTGCAGTAGGCATCGTTCTTGCGCAGCACCGCCTTGCAGTCGTCGGTGTCGCAGTAAGCGTCGTTGCCGCGCACGAGCGCCTTGCAGTCGCCCGACTGGCAGTACGCGTCGTTGCCGCGGATGAGCGCTCTGCAGTCGCCGCCCGACCAGTCGCGGTAGCCCACCTGCAACGGTCCCAGGGCCACTTCGGCCGTGATGGGCAACGCGCCAAGCCACGCACTGAGCCACAGGGCAAGCATCGTCATCGCAACCTCCTGCTACCCGCGCCTTGCGCGGGCCTCGTGAAACCGACGGTTCGCCGACGGGTCACACCCAGTCGCCTTCCTGCGGATACCTTTGTTGCCTTCGTCGCTCCCCCGTGCGGCGCACCCGAAGTACGCCTCGGGGGAAGGCTCCTCGGCGCCTCGGTATCCTTTGGAACGCAACTTGGCATTAGAGCCGCATCACGTAGCCGAACGGCACGGCCGCCGGCAACAAGACGAGCAGCGGCGAGCCGCTCGCCTTGAGGGTGACCCGGTTCTGCGCAGCCTGTGTGTCGACCCGAGCGGGGTTCGGCGGTGCCGCCAGGTGCCGCTTCAGAAAATCGAGAAACGCGTCGCGGTGGCGAAACGCCTCGCGCGTTTCGGGTTCGAGCCCGGGGTCGCTCGGGACCACAAGAGCCACGGCGACTTCTTCGAGGGCGGTCAGGAGCGCGTCGCCGGCGCGGTCGAGCGCCGCCATGGCCGCGAGCAGCGCACGATAGCGCGGCACGAGTGCCCTGTCGCCGGCCTCGAGTTCGATGAGGGTCTCGTGGTAGCGCAGCGCCAGCACGCCGCTCCGGAGCCCGCCGAGCAGCGCTTCGACCGGCCCGGGTACGCGCTCCTTGCGGATGACGTTCATGAGCGTGGCCGTGGGCTGGAACCCAACGAGCAGATACGTGCGGTTGTCGAACGCCGCACGCAGGCGCGCGCCAAGCCCGCGGTGCGTGCGCGCGGGCTTGTCGGCGGCCCGCAGCACGCGCTCGATGAGCGTGGGATCGCCCAGCAGCGCCACGCCGCGTTGCGCCACGAACGCCGCGGCAAACGCGTGCGGCCCCGCCTCGGCGGCCGCGTAGATCTCGCCGCCGCCGACGGCGCGCGGGCTGGCCCCCTGCCCGAGCTCGGCCAGCCGCTCCCGCATGCGCGCTTCGAACTGGCCCCCGAGCACGACGAGCGGCTCGGGGTCGCCCTCGTCGCCCGCCACCAACGCCAGCGTGATGTAGCGCAGGTCCTGAGGCAGCACGATGCCGAACTTCTCGGTCAGTTCGCGCAGGCCCTCGTCCCGCATGCGCCGCACGTCCTCGTAGCCCTTGCGCAGGGCCGGCACGCCTTGCACGAAGCGCTCACGGCCGAGCGCGTCGAGGTTTTTCAGGAGCGCGTCGCCGACGCTGCCCGCATCGAGCGCCACAACGAGGAAGGCGTCGTCGGGCACATAGCGCAACAGTTCGTCGGCCGACGCCGGCTGGCCAAACGGGCGCTCGGGCAGCCAGAGCAACGCCAGCAGCAGGAGCGTGGCCGAGGACATGACGGGGGTCCTTTCCGACCGACGGCCGGCGGCCATCCAGGCCGGCCGGGGTCGCGGGCGACGCGGCGGGCGTCAGGGCAGGCGCAGTTCGTTCGTCCAGAGGCAACGGAAGGAGAACTCGGCGCTGCGGTCGCGGTCGGCCGATTCGTTGCCCTCGGCATCGGTGTAGCCGGTGGCGGGCTGGCCCTGCCAACTGACCGTGCTGACTTGGCTTTCGCCGGTGAGGTCGGTGGTCCAGAGCCGCACCGCCCAGCCGAAGCCGTTCGGCAAGCCGGCGCGCACGAGTTCGATCAGGTCGCGTTCGGAGGGCAGCCGGCCGCCGCGCTCGCGGCACAGATCCTGCGCCAGCACGAAGCCGAGCGACGAGCGGTCGAAGGAGTCGGTCCAGAGCCGCACGTCGACGCCGAGCGACACGGAATGCGTCCAGCAGGTGGGGTTGCAGGCGTCGGCCGCGGGGCCGGTGTAGCCCGTCTGGATGGGGTGGTAGACGCAGCGGAAGCGGCGCGCCTCGGTGCCGGCCTTGCTGCTCTGCGAGACACCGCCCGAGGCCTGGAAGCCGGTGAAGTTGAGCGCCACGTCGGTCCAGCGCACGATGGCCACGGAGTCGCCGAAGAGCTGGTCGCTCGTCCAGAGCCATTCGCCGGAACCGTTCGGGAGGCCGGCCTGGATGAGTTCGACGAGTTCGTGGGTGGTCGGCAGATGGCCCCCGCGGTCGCGGCAGTACGACACGGCGCTCGCGAAATCGACCGCGAGCGGGCCCTCGGTACTGGACTCGTCGTTGCTCGTGGACTTGAGGTACGTGGTGTCGGCCACCCATTCGTCGGGAAGGGTCACGGGATGCACGGGCACGCTGCGGCCGATGCCGGCGCAGCGGAACGGCCGCTTCGTGGCGGCGTTGGCCGGCCCCTCGTCGGCGTCGTCGGGTAGGTCGGTGTACTCGGGGAAGGTCTCCTGCCATCGCGCGAGACCCACGACGAGGTCGGCATCGCCCGTGCGCAGCCGCTCGGACGTGTGCAGGTAGACGTTGCTGCCGTTCGGCAGGCCGCCGCGGATGGCTTCGGCCAGCACCGCCTGGCTCGCCAGGTGGGCGTGGTAGAAGGCGCACTCGCGCGTGGCGGCGTTGTGGTTCAAGGCCGGCCGGTCGTAGGCGTCGAGCCGGAAGGCCTCGCCATGGCCGGGCAGCGTCCAGCAGCCGTCTTCGTCAGGGTTGACGGTGAAGCAGGCGGTGCCGGCAAACGCCGTTTCTTCGGTGGTCGGCCACACACAGCGATAGGGTTTGCGCGCGGTGCCGAGTTCCTGGCCCGTCTCGCCGGTGTCGAGGCGCAGGGTGACGAAGCGCTCTTCGTCGTGGGCGATGAGCGTCCAGAGATGGTTTTGTTCGCTCAAGTCGGCCACTTCGCCCGTGCCGTAGCGGTTGCTGACGCGGTAGAGTTCGCTCGGGGTCGGCAGGCGGCCGCCGAGCGCGCGGCACGTGGCGTCGGCTTCGGCCCAGGGCCGTTCGGCGCGCAGCAGCCCGTCCCAGGCGAAGTCCCACGAGTCGACGAGTTCGTAGCCGTTGGCGTTGCCGCCCGAAAGCCCCGATTCGGCGAGCGTCGTGCACTCGAAGCGCGTGCCGTCCCACTGCAGGATGGCGCCCGGACCCGTGCAAGGGCCGTCGGGCAGGGTCGGGAACGTGCCGCAGGTCCAGGAGTTGGGGCCGTCGGCCATGAGAACCTGGCCGGACGTGCACGAGAGCGCGTTGAGCATGGGGCCGCAGTTGCCGCTCGTGTCGCAGACGTCGCGTCCGCCGGCCGTGAGGCTGCCCGTCACGGCGAGGTCGCCGGCCACGTCGACGTCGCCCGCGATGGTGCCGCCCGTGAGCCCGTCGATGCTGTCGACGGGCGGGCCGAGCGAGGCGATGGCGTCGGCGATTTCCTGGGTTTCGTCGAGGGCCGCCAGATCGGCCGCCGTGACGCTGCCGCCGAGCATGTCGGCGTTGGCACAGAGCGGGACCGCGCCGTCGATGGCGTCGGCCGGGATGGGGTCGCCGACGAGCAGGAAGTCTTCGACCGTGTGCCCGTCGATTTCGCTGCACACGGCGGCGCGCAGCGCAAACGGCAGGGAGGCGAGCCGCTGGCGGGGCTGCATTTCGGGCCCGGCCCCGATCTTGATGGCGAGCCAGCGTTCGCCGCCGTCGAGCAGGTCGGGGTTGAAGGGCCGTTCGACGCCGAGGTAGGCGTGGAGCCGGCCGGCGGTGACGGCCACCCGCGGTTGGGTTTCGGTCCAGAGCGCCGTGCCGCCCGTCTCGACGGCGTAGAGCGCGAACGTGAGGTCGACGAGACCGGTCACGGGGCGCCCGGCATTGTCTTGCAGTTCGCCCGCAACGGCGAGGTACGGCGGGACCGTGTCGTCGGCGAGGGCCGGACCCAGTCCGAGAGCCAACACGAGAGAGGCCACGAACACACGTGCGATGCTCATCGATCGCCTCCGGGCTTGCGCACACCGTCCTGCGGTGGTCATGAGCGCTGCTCCAGCCGCACCCCCACGCTGCGCGGGGCTACGGATAGCGGATTTCGTTCGTCCAGACACAGCGATACGGCAGGGCCGCCTCACTCGTGCGCGCGGCGTCCTGCGCATCGGTCGGGTTGACGTCGGCGAATTCGGGCGCGGCGCCGAGCCAGCGCATGACGGCGGCACCGTCGGCGCCTGTGCCGTCGGCCGTCCAGAGCCAGATGGGCGTCTCGCCGCTCGCGAACTGCCCGTTCGGCAGGCCCTGGCGCACGAGTTCGCTGAGGTCGCGTTTCGTGGCGAGGTGGCCGCCCTCGGCGTAGCAATCGGACACGGCCGCCGCAAAGGGGGCCGGCGCCCGGTCGTACTCGTCGGCCCAGGTCATGACGTCGACGTCGGAGCCGACGTACAGGTACGAGAAACACCCGCCGTTGCAGTCGGTCGGCCCCGAGTAGTTCGGGTCGACGGGGTAGAACACGCAGCGGTAGGCGCGCGTCTCGGTGTTGCGGTTGAGGTGGATGGCGTGCAGGTTCCAGAACCCGTCGAAGCCCTCTTCGACACCGTTCCACTTGAGCCCGCTGACGTTCGGCCCGCCCTCGTGGTCGGCCGTCCAGACCCAGGAGTTGGAGCCGGCCGTAAGCCCGTCCTGCACGAGTTCCATGAGGTCGCGGAACATGGGCAGGTGTCCACCCTGCTCGAAGCACGCGTCGAGCACGGCCAGGTAGCCGGCCACCCCCACGTCGGCGGCGGTGGACTTGAGGTACGTGGTGGCGCTCGACCAGTAGTTGGCGATTTGGTTCGGGTTCGGTCCGAGCGGCGCCCCGAGGCCGACGCAGCGGAACGGGCGCCGGTGGTTGTCGTTCAGCGACACCGGGCCGCGGCCCGAGGCGTTGGGCGGCGTGTCGTCGAATTCGAGCGCCGTCTCGAGCCAGGCCACGATGCCGACCGTGTGGTCGCGGTTTTGCGGATCGGGGGCCGTGGCGTCGAAGCCGCGGCGGTCGGACGTGTGCAGCCAGCGGCCCGAGCCGCCGTCGAGGCCGGCCCGCAACGCTTCGACGAACGTGCGCTCGCTCGCGAGTTGCCCGTGGAAGAACGCGCACTCGCGCACGGCGGCGTTGAAGTTGAGCGCCGGCCGGTCGGCGCGGTCGATGCGCAGCAGCCCGCCCTCGCCGTCGAGTTGGAAGCAGGGGGAGCCGACCGGACCGTGGCAGGCATTGCCCGAGAACGTGCCGCCGATGCCGATGGGCCAGACACAGCGGTAGGGGAGCGTCGCGGTCTCGGCGGACTGCGCGATGCGGCCGTCGGAGATGCGCACGACGATTTGGCTGCCCGGACTGTGCTGGATGAGCGTCCAGAGGTCGGCCGTGTCGTTGCTGTCGCCGATGCCGCCGGCGCCGTCGAGGGCATTGATGCGGTGGAGCTCGGTCACGGTCGGCAACCGCCCGCCCACCTGCTCGCACTGCACGCGAGCGGCATTGAAGGTGGCGGCGCGGCGCATGAGGCCGTCCCAGCCGAAGCCCCACTGGTCGACGCGTTCGAAGCCGAGCGCGCGGCCGGCGCTCGGCCCTTCGCCGAGCAGATCGGCGCAGACCCAAGCCTGGCCATCCCAGCGAATGGCATGGAAGAAGTCGTTGCAGGCGGCGAGCGGGGCGGGCAGCGTGGTGCGGCAGCGCCAGCCGCCGGCCCCGTCGGAAACGAGCACTTGCCCCGCGGCGCACGAAATGGACGTGATGGGGGGCCCGCACGGTTCGCCGGCAACGCACGCCGTGGCGGCACCCACCTGGATGGCGCCGCTCACGCGGAGGGCACCCACCACGGTGACGTCGCCGTTGACGCGACCGCCCCCGAGCCCGTCGACCGAGAGCGGGTGGCTCGGGGTGTGCGCGAGGGCGTAGGCCAATTCGTCGGTGTCGTCGAGTTCGTCGTAGCTGAGCCCGCCGATGGCGAGGGCGTCACGGCCCTGCGCCACCTTGCCGCGCACGAAGGCGCCGGGCACCGGGCCGGCCTGCGGCACGAGATCGGCAAGGCCGGCCCCGCCCAGGCGTTCGGTGGAGATGGCGCGGAAGGCCGCCGGCCCGCTGATGATGCGCTGGCGCGGCGTGCCCTCGGCGGCCGCGCCGACCGAGATGCCGAGCCACATCGCAGGATGCCGGAGCAGCGCCGGCTCGAGCGCCGTGCGCGAGCCGAGCCGCACGGTGAAGCGGCCGGCCACGACGGCGACCCCGGTATGCGTTTCGCTCCAGAGCGGCTCGCCGCCGAGCGCCCGGTCGTACAGAAAGAACGTGAGGTCGACGTCGAGCGTCAGCCCCGTGCCGGCGGCATCGCTGAGAAAGCCGTCGTATGCGATGTAGGTGGGAACGGTCTGGGCCGCGCCCGGCGCAGCGGCAAAGAGCCAAGGCAGGGCCAGCAGTGCCACGCCCCAGCGCAGAGCGCGCCCCGCGCGGCGCCCGGCCGCCTGCGAGGCTGCGAAGCCCGCTTTCGATGTGGTCCCGTTTCTCATGCGTCTCCTCCGCGGGCGCAACGCCCTGGCCAGGGGGCTAGGGACGTGGCGCCACGGGCCGCACCCGGTAGGTCCCGTCGAACGACGACCCCTGGAACGACGGCCGGCCGATGAGGAAGAACCCCTTTTCGGCGGCCACGGTGTCGCTCGGGCCGGCGCCGCCGACGAGCTGCCAGCGGAGCGCGTAGGCGCCGCTCGGGCAGTCTTCGTCGACCTCCCCGTCGCAGTCGTCGTCGACCCCGTCGCAGGTGGCATCGTCGATGGCATCGGGCACCGTGGCCCCGGCGCAGACCCCCGCCGTGCACACGTCGTTGCCCGTGCAAGGGTCGCCGTCGTCGCAGGGCGTCGTGTCGGGCAGCGTGGTCTGCGTGCAGGCGCCGGTGAGCGGCACACAGGCCGTGGGCGTGCACGCGGTGTCGAACGACGTGTCGCACACGACGATGGTCGTCGGGTCGATCTCGCACGTGTACGGGGCGAGCAGCGTGTTGCAGCGGTGCGTGCCGTTGCAGAGGTCGGCGTCGTCGAGCGCGGCGCAATCGGCGTCTTCGTGACAGAGGCAGATGTCGTCGCCGCCCACACAGAGGCCGGACTGGCACGTCTCGCCTTCGAGACATTCGTCGCCCGTGGTGCAGGGCGCGCCGTCGGGCGCCGCGGTGAAGACGCAGCCGTCGACCGGGTCGCAGTAGTCGGTGGTGCAGGCGTCGTCGTCGTCGCAGACGAGCGGCCGGCCGCCCGAGCAGAAGCCGCCGTAGCAGGCTTCGCCGCTCGTGCAGAGGTCGTAGTCATCGCACGGGGTGCCGTCGTTGCGCGGCGTGTGCACGCAGCCCGTGCCGTCGAGGCAGGTGGTCGCCTGGCACGTATTGCCCCCGTCGGTGCATGGGCTGGGCTCGCTCCAGCCGAAGCAGCCGTCGCCATAGTCGACGCACACCGACCAGCCGGCCTCTTCGCACCGGATGGCACCCGGGGTGAGACAGGGGCGCGGGCAACTCGTGTCGGGCGGCGCATCGCCATCCTGGTCGGCCGTGAGGTCAGACGGGGTGTCGAGCCGGACGTCGCCCACGTCGCCCACGTCGGGCACGTCGGGCGGCGGGATCACCGCGTCGGCGTCGGGCGGCACCACGTCGAGCGGGACGTCGCCCACGTCGGGCACGTCGGGCGGCGGGGTCACCGTATCGCCGTCGTCCGGCACGTCGAGGGGCGGGCCAACTTCGGCCGGGCCGCCGTCGCCGTCGGGGCCGCTCGGCACGTCGGGCACGTCGGGTGGCGGCGTGACGCTGTCGGCGTCAGTCGTGGGCCCACCGTCGGGCGCGCCGGCCGGCACGCAGTAGCCTTCGATGCCACATGCGAAGCCGGATGGACACGGCGCTTCGGCCCCGCAGGCCCAGCCCGTGCCCGGCGGGGTGCGGTCGCAACCGAACGACAGCAGGGCCAAGAACAGCGCTGCTGCCGTGCACACGCGCGAGGTCATGCGAGGCATGGCTCAAAACCTCCCGCCGAGCCGCAGCACGGCGCCATCGGGCAGCGGTTGGACGTCGAGCGAAGAGACCGGCGGCAACGAGGAGGCCGGGGTGGCCCCGTCTTCGACCGGTTGCGGCGGTTTCCAAGTGAGATCGAGCGCCAGCAGCACGGCCGCGCCCGCGAGCACGGCCCCGCCGGCCCCGAGCAGCGCGCCGCCGGCCAGCCGCTTGGTGTTGCCCGCGTCGTAGAGGTCGCTGCCCTCGGCGTAGTCCATGGTGTGTTTCTTGCGCCCGCTGTCGGCCTTGTCGTAGTCGCCCTGCGCGAGCGCGTAGACCGTGCCGCCCGCGACGATGAGCGCGCCGCCGAGCCCAAGCGCCACCCACTGCCAGGGGTGGTAGGGCGAGCGCGGCGCGACCGTGACGACCGGCACCGGCACCTCGGGGGGCGGCACCGGCCGCAGCGCCACGGTGACGATGCGATCTTCGTCGGCGACGACCGTGAAGCGATCGGTTTCGGGCAGGTAGCCGTCGGCACGCACTTCGACGATGTGGTCGCCCGGCTTGACCTGCACGCGGTCGAGCGGGGCGGCGCCGAGCGACTCGCCGTCGAGTTGCACGAGCGCCCCGACCGGCTCGATGTCGAAGGACAGCCAGGCTTTGCCGTATTCCTTGTTGATCTTCTCGAATTCGGTCTGGATGCGCCCGCGCAGCGCCTCGGGGAGTTCGTCTTTGAGGCAATCGCGGTACCGGCCCAGCGCCTCTTCGGGGTTGCCGAGGAGCTGGTACGCGCGCCCGATCATGCAGAGCACGGTCGGCGCGGGCGCCATGTCGTAGGCCGATTGGTAGAGTTTGAGGGCATCCTCGTAGTTGCCCGCGCGCAGCTGTCCTTCGGCTTTGCGGACGAGCCGTTGCGCCTTCTGGGGATTGCCCGCGGCCTCAGCCGGGGTGGCCCAGCCGACGAGGGCCACGACCGCCAGGGCCGAGGCCAAGATCGTCGACGCCCGTCTCATGCTCAACCTCTCGTTTTGGGGGGCCGAGCGCGCGCCCGCCCCGAGCCTACGCTCCGACCGGGGCCCGCCCGGGTGCCCCGCCGTCACCTTCTGTGCACGCCCCGTGGCGCGGGCCGGCAGGCGCGTTTCGACCGCGGCAGACCGCATCGGTCCTACTTTCCTAGATGAAGTTCACGTCGACCTTGGGCTTTTTGACCTTGGGTTTCGGCGCCGCGGGCGGCGCCTTGGGCTTCGCTTCGGGTTTGGCTTCGGGCTTGGCTTCGGCCGCCGTCGCGGCGGGCTTGGCGGCCGGCTTCGCAGCCGGCTTCGCGGCCGGTTGGGGTGCCGGTTTGGCCTCGACGGCCTTGGCCACGGGTTTCGGCGCCGGGGCCGGCCGCGGTTCGGGCTCGAGCGTGACGTCGAGCGTCGCCCCGCCCGCGAGCGACAGCGTGCGTTCGGCCGTGACGTAGCCCTTGAGCTGGAGAGCAACGCGACGCGATTGGCCCGGCAACACCTTGACTTCGAGCGGCGTGAGCCCGAGCCGCGTTGCGCCGTCGACGACCGTCGCGCCCGCCGGCGCCGAGCGGACGAGCACGGGAACGGGGGCGGCGGGCGGCGGGGCGGCAACCTCGGGCGTCGTGCGGGCAACGGCAGCGCCGCCGTCGGGCGCGGCGGGCGGGGCCGCCGCGGCATCGGCAGCCGCCGGCGCGGG
>CAYRCM010000119.1:0-18155 GCA_964422715.1 uncultured Myxococcales bacterium | reverse complement strand
GGCACGCGGGGGGACGGCTGGGAGGCCGTGAGAATATCGCGGTTCGTCGCGAGGCCTACCCCTGGCGGAATGGCTGCAAGGAGCGGGGGTGCACGAAGCCCGTGACCTATCGCGGGATACGTCGCAGGGTTTCGGGGCCCCCCGGGCGCCGCGGACGTCCGGCAGGGGTCGCCGCAGCAGCACGGAGATTTTTTCTGAGCCTCTCAGAGTGCGGCGAATGGCCGGGTCGGACGAGGAGCGGATGCGCGAGCGGGCTGCCTCCCGGTCCCGTCGGGATGCGGGCAGGGAGATGGCCGCCGGCGGCTTGGGCCTGACGACCGGCGGCGCGGGGCCCCCGGCCTAGCCGTTGACGCGGCTGCGCAGTTCGAGACCGACCTTGAAGAACGGCATCTTCTTCGGCGGCACGTGCACGAGCTCGCCGGTTTTGGGGTTGCGCCCCGTGTAGGCCTTGTAGTCCTTGACCACAAAGTTGCCGAAATTGCGGATTTCGATGCGCTCGCCACGCCTCATGGCGTCGACCATGCTGTCGAACACGGTGTTGACGACGATGGACGCCTTGTCTTTGGTCAAGTTCGCGCGGCTTGCGACGACTTCGATCAGTTCAGACTTGGTCATGCTCCGGCCCTCTCTCCTGCCCACGCTGGCCTTGGCAGCAAGACCGGCATATTAGCGGCGGCCGAAGGGCTGTCAAGCGAAAACTGCATGCAATTCGCGGTCATCGTGGCCGGCTGGGACCGGCCGGCTGCTGGGCTCGGCCGGTCATCGGCACGAAACGCACGGGCAGCAAGTTGTCCTCGGCGAAGCCATGGGCCCGGCGCGTGTAGCGCACGAGCTGCTGGCCGCCGCCGCCGCCGACGGGGGCCACGAGCCGCCCGCCGGGCTTCAACTGGTCGAGGAGCGGCTGCGGCACGCGAGGCGGCGCGGCGGTAAGAATGATGGCGTCGAACGGCGCGGCTTCGGGCCAGCCCGCGTAGCCATCGCCGGTGCGCAACTGGATGTTGTGGTAGCCGAGTTCGCGCAGCAGATGCGCGGCAGCGTCGGCGAGTTCTGGAACGATTTCGATGCTGTATACCTCGTGCGCGATCTCGGCCAGAACGGCGGCCTGGTAGCCGGAGCCCGTGCCGATTTCGAGCACCCGGCTCGTGCCGTCGAGGCGGAGGGCCTCGGTCATGAACGCCACGATGTAGGGCTGCGAGATGGTCTGGCCGTGGGCGATGGGGAGCGCCGTGTCGTCGAAGGCGGCGTCGCGCTCGGCGGGCGGCACGAAGCGCTCGCGCGGCACGCGCCGCATGGCGGCGAGAACGGCGGGGTCGCGCACCCCCCGCGCCACAATCTGCCTTTCGACCATGAGGCTGCGGTGCGATTCGGGCGGCATGGCGGGCGCTCCGCGGCAGGCGAGCAAGGGCCCGGCCGGGCTCAGGACCAGGAGCCCGAGCAGGCACACCAAGGGCGAACCCCATGAGCGCGGCGGCCCCCGCCGCCCGCCCCGGGAGCGGGCGCGCGGCGGGTGTGGCAGCCCCGCCCTCATGAAACGCTGTCGCGGGCGCCGCTCAGGCTGCGCCACACGGCGCCGACGCGTTCTCGCAGGGCAGCCACGACGGCGTCCTCGGACAGTTCGGAGGTGTCGACCGCCACCGCGTCGGCCGCCTGGGCGAGCGGCGCCACCTTGCGCGTGGAATCGGCGTGGTCGCGCGCCTGGAGCCCGTCGAGGATGGCCGCCGCGTCGGCCTTGCGCCCCTCTGCGAGCAGTTGCAAGCGGCGCCGTTCGGCGCGCACTTCGGGCCGTGCCGTCAGGAAGACTTTCACTTCGGCGTCCGGGAAGACCACCGTCCCGATGTCGCGGCCTTCGAGCACGACCCCTCCCGAAGCCCCGAGGCGGCGTTGCAGGTCGAGGAGCGCCGCCCGCACCTCGGGATGGGCCGAAACCTGCGACGCGCCGGCCGAGATGCTTTCGTCGCGGAGCGCCGCGGTGACGTCGCGGGTGTCGAGAAACACCCGGTTCGCGCCGGCCTCGAAGCGAAAACGGATGGGGAGCGCCGCCGCGATGGGCACGAGCGCCGGGGCATCGTCCCAGGCGACACCCCGCTCGCGCGCGACGAGCGCCACGGCCCGGTAGATGGCCCCGGTCTCGATGAGCGAAAAACCGAGCGCCTGCGCCAACCGCTGACTGACCGTCGATTTGCCGACACCCGCCGGGCCGTCGATGGCCACGACCGGGCGAGCACGCTGCGTGGAATTCACGCTACACCTCCGCTGGACGCAGGACCTGGGACGGACGCAGCGCTCGGCGGCGCGCCGGGTCCGGCCGCTTCGGCGAACGCCACGCGTGCCGCCCCGAGGTCGCACAAGTCTTCGAAAAACTGAGGATAGGACGTGGCCACCCACTCGGTGCCCGAGAGCGTGGACGCGGCACGGCACCGACAGGCCAGCACGGCCGCGAGCATGGCCACGCGATGGTCGCGCGCGGCATCGACGCAGGCCGGCCGGAACGCCGTGGGCCCGGCGATGCGGAAGCCGTCGGGCAGCGCCTCGACCGTGGCCCCGAACTCGCCAAGCACCCGCACCGTCGTGGCGATGCGGTCGGATTCCTTGATGCGCAGGGCGGCTGCCCCACGCACCTCGGTGACCCCGGCGGCGCAGGCGCCGGCGAAACCGACGAGCGGCAGTTCGTCGAGCAGCGTGGGCACTTCGCCGGGCGTGACGGTCGTGGCGCGGAGCGCTCCGCCACGCACCCGGATGCGGCCCTGCGGTTCGGGCCCGGCGGCAGCGTCCGGCAGGACCTCGATATCGGCCCCCATGCGCCCGAGCACGGCCAGGAGCCCCGTGCGCGTGGGGTTGAGGCCCACGCCGGTCACCGTGAGTTCGGCGCCCGGTGTCGCCGCGGCGAGCACGATGAAGGCCGCCGCGGCCGAGAGGTCGCCCGGCACGTGCAGGTCGCGGGCCGGCGGAGGGCTCGTGAGCTGCGTGACTCGGCTCCAGCCCTGCGCGGGCCCCGCTACGGGGAACCCGAGGTGGGCGAGCAGGCGCTCGGTGTGGTCGCGGCACGGGCCGGGCGCAAAGACCGCCGTGGCCCCGGGGGCCAGCAAACCCGCGAGCAGCGTCGCGCTCACGACCTGGGCCGAGGCTACCGGAAGCCGCACCTCAGCCGCGCGGAGCGGCCGGCCGGTGACGACGAGCGGCGCCCGATCGCGGGCATCGGCGCCCCGCAGGTCGGCCCCGAGTGTCCGCAGGGCCTCGGTGAGGTGGGCGTTGCTACGAGAACGCAGCGAGGCGTCGCCGTCGAGCTCGAAGCAACCCGCGCGGCCCGCGAGTGCACCGGCGAACAGCCGCAGCCCGGTGCCCGAGTTGCCGAGGTCGAGGCGCAGGCGCGGCGGGGCCGCGAGCGCACCGCCGACACCGTCGATTTCGCAGGCGTCGCCCGGCGCGCCGGGTGGGGGCGCGGGCAGCGGATGCACGGGCACGCCGAGGGCCCGCAGCGCGGCGGCCGTCGTGCGCACGTCGGCGCCGGCCGGCAGGCCGGTCACGCGGTATCGGCCGTGGACGTAGAGCCCCACGAGCAGCGAACGGTGCGCGATGGACTTGTCGCCGGGCGGGCGCGTGACCCCGCGGGGCGGCTGTCCGGTCGGGACGATTTCGCAGCGCATGGGGACCCCTTCTCGCTCGCGGTCGATGCAAACGCTGCCCTGGCGCAAGGCGTCGCCTCAGCGCCGTATGCTACGGACCCCGGCGCCGGATGTCACGCGTCCCGGGCCCCCAGCATCCGTCACCGCACGGAAGTCCGAGCGAGTGGAGCCGGCTCCAAGTGCAAGGAGGCCAGCCGATTTGGTCGCGGTCGTGGCCGCGCTCCGGCGAGCACACAATCGGCGGGGCCGACACCGCGATTCGCCCCGGATCCGCTCGCGAATCCCGGGGTGGGTGACGGATTCCGGGCCCCCGCTGCGCGCCGCGACGCCCCGCCGCGCAGCGCGCCCGCGGGCAGGTGGCCCCGATCGCAAACTTGCCGCTGGCCTTGCGCCGCGCCATGCTGCCTCCTCGGAGGCGCCGCGCGCGTCTGGAACCCGGAATCGACCATGCTCGCGCTACCGTACGTGCTCCCGCTGCTCTTCCTGTTCCTCGGCCGGACCGTGGGCGACGCCGACCCGTGGCTCGGAGGCCTGTCGCTGCTCGCCGGCGGCGGCGTGCAGCTCGTGCTGCTCGGGCTCGCGCGACGACTGCACATGCGCCGCGCCGAACGCCTCGCCGAGCCGGCCGACCCGGCCGAGCGCGTGCGCGCGCTGAGCGCCCTGCAGCGTACGGTCGGGGTCCTCCAGGCGCTGTTTCTCGCCGTCTACTTCGCGCAGCTCCAGTTCGGCGGGCTCACGGGGCTCACGGCCGAGCTGCGCATGAGCGCGGCCCACCTGCTCGTGCCCGCCCCGACGGCGCTGCTGCCCTCCATGCTGCCGACCTGGTGGGTGGCCGTGCCGCTCCAGCCCGTCGGGCTCTGCGCCGTGGCCGCGGTGCTCCGCGACGTGGCCGCCGACCTGTTGCTGCTCGTGCCGCCCTACGCCGCCCTGCTCGGGCTGCGCGCGGCGCTGTTTGGGCCGACGCAGCGGTTGCGGCAGCTCGACTCCGGCCTGGCTGCCTTTGTCGGCTTCCACGCCCGGTTGGCCGCCATCTCGGTCCTGCCGGTGTTCCTCTACGTGTCGATATTCCAACACCTTCCGACCGTTGCGCCCCATGCGGCCGCGGTGCTCGCGGCGCATCCCGCCCTCAGCATGCTGCTCGCGCTTGGCCTCATCACGGCCATTTTCGCACTGGGGCCGCTCTTTTCGAGGTCCCTGTTCCCCCGGGTGGCGCCGCAAGCGTTTGTCGCAGCCGAGCGCTGGGTGCGGCTCGAAGCGGCCCTGCAGCGGCTCGCGGCCCGCGCGGGCACGCGCCTACGCCGGCTTCACGTGTGGCGCTCCGGCGGCCTGCGCATCGCCAACGCCGCCGTGGCGGGGCTGCTCACGCGGCACCAGCACTTCTTCGTGACCGACGCCCTGCTCAACGAACTGCCCGACGACGAAGTCGTGGCCGTCATGGCCCATGAAATCGCCCACCAGCGGCTGCGCCATCCGCTCCAGAACCTCGTGCTGGCCGTGCTCGCCCTCGGGTTCGTGGCCCTCGGCATGGGCCTGCTCGTCACCCTCTGGAGCGGTTTCAAGCCCGAGGTCGGGCTCGCCCCGACGACGGTGGCCCTGGCGGTCGTCGGGTTGAACCTGCTCTACCTGATGACCGTGCTGCGCTACCGGCTGAACCGCTTTGAATTGCAGGCCGACGCGCTGGCTGCGCACTACCTCGGCGACAGCGAGGTCCTGATGGCGGCGCTCGCGCGCCTCGGACTGCTGCAGGTCGTCGATGTGCGCCGTGCCAGCATCACGCACCCCTCCATGCTCCAGCGCCTCCAGGCACTCGATGCGTGGCGCGACGCGGCCGCCTGCGAGCGCTGGCTCCGGCGCGAAATCCGCGGCAACCGCCGCTGGCTGCTCCTGGCGCTCGGTTGCATCGCGGCCACGGCCGCAAGCCTCGAGTGGCTCGCGACGACGTAGTGCCATTTGTGGATGGGCGCGCCGCCCGGCGCGCCCGGTCGGTGGGATGGAGCGGGATCAGTTGCCGGGGTTGTAGAAGTCGGGGTGCTGGTAGCCGTGCGTGATCCAGTAGTTGGACGGCGCGCCCGGCGCCTGGCACATGGAGATCTGGGCCGACGGCCAGTCGACGAAGGCCACGCACCACAGGTCGTGGTTCACGAGGTTGACGTTGGGCACTTCGAAGACCAGTTCGGCATAGATGTAGATGCGCACGGTGGCGTAGGCCGGCCCGTAGCCGTGGTCGTCCCAGTAGTGCGCGGCGACGCGATAGCGCTTGTTTTCCTCGGGCACGTTGAGGTTGATGTTTTCGGGCCCTGCCCCGTCGGTGTCGTCGCGGTCGAGCCCGGGGTTGTCGTCCTGCGCGTCGCCGAAGGCGCCCCAGTCGGGGTGCGGGTTGAACCAGAAGGCGTCCCAGGGCTGGTCGAAGTAAGGGTCGGGCATGCCGTCGGCGTCGAGGTCGGGCGCGTACGGGTCGCTCGGCGCGTTCGGGTGCATGAAGTGCAGGTCGACGTCGCTACCGGCGTAGGGGCCGGTGTCGGTTTCGTCGGCATCGCCCGGAGTCGTCCACAGCAATTCGATGTGGATGGCCTCGTCGGGCACGACCTGCACGATGTAGGAGGCCACTTCGCACGACGGCACGTCGCTCGCGTCCCAGACCGTGAGGTGGAACGTGTAGGTGCCCGCGATGTTGGCTTCGAAGGTGGGGTTGGGGAACGTGTTGGACGGCACGAACACGCTCTGCGAGCCCACCGGCTGCTCAACGGTCCATTCCCAGCGCCGGATGTCGCCGGTGCCGCCGGCGCCGAAGGAATCGCCGCCGCGCAGGTGGAGCACCGTCTGCGGGATGACTTCGTCGCCCTCGACGCAGTCGATAACGGCCACGGGACAGGTCTGCTCGACGCCATAGCCGCGGACGGAAACGGGCCATTCGCGCAGGCAGGAGTCGTTGGAGATGACGAGCGTGCCGGTTTCGTAGATGGGCTCGCCGTCGGGCCCCACGGGGCTCGGCTCGGCCGGGGCGAACAGCACGTCGACGGTCACGTCTTCGTCGGGCGGAATGACGAGCGGCGCCTCGGCGCTCGGCGTGACCCCGCCTTCGACCTCGATGCCGTAGCTCGCGGCGCTCTCGGCGGACCACTGCAGCCCGGTGATGGTCAGCGGCGTTTCGCCGCAGTTTTGCAGTTTGAGCGGCCGCGAATGCGTGAACCCGGCCGGCGACGGCGGGAATTGGATTTCTTCGGGGCTCACGAGCAGGCACGGGATGTCTTTGTTGGCCGTGAGCAGCAATTCGTAGGGTGCCCGCCGCGTGGCTTCGTCGGGCGTGTACAGGTAGTCGGCATCGTTGGCGTAGAAGTAGACGGTGGCCGTGGCGCCGAGATTGGCGCGTTCGGGGTCGGGAACGAACGTTACGGGCACGAGCACGGAGTTGAGCGGGGCGACGACGAGCGGGCCGGGCCGCCCTTCGAGGCCGTCGAGGGCCACGCCGTGCGGGCAGGCCGTGCCTTCGCTGGCCACGAGGTCGCCGGGGCCGATGACCGGCTGCAGCGCGCCCGTGGCCGGGTCGGTGGCCGTGTCGGCCGTGAGGTCGACGTGCACGACGAAGATGCCCGCGTCGCGCGCTTCGGCGTCGCCTTCGAGGCAGATACGGTCGACTTCGAGCGGGGCCGTGCCGGTGTTGGAGATCTGGATGTTCTGCTGCACGAGCGCGGACAGGCATTCGCCGGGCGCGCCGAACGTGAGTTCGGCGGGCGGCGACACGGCCAGTTTGGGGGCCGTCTGGGTGGTGGTGAACACCATTTCGAACGGCTTGTCCTTGTAGGCCGGGTCGTTTTGCACGGTGACGAGCAGTTTGACCTGGCGCACGCACTCGTCGTTGTACTGCTTGGCGAGGCGCACGCGCATGCCGAAAGCCGAGGCTTCGTCGTCTTCGTCGGCCGTGTCGCCCACGGCAACGACGCGGAACGGCAACGGGTATTCGCCGTCGAACGTGAAGGCGTCGGACGGAGTGGGCTCGCTCGGGTCGGCCGTTTCGCCCGCCGGACACTGCACGTCGACCGTGCCGAGGGCGATGGCCGTGATGACCAGTTCCTGTTCGCCGTCGTTCTGAATGTCGAACGAATACTGCGGGTTGCTCATCTGGATCTGCGTGGGGCTCGGCGAGAGCACGATCTGCGCGTCCTTGACGACGGTGTAAGGCCCGCCGCCGCCGCCACCACCACCACTGCCGCCGCAGCCCCAGAGCGCGCCGCCGCCGCCCACCAGAAGGACCCCCGCCAGGGTCAGCCACCGCGTTGCCACCGTCGCTTTCATGCCTGTTTCTCCAGCCTTCCGCCGAGGACCGCCGGTTGCGCCGCTGCGACCGGCCGTCGCATTATAGGGAACAAGGTTTCCGGTTGCCAGTCCGTATCGAGCCGCCCCACGGCCCGAGCCGCCGCCCGCCGCACGCAGGCCTTGCCCGCCTGCCCGGCGCCGCATCCGTGGCGTACGGCGGCGGCCATCAACGGCCCCAACGAAATTCGAGGCCCAGCAGCGCCTCGCAAAACGCCATGTGGCGCATGCCCGCGCCGGAATAGCGGAACCCCATGTAGCCGACGCGCGGCTCGAGCCCGAGCGACAGCCAGCGCCAGTGCCAACCGAGTCGCGCCACCGCGGCCGGCGTGGCGGTGACCACCCACTGGTGCGGTTCTGCGCTGCCCGGCTCGTCGAGCGCTCGCCGCAGCACGCGCAGCGCGAGCTGCGGCCCGAGGTGAACGGTGAAGCGCGCAGGCAAATCGAAGCGCCAGAGCACCGCCAGGCCCGCGGTGAGCGCCAGCAGGTCCTGGCCCGCCCGCTGTCCATCGATCGTGACGGGCTCGCGCGAGAGCCCGGCGAGCAGGTCGAGCGCGACGTCGAGGTGCTCGACGAACACGTCTTCGAAGTGCGCCGAGACGCCCCAGAGCGCGAGCGGCGTCAGGATCTCGCGACGCACGCGCGCATCGAGCACCGCCGACACCCCGAACGCCGGGCCGACCGACAGGTGCGGCCGGCGGACGAGTTGGCCCCCTTTCAGCGCGTAGCGGTCGAGATCGACCGGCCGCATCGCGCTCGGCTGGAGCGCGGCCGTTTGCCCCGCAGCGAGGCGCAGTTGTCCGACCGCGAGGCCGTCGGCGGCGCGCCGAAAGACGGTGTACTGGCCCACGGGCAACGCCAGCCGACGCGATTGGCCGTGCGGCTTGAGCACCTCGGCCAGCATGCGCCCGTCGCTCGCGCGAAAGACGAGGTAGGTGCCTCCCGGCCCCGCGCCGAGGTCGAGGAAGGCGGCCGAGCGGCCGAGCCGCGCCAACACGAGGTCGCCGCGCCCGCTGAGTTCGAAGTCGAAGTGCGGGTGCTGGATGCCGGCGAAGCTGCCGGCCGACCGCAGCACCGTCTCGTTGTAGGCGTAGTGGTAGAGTTCGGACAGCGTCACCTGTCCGTCGCTCGAAAAATCGGCCCCGCCGCGCAGCCCCGACAGGACGTAGTGCGTGAAGAAACTGCCCCGCAGCTCATCGGATTCCTGCGAGGCCTCGCCGGCGCTCGACGAGGTGAGCAGCGCGTAGCCGGACGTCTCGATTTCGTTCGTCAGGTCGAGCGGAAACGCGGCACCGCGCTGCCCGCCCTTCGCGCGAATGACGGCCCCGGAATTGCACGCGTCGAAAACCCCGAGCCGCACCGTGGCGCGCGCGTTGCGCAGCCACTGTTGGACTTCGCGCAACGCCACGGTTTCCTTGCCAAGTTGCAGCGCGTCGGCCGTGGCGTGCCCCGAGTAGAAGAACACGAGCAGCGTGCGCGGGGCATCCGGCGTGTCGGCCACGGCGGCCAGGCGCGCGTCCATGCGGCGCAGCGCGGCCTGGAATCCGGCCACGCCCGGCCCCGAGAGCAATTCGATGTCGGCGGGGCGAAAACCGCCGAGTTCGCTCAGTACGGCCGCGAAGCGCTGCGCGTCGCTCTCGGCGTAGCGCAACGGCGCGTCGGCGGCCGAGCCCACGTTGTGGCCGACGAGCAGCGCAAACCGCCTGGTTTCGGCCTGCGCGGTCCGCGGTACCGTACAGAGCGCGACGAGCACGCCCGCGAGTGCGCGCCATGCGAATCGGATTGCCGGGTGGCCTCGCAGCGGCATGGCTATTCCTTGTGAATCCAGAAACTGGTCTGGTCGCAGGCGAGCGGCAGCCGTTCGAGGTCGCGCAGGTCGCCGCCCATGGAGCGCAGCAGCGCCAGGGCGTCGGCCGTGGCCTGACGCACCGTGGCCTCGGCGAGGGGCTCGTGGCTGAACAGCGCGAAGAAGCGCTCGTAGCCGCGGTAGTCGTCGAGGATGACCCCGTCGGGCAACACAAGACCGGTACCGGGCGCGATGGCCATGCTCGGGCCGCCGCCGTCCGGGTAGTAGATGTGCAGGTCGCCGCTTTCTTCGAGTGAGAACAAGTAGAGGTATCGGTTGCCCCCGCTCCAGTACCGGAAACGCAACGCCTCGCCGGCCGTGAAGGCCCCGCGCGGCGTGCCGAGTTGGGCTTGTCCGTCGCGCCACACGAAAAACCGCAGGCCGACCGGGGCCGCCGGTGGCGCAAGGCGCGGGCTCGCCCCCCCGGTCTGGCTGCCCTTCACGCGCTCGCTGCCGCCGCCCGGGCCCGCGGGAACGGGGGCCGCTCGGCCGGCCAGGCCCTGCCCCCAGAGAATGCCCGCGGCCAGGAACAACGCCGCGGCACCCGCGCCGGCCGCGAGCCGCAGCAGGCCCTGCGGGGCGAAGACCGGCCGCCAGAAGCGCGCGAAACCGGTGGGGGCGGCGGCGGCCCGGGCTTCGGCGCGGCGCCGCAGGGAGCGCCAGAAGGGCTCGAAGGGGTGGTCGGCGTAGAAGCGCTCGCGTTCGGTCGCCTCGGTCTCGGCGGCCGCGGCCGCGCCACCCGCGGCGCGCCCCCGCTTGCGTTCGAGGCGCTCGTCGAGGGGGTGCGTCATGCCGTCCTCACGGACGCGCGGCCGCCTTCGGACAGCAGCCGCCGCGCACGCTTGAGAAATGCCTTGAGCCGCCGCCGCACCGTAGGGACGGACAGCCCATGCGCCGCCGCCGTTTCGCTCAGGCTTCGGTCGTCGAGAAAGTAGGTCACGGCCACGTCGCGCTCGGCGGGCCGGCTGTGCACGAGCACACGCTTCACGAGTTCGGTGTTTTCGCTAAGGATATCGAAGAGTTCTACCTGGGTTCCGGGCAGCCCGTCGACCGTGGCCACCGGCTCGGTGCGCCGGTTGCCGCGCTGGCGAAGAACGTTGAGGCAGTAGTGCGTAGTGACCCGATTGAGCCAGGGCAGCAGCGCCGGCCCATCGACGAGCCGCCGGCGGTGCGCCACGCAGCGCAGGAAGACCTCCTGCAGCGCGTCGTAGGCGTCGTCGTCGCTCTGCAGGAACTGCCGGCAACGGCGGTACAGGTAGTAGCCGTGGCGCTCGTACAACTGTTCGATCTCCAAGCGGTCCATGGTTGCTCGCGGGACCACGCTGCGGGGCGCGACGTGCCGCCCGTCGGGCCCACTCGGCTTCACCCGCGGCGGCGCCGAACGTGATCGTTTTTTTTCCTGGCGGCCCCGGCGGGCAGCGATCGCGCGCCGCCGCCGTCCGGGGGCCCCCCGACTCCCGGCGGCGCACCCCGGACTCGTGCGGGGTGTTCGATGCTTGCTCCGGTGCGCCCGTTTGTGCAAGACTCGGCCTACGTTTGTTCCCTGGGCAGGCGCCGGCCGCGGTCAGTGGGGACGGCCGGCTCGTGTCCCGCACTCTCCGATAGAGGCAAGCCCGTGCGCGGATGCTCCGCTCCATCGCGGAAACCGCCGGGGCCGGCAGGCGGCGGCCCTGGGCCCGGTCGCCGGCCCGGCGGCGGCGCAAGCCGCGAACGCGCGCCGCGCGGTCGGCCGGCCCCCCTGCTCGTCGTCGTGTGGCTCGGGGCCGTGCTCGGCGGCGGCTGCATCGACGACATCACCCTGCCCGCCTGCCGCACGCTGGCCGACTGTCCACCCGACGAGGGCTTCCGCGCGTGCCGCCACAACCTGTGCTTCCGCCAACCGGCCGATCCCGAGCCGCGGGGCGACGACCTCGCCAGCGACACCGGCGCAGACGTCGCCGTGCCGGCTCCCGATGGCGCTGCGAGCCCCGACGCCGGCTGCGGCCCTTCCGCGGCGCCCGACCCCGTGACGCCCGATGGCTGCTGTCCGCCGCTGCCGGCCGACCCCACGGCCGACGCCGACTGCCGCGCCTGGTCCGCGCCGGCGGGCATCGAACAGGCGGCCGCCCTGGCCATCCAGCCGGGCACGACGCCTCCCGCCGAGCGCCTCGTCGCCCTCGCCGGACTCGGCCCGGCACCGGGAGGCGGTCGCGACCTGCGGCTCGCGCTCCTCACCCTCGACGGCCAATCGGTCGCGCCCGCGCGGGCCGTGATGCGCTCCGAACGCGTGCTCGGGCCGCTCGTAACCGCCGCCGGCCGGGCGTACGTCGCGGGGGACGGCGGGCTCTACTGTGCGGGTCCCGAGGCGGCCGCCGGCCGCCTGCTCCTCACCGCGCCGCAAGCGCTGCCCCCCGCGGCCGACGCCGCCGGCACGGTGGTGGCGGTCGACCGCGCCGGACAGGCGTTTTTCGTCCGTTCCGACGATACCGTTGCCGACACGCTCGAACTCCCGGATGCGCCCGGCGGCACGAGCCCGCCCCCGGTTTGGTACGGGCCCGGGGGTCTCGCCATCGTCGCCGCCGACACGGCGCTCCTCGGCCTGGCCGCACCGCCGGTCGGGGCCGACGCGCACGTGCAGTGGCGCATGCCGCTCGAAGCCGCGCCGAGCGGTGCCGGGCTGGCGCTCAGCGCCGCGGGACGGGTCGTCGTGGCGCTGGCCGACGGCCACCTCGCGATCTTCGACGCCCAGACGGGGGCGCCCCGCGCCGCGGCGCGCATTGCGGCCCCCATCGAAGCCGACCTGCTCATCCTGCCCGCCGATGTGCTCGTCGCCCGGGGCGGCGACGGGGTGCTGCACGGCTTCGCGCTCGACAGCGACACGCTCCAGCAACGCTTCTCGCTCGCCCCGGACGACGCACCGGGCCGCCCGCTGCTCGTGTGCGCCGACCAGACGCTCTGGCTTGCGGGGGCGACGGCCGTGCGGCGTCTCACCCCCACACCCGAGGGAGCGTTTGCGCTCGACGCCGACTTCACCCTGCGGGCCGTCCCGACCGGCCGCGGCGGCTTTGGGCTGGCCGCCGGCTACTGGCTCGTGCCGACCGCCGGCGCCGCCGGGCCGCTCCAGGCCTGGCCGGTGCCGTGCTCGGGTCTCGGCGTAGCGCCGTGGCCAAAATTCCAGCGCGACGAAGGCAACACCGCCTCGTGAGCACCCGACCCAGCGCGCCACGGGAAGGAACGCCCTCATGCCACCATCCGCCCGGTCGATGCCGATGCGCACCCGATGGGCCATGGGCCTGTTGCTCGTCTTCGCGTCCCTGAGCGCGTGCGATCCGGCCGCGACGCCGCCCCCGGGCGACACGGGGGCAACCGACGCCGGCACAGCAGACACGGTGACGGCCGACGCGGCGGACCTCGTCCCGCTCGACCCCTGCGAAGCGCTGCTGCCCCCCCTCGACCCCTGCCAGCGACCCCGGCCGATGGCGGGCGGCGGCTGCGGCTACGAGAGCCTGCCCGACGGCAGCCCCTGCGACGACGGCCGCGCTTGCAGCGGCAGCGACCGCTGCGCCGGGGGGCTGTGTCGCGGTGAGCCGCTCACCGACTGCGACGACGGGGTCGACTGCACGCTCGACGCCTGTTCCGAGGCGGCCGGAGGGTGCTTCCACACGCCGAGCGACCCCCTGTGCCCGCCGCCCGAGCCCTGCCGCGCCTACCGCTGCGACGCCCGCCTCGGCTGCCGCACGGCCGACCTGGCCGACGGCCTGCCCTGCGACGACGGCGACGGCTGCACGGTCGACGACGCGTGCCGGGCCGGGGGCTGCATCGGGACGCCGGTCGCCGCGTGCGAGTGCGGGACCGACCTGCAGTGTCGCGCCCGTTGGAACGCCGCGGGCCAGTGCAACGGCGTGGCCGTCTGCGACGCGAGTGCCCCCGACCCGAGCCTCTGGCGCTGCGTGCTCCAGCCGGCGGGGGCCACCGACTGTCGCGCCCTCGATCCCGCGGCGTGTACGTTCGAACGGTGCAACCTGACCACCGGCGGCTGCGAAGTGCAGCACGCCGAAGACGGTGCGGCCTGCGACGACGGCGTGCCGTGCACCCACGAAGACCGCTGCCTCGCCGGCTCCTGCGCCGGCTTCGCGGTGGCGGGCTGTGGCTGCAGCACCGATGCCGATTGCGCCGAGTGGGGCGGCGACCCCTGCACCGGGGCCCCCGTGTGCCGCTTCTGGGAGGCGAGCGGGGTGGGCCAGTGCGTGCTCGACCCCGGCCTGGCTGTGGTCTGCCCGCCGGCCGGTCCCTGCACCGAGACGCACTGCGAGCCGACGAACGGACAGTGCGTCACGGGCCCCGCGTTCGAAGGCGCGGCCTGCGCCACCGGCGATGCCTGCACGCCCGAGGGCGCCTGCCGGGCGGGCGCCTGCGTGGCCGCGAACCCGGCGCCGCTCTGCGACGACGGCAATCCGTGCACGGACGACCGCTGCGATCCCTCCAGCGGGGCCTGCGCGTTTGCGCCCTCGCCGGCGCCGGTCTCCTGCGACGACGGCGACCTCTGCACGGTCGGCGACCAGTGCCTCGGCACCGTGTGTCTCGGCAGCCTGAACGACTGCGACGACCACAACCCCTGCACGAACGACGCCTGCGCCGCCGCAGACGGCCGCTGCAACCATGCGCCCCGCAGCAACGTCGCGTGCGACGACGGCCGTCCCGAGACCCCCTTCGACCGCTGCGTCGAGGGCGACTGCGTGGGCTACGAATTGGTGCCCGTCGGCTGTACCGACGACGCCGACTGCGCCGACGCGTCGGCCTGCACCGGCGACACGTGTACCGCCGGCCGGTGCGAGCACACGCCGCTTGCCTGCGGGCCGCCGCAGGACTGCGTCCAGGCCCTGTGCGCGCCCGACCGGGGGCTGTGCGAACCCCGTGCGCTCGCCGAGCGCCCGACGTTGTTGCAGCCGGCGTTCGGGGCGGGAGACAGCGCCGGACTCCGCATGCTGCCGGCCGGCCAGTGGCAGGTCGACGCCGCGACAGCCGAGCTGCGCGTGGTCGACGCCTCCCGAGCCGCCCTGCTGGTGCTGACCGAACGCAGCCCCGTCGCGGGGCTCTATCGGTTGAGCGGTCGCCTGCGCGGTTCGGGGCCCGCCGGGTGCCCGCTGGGCGGCCTCGAGGTGTGGCCCGCGGGCGCGCTGAACCCGGCGTTCACGACCTGTCCCGGCGCCGATGACGACGAGCCTTTCGTTGTGGCCTTCGAGGCCCCCGCCGACGTGCCGTATCGGGTGGCGCTCTGGTGGCCCGGCAGCACGGCGGGCGGCTCGCTCGCACTCTCCGCCCTGCGCCTGGAGCTCTGGGATACGGCCGCGTGCCCGAGCGCATTCGACGCAGCCGTGCCCGACACGGCCGGGGCCTGCGCCGTGGCCGTGGCGAGCGACGGTGCGGCGGCCCAGGCGCTGCTCTGGCTCGAATGCGAAGCCGATGCGTTGCCCGTGCTGCTCCTGGCGCCAGTGGGGCCCGCGGGAACGCTGGGCTCGCCCATGCGTGGCGGGGAGCTGCCGCTGTTCGGGACGCCGAACCGCTTCGGCACACACGCCCTGAGCGTGACCTTCCAGGCCGGGGGGCCGGTCGCCGCGACCAGCAGCTTCTTCGCCTCGGACGCCGAGACGCTCGTCGGCGTGCAATCGTTCTTTCACCGGCTGGCACCGCTCACGGGTGGCTTCCTGAGCGCGCCGGACGCGTTTGGCGAGACGAGTCTCGCGCGTGTCCTCGCCCTTCCCCCGCAAGCGCCCGGCGTCCCACCGCGCACGCTTCTCCTCCACGCCTGCGGCGACATCAGCGGTCGCGTACGCAGATACGCCCTCGACCTGACGGGGCGAACCGTCTCCGGCCCCTCCGAGTTCTGGCCCGAAGCCACCGGCCAAAGCGCCACGGGCCCGGCCTTGGCCCTGCTCGCCGACGGCACGGCGCTCGCCGTGTGGTCCGGCGGGCCGTCCGGCGACGCGGCGGCCGCACTCTGGGCGCGACGGCTCGACGCCAACGGCGAGCCGCTCGACGCAAGCGCCTGGGCGCCCGTCCCCCCATCCGGAGCCGACTCTGCCGACCGCGAACCGACGCTCTGCGCGCTGCCCGCCGGGGGTTTCCTGCTGGCCTGGACGCATGGGCCTGCGGCCGATCCGGCCGCCGAGCGGGTCTGGTTCGGGCTGTTCGGACCGGACGGCTTGCCGACCGTTGGGCCGCTGCCGCTCGATTCGTCAGGCAGCGAGAGCCAGCGCCGCCCGGCCGCGGCCTGCGGCGCCGACGGCGCGCTCGTGGCGTTTGTCGCCGAAGGCGCCGAGGGTGGCAGCCCCGAGACCCGCGTCCGGCTGCTCGACGACACCGGCCAACCGCTGGGGACGGGTTTCGCGCTGGCTGCCGCGGCCGTCGCCGAATTCGGCGATCCGCAGGCCGTCTTCGCGGGCGAGGGGCACTACCTCGTGGCCTACCTCGGCGGCGAGCCGCCGGCGCCGCGGCTCGCCTGGGTGGGCAGCGGTTGCCCCGACGGTGCGCGGCGCGTGAACGCCCACGGGGTGGCCGAGGTTTGCGTGGGCCCGGGCTACGCGCCGGCGCCCACGCCCTGACGCGGGTCAGTGGCGCTCGCAGTCGCCGGGCGCCGCGACGCCGTCGACCAGCCCGACCGCGACGAGCTCGGCCAGAATCTGGCTGTGCCGCGCGTCCATGGCCGCGAATTCGGCCTCTTCGGCGTGCGTGTGGCCGATGAGATGCAGCACCCCGTGCAGCAGCAGATGCACGAGTTCGGCGTGCAGCGCGGCCTCGGCCCCAAGCCCCGGCTGGTGACGTTCGCGGCCCTGAGCGGCCGCGGTCTCGACGGCCAGCACGACGTCGCCGAGCACTTCTTCGGGCTGGGGCCCGGCCTCGCCTTCGAGTTGACTGAACGAGAGCACGTCGGTCGGCGCGTCGATGCCGCGATACTGGCGGTTGAAGACTCGCATGCGGGCATCGGACACGAGCATGACCGACAGTTCGGCCTGCGGTCGCGCGACCGCCGCCAAGATGGCTTCGGCGGCCGCGGTGAGCCGCGCCTTGTCAATCGGCAGGCGCCGTTGACGGTTCAGCAGGGCCACGGGCATGGGCGACTCCCCCGGGATGCGGCGCGCGGGCCGCTTGCCGGCGCTGGGCGTCCCGCTCGTAGGCCTCGATGACGCGCTGCACGAGCGGGTGGCGGACGACGTCGATGGACGAGAAGCGACAGATGGCAATGCCCGGCACGTCGCCGAGGATCTGCAGGGCGTGGACCATGCCCGAAGGCACGTCGCCGGGCAGATCGGTCTGCGTGACGTCGCCGGTGATGACGGCCTTGGCGTCGTAGCCGAGGCGCGTGAGGAACATCTTCATCTGCTCGACCGTGGCGTTTTGCGCCTCGTCGAGGATGACGAACGCATCGTTGAGCGTGCGGCCGCGCATGAAGGCGAGCGGCGCGACCTCGATCTTGCCGCGCTCGATGAGTTTGAGCGCCTTTTCGAATTCCATCATGTCGTGCAGGGCGTCGTAGAGCGGCCGCAGGTAGGGGTTGACCTTCTCGGCCAGGTCGCCCGGTAGAAAACCCAGGCGCTCGCCGGCCTCGACGGCCGGCCGGCACAACACGATGCGGCTGAACTGCTTGCCGAGCAGCGCGGCCACAGCCATGGACATGGCCAGGTAGGTCTTGCCGGTGCCCGCCGGGCCCACCGCAAAGACGATGTCGTGCGCACGGATGGCGTCGATGTACTGCTTCTGCGCGAGGCCCTTCGGGGCGATGTGGCGGCTCGCCGTGGGGATGTACACCGCGTCCATGAAGACGCTTTCGAGGCGCACGTTGGGGTCGGCGCTGAGCATCGTGACGGCGCGTTCAACATCGGCGGCGTACAGCGGATAGCCGCGCTTTGCGACGAGGTAGAGTTCCTTCACGACGCGCTCGGCGGTCTGCGTGGTGTAGGCGTCGCCGACGACGCGAATCTCATTGCCGCGGGCCTGGAGGCGGATGCCGAGGGCCTGTTCGACTGTGCGCAGGTGGGCGTCGTTGTTGCCGCACAGAGCGGCGAAGGCTTCGGGTTCGGAGAATCGCAAAACGGTTTCGGCTGGGCGATTGCGGCCATTCGTGTTCAATCGTTCGTCATCCTCCCGGGCGGCGCCGGCGCGTCTCGGTCGGCCAGTGCGGCGAGCGACCAGCCGTATAGGATGAAGCCGAGCCCCGAAAACAACAAGGTGGGCCCGAACGGCAGCGGCCACGGGGGGCTCTGCGGCGCCGGCACGAGGGCCGCGCGGCCGAAAGCCAGCGTCGCGAGCCCGGCGCAGCACGCCGCGTGCACGAGCCCGCGCAGCGGCGCGCCGCGGAGCACGTGACCGGCCCCCGGCAGAACGGCGTTCAGCAGCCA
>CAYRCM010000118.1:0-18235 GCA_964422715.1 uncultured Myxococcales bacterium | reverse complement strand
CCGGCCCTCGGCGGCAACGACTGCACCACCGTGCCCGGCGGGTTTGCCGGCGGCACGCTCGGCTGCGACGACAACTGTCAACTCACCACGGCGCAGTGCCACAAGTGCGGCAACGGCGTGGTCGACGCCGACTTCGGCGAAGCCTGCGACGGCCCGGCGCTTGGGGGCAACGACTGCTCCACGGTCCCCGGCGGCTTCGTCGGGGGCACCCTCGCGTGCGACGCGGCCTGCCAGTTCACGACCGCTGCGTGTCACAAGTGCGGCAACGGCCAGGTCGACCCCGATTTCGGCGAAACCTGCGACGGCCCGGCCCTCGGCGGCAACGACTGCACGACCGTGCCCGGCGACTTCATGGGGGGCACGCTCGGCTGCGACGCGGCCTGCCAGTTTGCGACGGCGCAGTGTCACAAGTGCGGCAACGGCCAGATCGACCCCGATTTCGGCGAGACGTGCGACGGCCCGGCCCTTGGCGGCAACGACTGTTCCACGGTGCCCGGCGACTTCGTCGGCGGCACGCTCGGTTGCGATGCGAGCTGTCAGTTTGCGACGGCCGCGTGCCACAAGTGCGGCAACGGCGAGGTCGACGCCGGCGAGCAGTGCGACGGCCCGGCCCTTGGCGGCAACGACTGCACCACGGTGCCCGGCGGGTTCGTGGGCGGTGTCCTCGACTGCGACGCGGCCTGTCTGTTCGAGGTTGCGGGCTGCCACAAGTGCGGCAACGGCATCACCGACCCCGAGTTCGGCGAAGAATGCGACGACGCCAACGAAAGCGACCACGACGCCTGCCTCGCGGGCTGCGTCGCCGCGCGCTGCGGCGACGGCATCGTGTGGGACGAGGCGGGCGGCACCGAGGGCTGCGACGACGGGCTGCAAAACAGCGACACGCGCCCGAACGCCTGTCGCACGAACTGCGTGCCGGCGCACTGCGGCGACGGGGTGTTCGACAGCGGCGAACGTTGCGAACCCGGGGCGCCCGTCGGCGATCACTGCTGCAGCCGCACCTGCCGCTTCACGCCCGAAAACGGCGCCGACCCGCAGGGCATCTGCCTCGCGATGTCGTCGGGCACCGAGCTCTACGTCTGCGACGGGCGCGGCGAATGTCAGCTGCTGCCCGAGGAAGAATGGGTCCCGACCGACGAGCCCGACGGGCTGCCGGCCCCCATCCCCGGCGTCTACGACGACCAGGGCTCGGCCGACCCCGAAGCCGGTTTCCGCGCGCTCATGGGCTTCCCCATGCGCAACCGCACGGCGCTCGCCGAACGGCTGGTGCGCATGTACGACCCCAGCGACGAGCAGTTCCGCCAGTACATGACGCCCGAGGAATGGAACGCGAACCATGCCCCGCGCCAGGAAGACTTCGATCTCGTCAAGGCGTGGATTCTGGGCCAGGGCATGCAGGTCAACTACGAGGCGTCGAACCGCCTGCTGTTCCAGTTCTCGGGCACGGTCGAACAGTTCAACACGACGTTCCAGACCGACCTGCACGTGTTGCTCCGCGAGAACCCGCAGCAGGGCAACCCGCCCTTCGACGTCTACGGCACCCTGGAGGAGTTCACGCTGCCGGCGTTCGTGGCCGAACGCTCGACGGGTGTCATCACGTGCGACCTGCCGGTCGATCCGGGCCCGCTGCCCGGCGAGGCCGGCGACATCGTCGTGCAGCCGCCCGACCCGAACTGGGGCCGCACGCTCTCGCAGATCGCGCGGGCCTACGACATCGACGATCTCTACGCGCAAGGTCACCGCGGGCAGGGCGTCACCCTCGGCATCGTCGTCGGGGCCATGTTCAAGTTCAAAGATCTCCAGAGTTTCTGGCAGTCGATGGGCGTCACGCGCGAGAACCCGACCGTCGTCTACACCATGGAAGACCCGGCCACGCGCTACCTCGAAACCACCCTCGACACCGAGTGGGCGGGCGGGCTTGCCCCCGAGGCCGAACTCGTGGTGTACGCCGGCCCCGACGCCCGCAACACGTCCATGGTCTTCAACTGGAACGAGGCCATCTCACGCGGCGAAGCCGACATCCTGACGAGTTCGTTCGCGCACCGCGAAGACTCCGAACCGATGCGCGTGCGCCACCAGTACAGCGACTCGGCCATGATGGGCGCGGCGCTCGGCATCACGCTCATGGCGGCGAGCGGCGACACGCAGCGCCCCGACACGCCTTCGTCGAGCCCCTACGTCACGGCGGTTGGCGGCACGACGCTCAGCGTGGACTACTACGGCAACGTGCTTTCCGAGTCGGTCTGGTCGGGGTCCGGGTCGGGCATCACGCGCACGTTCACCCTACCCTACTGGCAGGAAGGCATCGTCACCGATTCGGACGGGTTGCGCGCCGTCGTCGACGTGGCCTGCGCGTCGGCCACGGGCTCGGGCTACTGGGTCTACTACCTCGGCAATTGGGGCCGCTGGGGCGGCACGTCGTTTGCTTCGCCCGTGTTCGCGGGCCTGATGGCCGTCGTCAACAGCGCCCGCCTCGCCGAGGGACTGCCCCGCGCCGGCTACCTGAACCCGCTGCTCTACCTCGACGAAAACGTCCGCGCCACCTTCCGGGACGTCACGGCCGGGGGCACGTCCTTCTACAGCGCCGCGCCAGGCTGGGACTACCCCACCGGCTGGGGGGCCCCCAGCGCCTCGGGGCTGGCCAATACGCTGCCGTGACGTCCGGCGCGCAACGCTCCGCGCCCGGGGCGGGTTGTTGACGCGTGCCGACGAGTTCGGGCATTGTGTCGCCGGCGCGCGCCCGAGCGGCTGCAGCCTGTGCGCACGGAGCGCGCCAAGAGTCCGTTCCCACAGGACAAATTTTGGCGCCCGGCCAGGAGTCTGCAATGCGTTTCCAGGGCAGCGGTTCGGTCCTCGCGCTCTCGCTCGGTGTCCTCGCCTTCGGCCTCTGCGCCCTGTCGCTCGGCGGCTGCGACAGCGACTCGGGCGGCTCCTCGGCGGCCGATGTCGCGGGCGGCGACACCGTCGCGGGCCTGAGCGTCACGGTCAAGTTGGGCGACCAGGCGGTGGCCGTCGACCTCACGACACTCGCAACGGTCGACGTCGCCGGTAGCCCGCGCGTGACCGTGGCCGCCATCGTCGCGGCCGCGCTGCCAAGCGAAACGGTCGACGCCCTCCAGGCCGACGACCTCGTGGCCGGCGACGGCTTCCGTTCCTCCAGCCGCGGCAACTGCGCGCCGCCCGTACTCCCCGTGCTGGGCAGCGTGTTCGCGCAGGGCTACGTCGACCCGGCGACCCGCGACCTGAGTTGGGACGACGCGCTCGGCTACCCGGGCTGCCTGTCGGTCAACGACCTGGCCGAGATCGAACTCTCGAAGCCATGAGTTCGCGCGCGCGGCGTCTCCGGGGGGCCTCGGCCTCGATGCTCGCCGTTGCGGCCCTGTTGCTCTGCACCCTTGCGCCGCGTGCCGCGTTTGCCGCCCCGCCCAACCCGCCGCAGCCGGCGCCTTCCTCCGAGTCGGCCGCCGCCGCGCCCGCTCCCGCTCCCGCGCCCTCCGCATCGCCCGCCGCCGACGACGACCGCGAAACGGTTGTCACCGGCGACCGGCCGCGCGAAGGCCGCGGCGCCGAGACCATCGACCGCACAAGCCTCGCCGAGCAGGGCGCCACCACGGCCATCGAGGCGCTCGAACGCACGCCGGCCGTTCACGCCACGGGCGGTGTCCGCGGCGAGCGCATGTTTTCCATCCGCGGGCTCGATGCGCGCCAGACCCCCGTGCTGCTCGACGGGCTGCCGTTCGTCGTGCCCTACGACGGACAAGTCGACCTCACCGTGTTTGCCGCCGGGGCGCTCCAGCAACTCACCGTCTACAAAGGCGCCCTCGCCCCGCTCGACGAGCCGAGTGCGCTCGGCGGCGCCGTCGACCTCGTACTGCGCCGGCCGGGCCACGGGCCGCTCTGCGAAGTCCTGTTCGAGGGCGGCGACCTCGTGCCGGGGCGTCTCGCCGCGAGCCACGCCTACCGCACGGGGCCGCTCGCCTGGAGCGCCTTTGGCGGCTATCTCAAACGCCGCGGTTTTCCGCTCGCGGCCGACTTCACGCCCACCGCACGCGAAGACGGTGGGGTCCGCACCAATTCCGACCGCCGCAGCAGCCATGCCGGCGGGGTCGTCTCGGCCCGGCTCAACGCGCAGCACGAACTGCGTGCCTCGGCGCTCTGGCTCGACGACCCGCACGGCATCCCCCCCGAAACGGTTGGCGACGTGCCGCGCTACTGGCGCTTCACGCGCTGGAACGCCCTCGCGACGACGCTCGGCCACACCGGTCACTACGGCCCGCGCTGGCACATCGAAGAGCGCCTGTACCTGCGGCGGTTCGAGAACCTGCTCGATTCGTACGACGACATCACCTACAGCAGCCAAGACAAGCCGCGCGCCTTCCACAGCCTCTACACCGACTGGATCGTCGGCGGCCGGACGCAAGTGCTGTACCTCGATGAGGCCACGTCGCTGGGGGCCCTCGCCTTTCGCACCACGGTCGACGCCCGCCACGAGCGGCACAGCGACCGCTTCGACCACGGCGAGCCGGTCGAGACGCGCACCCGCACCGTCGTGCAGTTGGCCCCGCAGGTCGACGTGCGTCCGGGGGCGGCCTGGCGGCTCACCCTCGGCCTCGACGCGGCGCTCGACCTCCCCGGCACGGCCCCCGGGACGACTCCGCCGCTCGCCTACGCGTTGAGCCCGCTCGCCGTGTTGCGCTTCGAGCCGGACGACACCCTGATGGTGCGGGTGCAGGCCGCGCGCCGCACGCGCTTCGCGAGCCTGAAGGAACGGTTTTCGGCCGCCCGCGGCGCGCGCCGCGAAAACCCCACCCTGGCCCCCGAGAGCGCGCTGCACCTCGGCCTCGACGCCGCGTGGCAGCCGCTCTCCTGGCTGCGCCTCGAGGCGGCGCTCTTCGACGCCGAGGTCGTCGACCTGATCGAGCCCGTGGCGCTCGGCGGCGGGGTCGAGCAACTGCAGAACGTCGGACGCGCGCGCTTCCTCGGCGGCGAGGTCTCGTTCCGCGCCGCCTTCGAGCGGTACGTCGGGGTCAGCGTCGGCTACGCGGGGCTCCATGCCAAACGGCTCGGGGCCGATGCGCCGCTCACGGGCCGGCCGGCGCACCGGGCCACGTTCGCCATCGACAGCCGACCGTTGCGCTGGCTCGAACTCTGGGCATTCGCCCGGCTCATCGGCCCGCAGGATTCCCGCGACCCCGACGGGCGTGAGCGCACCCACCGCCTCTCCACGAACTTCACCCTCGATGCGCGCGTCGTCTTCCGGCCGCTCGAAGCCCTCGCCATTCATTGGCGCGCGACCAACCTGCTTGACGTCGACACGCAGAGCGAATACGGCTTCCCCGACCCCGGCCGCGAACTCTGGGTCGGGCTCGAATGGACCTTTGGTGCGCCCGAAGGAGACCCCGCGCGTGCCCCCTGATCGCCCCTGCCGGCGCAAAACGTTGCGGCTCCGCCCGGTGGGGGTGGTGCGCGCCCCGTTTCGGACCTTGTCCGAGGTGCCGCCCTGGGGCGGGCCGGCCGAAATCGTCATCGCGCCCGACTACGCCGCCGCGCTCGCCGGCATCGAGCGCAGTTCGCACCTGTTCGTCGTCGGGTATTTGCACACGGCCGACCGCACAACGCTCGTCGCCCGGCCGCGGCGGCTCGCCCCCGGCGCCCCGCCGGTCGGCGTCTTCGGCTGCCGCACGCCCGACCGGCCGAACCCGCTCGGCCTCACGGTCTGCCGCCTCGTCGCCCGCAGCGAATCCACACTGCACGTCGATCCGCTCGACTTCGTCGACGGCACCCCGATCGTCGACCTCAAGCCCTACAACCCAGGCTGGGACGACGTGTTCTCGGCCCGCCGCGAGCGGCGCGTCAACCCGGCAGCCCGCAGCGACGACGAGTTGCGGGCCTGGCTCGACCTCGCGCTGACCCTCCACCTCGGGGCGGACGCCGGCACGCCCGAGGCCCAACTGGCCGGCGCCGCCGTGCTCCGCGCCGTGCGCCACTTCGACCTCGACCCGCGCGACGCACGCCTCGGGGTCGCGCTCAACCGCGCCGACCGCACGACGGACGCCCTGCAGGGGCTCATCGGCGCCACCTTTGGCGCGGGCCGGCTCCTCGTGCGGCCCGCCCCCGACGAGCCGCTGCGCGTCGCGTTTTTCGCAGGCGCGCGCGTGCTGGCGCTCGCTGCCGGCGCCTCCGCCGCTGCGGAGCCGCCACCCGCCACCCTTGTGGCCGAGGTCTTCGAGGAGCTGCCCGACGCCCGCGCCTTCGCCTGGGCCTGGCTAGCGGCCTGAGCGCCCCCGGGCGCAACGCTGAGTCGGGGAAAAACTCCCCAGTCGGCGCATTCCTCTCCGCCGCAGCCACGCCACGGCTCGCTCCGGGGTGTCCCGCTCCTGCAACCGGCAACCGGCTTCCTGCCAGAAATCCTTATGTGTTTCCGTATGTTGAACCCATTCCGGACGCCGTCGCGCGCCCGCGCCGCGGACCACCGCCGCTGGCACGCCGGTTGCTATGCTCCGGACCGCGCCGCGTCGCCGCGCAGGCGCCCGGAGGGACCGATGCCCGCGCGTTCCGAAGCCGAGAGCCTGTGCGCCACCTGTCGGGTGGCCACCCACTGCGCCTATCCGCGTCCCCCTGGCGAACCCGTGCGCTACTGCGACGATTTCGAGCCGTTCCCGTTCGGCGCCACGTCCCACGAACGTCGCCGGACGATCCAGATGGCCCTGCCGACCGAAGCGGCCGAGCAGCCCGGGCTGTGCGCCACATGCGAACGCCAGGGCGATTGCCGGCTGCCGCGCCCACTCGGCGGGGTCTGGCATTGCGAGGAATACTGCTGAGCGCGCCCGCACGGACGGATCCGTGCCGTGACCGCTGTTGACTGGTCGACGCCGAGACCCCCCGCCCGGGGGACCTCGGTGCCCGGCCCAAGGGAACTCGAGACCATGGAACACCAATCGGTCGAGGACATCATCCAACGGCATGGCAACGGCCCGGGCGGGCTGCTCGCCATGCTGCAGGCCGTGCAGGCCAAGTACGCCTACCTGCCCGAGGACGCCCTGCGGCTCATCTCCGCCCGCACCGGCCGCCCGTTGCGCGACGTGTACGGCGTCGCCACGTTCTACCGCGCCTTCAGCCTGAAACCGCGCGGCAAGCATTTGTGCTCGGTGTGCGTCGGCACGGCCTGCCACGTGCGCGGCGCCCCCGACGTGCTGACTGCCTTCAAGGAGACGCTCAAGGTCGAGCCGGGCGAGACCACGGCCGACCGCCAGGTCACGCTCGAGACGGTCAACTGTCTCGGCGCCTGTGCGCTCGGGCCCATCGTGGTCGTCGACGGCCACTACCACCGCAGCGTGCGGCCCGCCGACGCGAAACCCATCCTCGACGAGGCGCGCTCCGGCAGCGCCGCGCGGGTCGTCGAAACCGACCCACGCATGTTCCCCGTCGACGTGTCGTGTCCGCGCTGCAACCACTCGCTCATGGACCGTTGGCACCTTGTCGAGGGCTGCGCGTCCATCCGGCTCACGGCGTCTTTCGACGAACTCCACGGGTGGCTGCGCCTATCGAGTCTCTATGGCAGCTACGCCGTCGAGTCCGAATTCGAGATTCCCATCGACCGCGTCGTGCAACTCTTCTGCCCGCACTGTCATGCCGAATTCGAGGCGAGCACGACGTGCCAGGACTGCGGGGCGCCGATGGTGCCCTTCCTCGTGCGCGGCGGTGGGGCGGTGCACATCTGCTCGCGGCGCGGTTGTCGCAACCACATGCTCGAACTGACCGGAGCCAACGCCTGACCGCTCCGCGCCCGCGCGCGGGACGGCCCGGCCAACAGGAAAGTACGCGGGCCCCATGGAAAAACTCCGTTCAACCGCCGAACTCGAAGCGCGCCGAAAAGCCATCCGCGCGGCGGAGCCGCCGCGTCTCGCCACCCTGATCATCCCCGCCGGCACCTGCGGCCAGGCGAGCGGCGCGAACGACCTCATCCGGGTGGCCAAGCGCGAACTGCTCTACCGCGGCCTCGCCGATGCGCTGGAGTTGCGCATCACGGGCTGCCACGGCTTCTGCCAGGCCGAACCGTCGGTGCTGGTGCTGCCGCGCGGCACCTTCTACCCGCGCCTCGCGCCGAAGGACATGCCGCGCATCGTGGCCGCGGCGGCCCAGGGCAAAATCGTCGAGGACCTGCTCTACCAAGACCCCGAAACGGGCGAACGCATCGAACGGCAGCAGGACATCCCGTTCTTCGCCGGCCAGCGCCGGCAGTTGCTTGCGCGCAACGAACTCGTCGATCCCATCCGCATCCAGCACGCGCTCGAACAGGACGGCTACGCCGCGCTCGGCCGACTCCTCGACGCCGGCAACCCGGCCGCGGTCGTGGCCGAACTGAAGGCCTCCGGACTGCGGGGCCGCGGCGGCGCCGGCTTCCCGACCGGCGCCAAGTGGGAGATGCTCGCCGCGCGCCCGAGCGGCCAAGGCAAGTACCTCGTCTGCAACGCCGACGAGGGCGACCCCGGCGCCTACATGGACCGCAGCGTGCTCGAAGGCAACCCGCACAGCGTCCTCGAAGGCATGCTGATCGGGGCCTACGCCACGGGGGCCACCCGCGGCATCATCTACGTGCGCGACGAATACCCGCTCGCCATCAAGCACGTGCTCATCGCGCTGCGCCAGGCGCGCGATCTGGGGCTGCTCGGCGCCGATATCCTGGGCACGGGATTCTCCTTCGACATCGACATCGTGCGCGGGGCCGGGGCGTTCGTGTGCGGCGAAGAAACCGCCCTCATCCGCTCCATCGAAGGGCACATGGGCGAGCCGCGCCAGCGGCCGCCCTACCCCATCGACTCCGGCATTTTCGGCGCCCCGACGGCCATCAACAACGTCGAGACATTCGCCAACGTGCCGCTCGTGTTCGCGCTCGGCGGCAACGGCTACGCGGCCACGGGCGTCAGCGGCAACACGGGCACCAAGATCTTTTCGCTCGTCGGCAAGATCCGCAACACGGGACTCGTCGAGGTGCCGCTCGGCACCCCGCTCGCCGACGTCGTCTTCGAGATCGGCGGGGGCCCCGAAAGCGGCGCACAGCTCAAGGCCGTGCAAACCGGCGGGCCGTCGGGCGGCTGCATCCCGGCGCGGCTGTTCGACCTCCCCATCGGGTACGAAAGCCTCGCGCAGGTCGGCTCCATCATGGGCTCCGGCGGCATGATCGTCATGGACGACCGCACCTGCATGGTCGACGTCGCACGCTACTTCACGCGCTTCCTCAAGGACGAGTCGTGCGGCAAGTGCTTCCCCTGCCGCAAGGGCACCCAACGGCTGTCCGAACTGCTCGACGACGTCACCACGGGCCACGCGACCCTCGACACCCTCGGCCTCATCGAAGAACTCGGCCAGGTCGTGCGCGACACGACGCTGTGTGGGCTCGGCCAGACCGCGGCCAACCCGGTGCTCGCGAGCCTGCGCCACTTCCGCGACGAATACGTCGACCACGTCGTGCGCAAGCGCTGCGACGCGGGGGTGTGCAAAGAACTTGTCTCGGCGCCCTGCCAGCATCGCTGTCCGCTCGGCCAGGAGGTGCCGCTCTACACGGCCCTTGTCGCGCGCGGCGAGTTCGCCGAGGCGCTCGCCGTCATCAAAAAAGACAACCCGCTCTGCAACACGCTCGCGCGCGTCTGCCCCCACCCCTGCGAGACACGCTGCCGCGCCGGCCAGGCGGGCGACCCGCTGTCCATCCGCGCCTTGAAGCGCGTGGCCACCGACTACGGCCTGGCGCACAACCTCCTCACCGAGGCGCCGCGGCCGGCCCGCGAAACGGGCAAGCGCGTGGCCATCGTCGGCTCGGGGCCGGCCGGGCTCACGTGTGCCTTCTTCCTCGCGCAGCGCGGCCACGAAGTCACCGTGTTCGAGCGCGAGAACCATCTGGGCGGCATGTTGGCGCTCGCCATCCCGACCTACCGGCTGCCGCGCGAAGTGCTCCAGGCCGACCTGCGCTACATCGAGAGCGCCGGCATCACCTTCAAGACCGGCCAGGCGCTTGGCCGCGACTTCTCGATCGACGAGCTGTTTGCGCGCGGCTTTGCCGCAGTCTTCGTGGCCACCGGTGCGCACCGCTCGCTCCGCCTCAACATCCCGGGCGAAGACGCCCAGGGGGTGCACGCGGGTCTCGCGCTGCTCGGCGCGCTGCATGCCGCCGACGCCCCGCGCATCGGACCGCGCGTCGGCGTCATCGGCGGTGGCAACGCCGCCGTCGACGTGGCCCGCAGCGTGTTGCGCAGCGGCCAGTCGCACGACGTCACGCTCTACTACCGGCGCACGCGCGGCGAGATGCCGGCCTACGCCGAAGAGGTGGCCGAGGCGCTCGAGGAAGGCGTGCGCCTCGTGCAGCTCGTCGCGCCGCTCGAAGTGCTCTCCGTCGACGGCCGGGTCGTCGGCTGCCGCTTCACGCGCATGCAGCCGGGCCCGCGCGAGCCGTCGGGCCGGCGCCGCCCCGTGCCGCGCGAGGGCGACACGTTCGACGTGGCCCTCGACACCCTCGTCGTGGCCGTCAGCGAGACCACCGAAGCCCCCGAACTCGCCCCGGCCTCCGGGCTCACCTGCTCGCCCTGGGGCTCGTTCGAGGCCGACCCCGACACGTATGCCACGGCCCGGCCGGGGGTGTTTGCGGGCGGCGATGGGGTGACGGGGCCCTCGTCGGTCGTCCAGGCCGCCGCGGCGGGGCGTATCGCGGCCGGTTCCATCGACCAGCAGCTGCGGGGCGAGACGATCGTGCGCCACTTCGCGCCGACGCGCCCGTCACGCTACCTGCCGCTCGTCGGCGCGGCCGAGGGCCAGACGGTGGCGCGCCTCGGTGGTCGCGCGATCGAAACGCGGCGCGACCCCGTGCTGCGCAGTCACGACCGCGGCGAAGTCACGACCACGCTGCCCGGCGACGTGGCCCAGGCCGAGGCGCGCCGTTGCCTGCGCTGTGAGCTGGCCACGAGCGACGGCGAGGCGTTCCTCAAGGCCCTCAACGCGGCCGCGGCCCCGGCCGGGGCGTAGGAGGCACGGTTCATGGCCAACGTCACCATCAACGGCATCCCGCTCGAAGCGCCCGACGACTGGACGGTGCTCGAGGCGGCCCACTTTCTCGGCATCGAGATCCCCACGCTCTGCCACCGCGAGGACCTGCACCCCTACGGCGCCTGCCGCCTGTGCGTGGTCGAAGTGGGCGAGGCCCCGCGCTCGCGGCTCGTCACGTCCTGCACGTTCCGCGTCCAGGAAGGACTGCGCGTGCGCACGGCCTCGGCCCGGGTGTTGCGTGCGCGGCGCATGATTATCGAATTGCTGCTCGCGACCGCCCCGCAGTCGAAGACCATCCAGTGTCTTGCCTCGAAGTGGGGGGTGCACGAGCAGCGCTTCCGCCAGGAACACGAAGACTGCATCCTCTGCGGTCTCTGCGTGCGCATGTGCGCCGAACAGATGCAGTCGGGGGCGCTCGGCTTCTCGGGTCGCGGCGAGACCCGCCGGCTCGGCACCCCGTTCGACGCGCATTCCGAGATCTGTCGCCAGTGTGGCGGCTGTCAGTACGTGTGCCCCGTGTGCAACCTGCGTTGCACCTTCTCCGAGCCCGAAAAGGTCCTTTGCGGCGGCTGTGCCAACCTCACACCGCCCTGCGTCGATAAACCACAGTTCGATGACATGATGTGCTTCCTCGATCCTTGCGCAGCCTGCGAGATCGAGAGGCGATAGTTCGGAAAGGAGCCCCCCAACATGTCGCTCACGAGAGTCAACGCCACGGCCGCCACGCTGACCAAGAATCGCACCGAGGGGTCGGTCGTCCCCGCGTCGGGCATGTGTGTCACGTGCGTCGACGGGTGCATCGGCATGTGCGAGATCGGCAAGTCTGCCTATCGCGGTCACGAGGTGATCTACCCGCAGCCCTTCGGGGTCATCACCACGGCCGGCGAAAAGCAGTACCCCATCGACTACTCGCACTTCAACATCATGGGCACCTGTGTGGGCGCCCACGGCATCGAGGCCGACAGCGACCGCGCGATCTTCCCGGCGGTCGACCTGACCGTGCGCATCGGGGGCGACGCCGGGCTCAAGTTCCGCTATCCCTGGATCATCCCCGGTATCGGCTCGACCAACATCGCGAAGAACAACTGGGAAGGCATCGCCATCGGTTCGGCGCTCGCCGGCACGGGGCTCACCATCGGCGAAAACGTGGTCGGCATGGACCCCGAGGCGCGCATCGTCAACGGCCGCACGGTCGACACGGTCGACCTCAAGCGCCGCGTGCAGCTCTACCGCGACCATCAGCGCGACGGTTACGGCGCCATCATCGTGCAGGCCAACCTCGAAGACACGCGGCTCGGCGTCCAGGAATACGCCATCGACCGGCTGGGCGTTCAGGCCGTCGAGTTGAAGTGGGGCCAGGGCGCCAAGAACATCGGCGGCGAAGTCAAAATCCGCGACCTGAAAAAAGCCCAGTTGCTCCACCAGCGCGGCTACATCGTGCTGCCCGACCCGACCGAGCCGCACGTCATCCGCGCCTACGAACGCGGCGCCTTCAAGGAGTTCGAACGCCACTCGCGCGTCGGCATGGTCAGCGAAGAGTCGTTCGCGAAGCGCGTCGCCGAACTGCGCGCCGCCGGTGCCAAGTACGTGTTCCTGAAGACGGGCGCCTATCGCCCGGCCGACCTCGCGCGCGCCCTCGTTTTCGCCTCGAAGTACGGCGTCGACATGCTGACGGTCGACGGGGCGGGCGGCGGCACCGGCATGAGCCCGTGGCGCATGATGAACGAGTGGGGCATCCCGCCGGTCGAGTTGCACTCCATGCTGCACACGTTCGCGGGCCGGCTCGTGGCGCAAGGGCGGCGGCTGCCGGCACTCGTCGTGGCGGGCGGCTTCGTGCTCGAAGACCAGATCTTCAAGGGCCTGGCGCTCGGCGCGCCCTACGTGCGTATGGTCGGCATGGCCCGGGCGCCCATCGCCGCCGCCATGGTGGGCAAGACCATCGGCCGCGCCATGGCCGACCACCAGCTGCCGGTCTACGTCGAACGTTTCGGCTCGACGAAGGACGAGATCTTCGTCACCTCGGCCGAGCTGCGCAACCAGCTCGGCGACGATGCCTTCGAGAAGCTGCCGACGGGTGCGGTGGGCCTCTACACCTTCTACGAACGGCTCGCGCAGGGCCTGCGCCAGCTCATGGCCGGCTGCCGCAAGTTCTCGCTCGCGCACATGACGCGCACCGACCTCGCGGCGCTCACCCCCGAGGCCGCTCAGGTGAGCGGCATCCCCTACGTCATGGACGTCGACCGCGAAGAGGTCACGAGCCTGCTCGACGGCTGACCCCACCCTGCGTCCGGCCGCGTTTCACGCCGGCTGGCCCGCGAAGCCCGGTCTGGCTGCCGGATTCCGCCCGCAGGCCGGAGTTGACGTGCGGCCCCAGTGTCGTAGTCTGCGCGGCGCGCGCCGCGGCCCGTCCGGGTGCGCCGCAGGGAGCGCCGCCCGGCACCGCCGGCCGGCCCCCTCGGCGTGCCGCCCCGCCGCGGCCGGGGAGACCTTCATGGTACAGGACATCGCTCGCATTCGCGGCCTTTGGGACGAATTCTTCGCGCTGCCGTTTCCCGACGCCGAGGCGTTCGGCGACGACGACGACGACGCGGCCGAGCTCGACGGCGCGGCCGCCGGCTGCGTGCTCTCGTTTCTCGACGCCGGGGGCGAGCTCGACCGGTCGCGCACCGCCATCCTGGGGCTGTGCTACCGCGACGTGGCGGCGCTGGCCTCCAACCTCGAGGGTCCGGCGCGCGACTACTTCCTGCGGCTCGAAGACCTCATCCGCGAGGTGCTGGAGGCTCTGCGATGAGCGACCCCGAGCGCCTCGCGCCCGTGCCGCCCCCGCCCGCGTCGGCAGCGGAGCCCACGCCCGTGCCGCCCCCGCCTGCGTCGGCAGCAGAGCCCGCGCCCGTGCCGCCCCCGCCCGCGGCCGACGCTGCCGACGGCCCGCCCGGGACGGCAGCCGAATCGACAGCCCCCCCCACGCCGCCGCCCGCCGCGCCCCCGGCCCGCCCCACGCCGCGCTGGCTCTCGGGCCTGCTCGGCCGCCTCGGGCGCATGGCGCGCACCGACGCCGCGATCGGCCTGCTGCTCGCCGCCACGTACCTCACGGCGCTTTCCACGACGCTCGACATCGGATTTTCGCGTGACGAGAGTTTCTACTTCCTCGCCGGCGAACAGTATTCGCGCTGGTACGACGTCCTCGTGAAGGAGCCGAAGAAGGCGTTTACCAAGGCGGCCATCGACGAACACTTCGCGTACAACCCCGAACACCCGGCGTTGCCGAAGATGCTCTTCGGCCTCTCGTGGCGGCTCTTCGGCGAGATGCGCGATCCGGTCCAGGAGCCCTGGGTGCGCGGCTTCTACGACCGCGGAAAACCGCCGCAAACCATCTTCGGCGGCCTCAGCGAATCGACGGCGATGCGGCTGCCCGCGCTGCTGTTCGCGGCCTGGCTCGTGTACCTCATCTACCGCTTCGGGGCGCGCTTCTTCAACCGGCGCGTGGGCGTCGTGGCGGCGCTCCTCTACATGGGGGTGCCGCACGCGTTCTGGCATTCACACCTCGCGTGCTTCGACATGCCGATCGTGACGGCCTGGTTTCTCACGGCCTACTGCTTCCTGCGAGCCGAGACCGGCGGCCTCAAATGGGCGCTGCTGACGGGCCTCGCCTGGGGTTTGGCGTTGTCCATCAAGCACAACGCCTACTTCATCCTGCCCGTGTTCGGGTTGTTCTTCCTCCTCCGGCGCGGCGCGGAATTCGGCTTCGAACGGCGCGAAGGCGGCCTGCGCCTCAAGTTGCCGGCGGTGCCGCTGGCGCTGCTCGCCATGCTCGTCGTGGCCCCCATCGTGTACTACCTGCTCTGGCCGAAGCTCTGGTTCGACCCCATCGGCCACCTCAAGTACTACTTCGGCCGCCACGCGCACCACGAATACTACTGGGCCTACTACTTCGGCACCCTCTACACGAAGCCGCCCTTCCCGGTGGCCTTCCCGTTCGTCATGTCGGCCATGACCATCCCGGCGCCGACCGTGCTGCTGGCCTTGGTCGGCCTCGCGAGCGCGTTCTGGCACACGGTCACGCGGTGGTTTTCCGGGCTGCTCGCGCGCTCGGGCCCGGCGGTGCCGCTCGCCGCCCCCGGCGTGGTGTTGTTCGTATTCCTCAATTTCCTCATTCCCTTCGCCATCATCGCGCACCCCAAGGTGCCCATTTTCGGCGGCACCAAACACTGGATGCCGGGGGTGCCCTTCCTCATGCTGTTTGCCGCCCTCGGCTTCGAGTTCGTGCTGCGCGCGCTCGGCGACCTCGGCGCGCTCGTCAAGCGCCTCGCGCGCCCGCGCTGGCAGGCCGCGCTCGGGGCCGTGGCGCTCGCGGCCTTCCTCGTGCCGGCGGGCTATGACACGCTTCACGGCCACACGAACGGCAGTACCTACTACAACGCGGCGTTTGGCGGCTTCGGCGCCATGGGCGAACACGGCATGCAGCGCGAGTTCTGGGGCAACACGGCCTACTCGGCGCTGCCGTACCTCAACGAAAACGCGCCGTTGCACGCGCGCGTCGACTTCCACGACACGACCATGGAAGCCGTACGCATGTACTGGCGCGAAAACCTGCTGCGCCGTGACATCCAGCCCATCTGGGACCTCGCGCGGGCACAGTTCCACCTCTTCCACTGGCACAAGGAATTCCTCGACCTCGAAGCCAATGTGAAGGCCAACATGGGGGTGCAGGTCCCGGCGCACGTGGTGGCCCAGGACGGGGTGCCGCTGCTGAACGTCTATCGCCGGCCGCCCCCCGAGGCGCCGCGCCGCGCCGCCGGCGAGGGAGGTCGGCAGCCATGACCACCGCCGCCAAAGTACGCCTCGTCGTCGGACTCAGCCTGCCGCTCGCGGCGCTCGCCTACTTCGGCTGGGATCTCTACCTCGTCTCGCGGGTACCCGACGCCGCCGACTGGCAGCAGGCCGCCGCGGTGGTGCGCCAGGGCTACAAGCCGGGCGACATCGTCACGTTCGCGCCGGCCTGGGCCCAGGAAGGCGCGCCGCTGTTCAGCGGCCTCGATACCGTGACCGCCGAGACCGTCGACCCCTACGTGCTGCGCAAGCACCCGCGCGTCTGGGTCGTCGCCTCGCTCGCGGGCCGGGGCGAGGCGCTGCCCCAGGGCTTCACGCGGGTCGCCCACCACGAATTCGCGCGCATGGACGTCTCGCTCTACGCGAGCCCGCCCGGCGAGTTGCGCTACGATTTTCTCGAACGGCTCTCCGAGGGCCGCGTCACGCGCATCTATCCGCACCGCCGCGAGGAATGCCAGAACTACCGCAACCAGCGCTGGTATTGCGGCGGCGTCCACGATTGGCAGTACGTGGGCCGGGCCGTGCGCGACATCGCGTCCGCGGTGCGCGAGGTCATCTGGATGCACCCGCTCGACCGCGGCCAGCGCCTCGAACTGCGCTACGCGGGCGTCCCGCTCGCGGGCCGGCTTGTGATCCATTACGGCTACACGCAGCGCGCGGTCGAAGACGGCGGCGGCAAGCCCGTCACCTTCAGCGTCCGACTCGGCGACCGCGTCGTCTTCGAGCGCAGCCTCGAAACCGATCGCGCGGGCTGGTTCGAACAAGAAATCGACGTCAGCCGCTTTGGCGGTGCCGACACCGACGTCACCTTCAGCGTCGTCACGCCCGACTTCAAACTGCGCGAATTCTGCTTCACCGCCGACCTCTGGCAGGCCCGCTGAACGGCCGCCTCACCGGACGGCGCTGCCGATGCGCGGGTCCCCGCTTGTCGCCGCCGCCGCGAATTGGTACCGTAGCGGCCATCCGGTCGCGAGAAAACCGGGCGAACCCCGTAACGAACGGTGGAGGCACACCATGAAGGTACCGATTGCGCGCATTTCCCTGGCCCTGCTCATCGCTGCGACCGTCGGGCTCGGCGCCCGCTGCGGCGGCAACGACGTGGGCGGCGGCGAAGACGCGAGCGGCCAGGACACCCCCGGCCAAGACGGCGCGGCCGACACGCCGCTCAATCCCGACAGCGGCGGCACCGACGGCGGCGGCGACGTCGAGCCACCGCCCGAGTGCGACGACGGGCTGTTCTGCAACGGCCTCGAATCCTGGGATCCGAAAGAAGAACGCTGCCTTGAAGGCACGCCGCCGGTCATCGACGACGGGGTCGCCTGCACGGTCGACACCTGCGACGAAGACAACGACACCGTCGTGCACCAGCCCGACGACGGGCTGTGCGACAACGACAACGCCTGCGACGGGCAAGAGACCTGCGATCCCTTCAGCGACTGCCAGCCGGGCGACCCGCCGGCCGTCGACGACGGCATCGCCTGCACGCTCGACACCTGCGACAGCGACTCGGGCGAGGTCGCCCACGTGGCCGACGATGCGCTGTGCAGCAACGGGGTCTACTGCGACGGCGCCGAAGTCTGCGACCCGGTTGAGGGTTGTGTTCCCGGCGCGGCGCTGCCGCTCGACGACGGCGTGGCCTGCACGCTCGACACCTGCGACGAAGCCGGCCAGCAGATCCTCCACACGCCCGACCCCACGGTCTGCGACAACGGCGACTTCTGCGACGGCGCCGAAACCTGCGACCCCACGAACGACTGTCTGCCCGGCGACGCCCCGCTGCTCGACGACGGGGTGGTCTGCACCACCGACATCTGCAACGAAAACGACGACGCGGTCAGCCACATCCCGAACGACGTCGCCTGTGACAACGGCCAGTTCTGCGACGGCATCGAGGTCTGCGATCCCGCGCTCGACTGCCAGCCGGGCGCAGCCCCGCTCCTCGACGACGACGTCGATTGCACGGTCGACAGCTGCGACGACGAATTCGACACCATCGTGCACGCGCCCGACGCCGCGTTCTGCGACAACGGGCAGTTCTGCGACGGCGCCGAAACCTGCGACCCGTTCGCCGGCTGCCAGGTGGGTTTGGCCCCGCTCCTCGATGACGCCGTCGCCTGCACCGACGATGCCTGCGACGAAGACAACGACCAGATCGCCCACACGCCCGACGACACGCTGTGCGACAACGGCGACTTCTGCGACGGCGCCGAAACCTGCGACCCCGTCGCCGACTGCCAGCCCGGCACGGCGCCCGCCATCGACGACGGCGTCGCCTGCACCGACGATGCCTGCGACGAAGACAACAACGAGGTCACCCACACGACCAACGACACGCTGTGCGACAACGGCGACTTCTGCGACGGCGCCGAAA
>CAYRCM010000117.1:12206-18290 GCA_964422715.1 uncultured Myxococcales bacterium | reverse complement strand
TTGAAACGCATCAAATACGTCAGCCGCTTCACCCGCGACATGGGCCCCGCCGACATCGACACGCTCGTCAGGCAGGCGGCCGACAGCAACCGCACGCTCGGCATCACGGGCATCCTCGTCACGGCGGGGCGGCTGTTCTTCCAGGTCATCGAGGGCCCCGCCCCGGCCATCGACGACGTGTTCGCCCGCATCGTGGCCGACCCGCGTCACACCGACGTGCTGGTGTTGAGCACCGAGGACGCGGCCGACGGTCGCCACTTCCCGGACTGGTCGATGCGGCGGTTGGCCCTCGACGCCGCGACGAGCGAACGGCTCGAACCGCTGCGCGAAATGTTGGCCACCATCGTCGAGCAGCGCGTGCGCATAGCCCGGCTGACGAACGCACTCGAACGCGCCATCTGGCGCGAACTGGCGACGACCGCTGCGTGATACCAGGTTGCGTTCCAAAGGATACCGAGGCGCCAAGGAGCGATCCCCCGAGGCGTACTCCGGGTACGCCGCAGGGGGGAGCGACGCCGGCAACATAGGTATCCGAAGGAAGGCGACTTGGTATGCGGCCGACGCTGCCGCTGCGGCGGGTCAGGGCTGCGGCAGAGCGGCGAGGATGCGGGCGAGGCGCTTGCGGCCGACGGCCATGGCTTCGTAGCGTTCGATGAGGCGGCGCGCGCCCACGGGCAGGTCGGCCGACTTGTAGTAGGCCGGCTCGGGCGTGAGTTGGCGCACGTACGTGTATTGATCGTAGGAGTCGGCGTAGTTGACGTAGCTGTCGGACAGGATGTCGGTGAGCGGGCTCTCGACGCAGCCGGACCCCGGCAGGTTCGTGGACACGGCGTAGCGGTCGCCCGCGGCGTTGGCAAGCGCGTTCGCCACCTCGGGCGGTTCGGCAGCCTGGTTGTAGATCTGCCCGCCGTAGCGGATGCGCGAGCCGTCGCCGTAGGCCGGTGTCGTGGTGTACACCCGACCCTGGGTGGGCGGGTGCACCGTGTTGAGCCGCGCCGCGACGTTGGCGTAGCCCGCGAACGCCGAGAAGCCCTTGGCGCAGTGCGCCGCCCCCATGTGCGTGTAGACCCGCCGCGCGTCGTCGGGCATGCCCCGGCGGTAGTTGTGGTCGAGCAGCGTCTCGCGATAGGCGAAGAACGCCATGACCTCGCTGTCGGTGGCCTGGTCCATGGCGCCCGACATGGTGAACGCGCCGAGCCAGAGGGCGTTCGCGAGTTGCTCGAAGCGCTCGCAGGTGGCGTCGTCGAACGTGGCGCAGATGGTGTCGATGTTCTCGTGCACGTGGTCGTAGTATTCGCGGGCGTCGCGCATGTAGGTCAGCGTGATGGTCTGGTAGATCTCCTTGGCGGCCGGCAAGCCTTCGAGCGCAAGCGCGCGCGTCGTGGCGGGCAGGCGCGCCGCGATGCCCTCGATCTGTTCGTTGACCCACGCGAGCCGCATGGGCGCCTCGACGAGGAACGATTCGACCGGGTAGCCGTCGAGGTAGAGCGCCCGCGCCCGTTCGCACAGCGTGCGCACGAACATGACCGACGGCATGTACTCGACGCTGTACATGTTGACGAGCGGCCCACCGCCCGTGCGGATGTACTGGGCGAGCGCGTCGGCGGCGTCCATGCCGAGCGTTTCCATGGTCAAGGCGTTGACGAGGCCCCGCCGCACGAAGTCTTCGAAGAGATCGGCGCTCATCGTGCCGAGTTCGTTCGTGCCGTGGATCTCGCCGAACATGAACAGTTGCATGTCTTCGAAGGCGAGCGCGAGCCCGTCGAAATCCCAGACCGTGCGGCCGCCGGACGTGCAACGCAGCCGGTAGGCGTTGTCGCGCACGAACGCGGCCACGCCCGCCGAAGTCGTGGGGGCGGGCGCGAGCGCCCCCGGACAGTTCGGCGGGACGGGGTTGCCGCCGCAGACGGCCATGGTGCCGCAACCGCACGCTTCGGTGCGGCAGACGAGGCCCTCGAAGGAGCACAAGTCGGGGCAGCTGCCGCCGCAGCCGTCATCGCCGCAGCAGCGCGCGGCGCAGTTCGGCACGCAACACGTGCCGTTCTGGCAGAGTTCGGGTGCGAGAGCCCCCTGCGCATTGAAGCACGAGCCGCAGCTGCCGCCGCAACCGTCGTCACCGCAGTTGCGCGTGCCGCAGTAGGGCTGGCAGGGCGGCGGCTGACAGACGCCACCGACGCAGAGCTCGGGGGCGACCCCGCCCTGCGCGTCGAAGCACGAGCCGCAGGTTCCGCCGCAGCCGTCGTCGCCGCAGTTGCGGCCAACGCACTGCGGGTGGCAGCAGACGCCCTCGATGCAGAGTTCGGGGGCGACCCCGCCCTGCGCGTCGAAGCAGGAGCCGCAGCGGCCGCCGCAACCGTCGTCGCCGCAGTCGCGCCCGGCGCATTGCGGCGTGCACGGGCCGGGTCCGGTTTCGTCGACGGCCTGGTCGGGCTCGGGCGCGACCGCGTCGCGTCCGTCCTGGGTGTCGGGCCGCCCCGGCGCGCCCGTGTCGCCCGTGCCGGGCGTCCCGCCGCCGCCGCCGCCGCCGCCGCAGGCGCCAACCCCACACGCCACCACCACGATACCCGCGATTCGCCAGAGAGGAGCGGCCTTCAGCATGTGCGTTGCGTCCCCTTTGCCTCATCGGCCTGCGTCGCGCCGGGGCCGGCGCGAGGCAGCCATGCCGGCGGCATTATAGCGGGTTGGCCGCCCGCTGCCGAGAACCCCCGCGCCCGGCGCTTGACGCCACGCGGCTTTCGCGACGACAATCGCCGCGTGTGTCGACGCCCCGGGACGGTCCGACGACGGGCAGCACGCCCGCGCTGCGGCCCCGGGGACGGCGCGGAGGGGCAGCATGAAAACGCAGGGCAGGTTCGTCGCAACTGCGCGCTTCGGCGCCGTGTTCCTCACCGCTTGGCTGCTCGCGTGCGGCGGCGGGGGCAGCAGCCGGCCGAACGAAGACATCGACGGCGGGGGCGGGGGCGACACGCCCGGCGTCGACGCCGTCGTTCCCGACGCGTTGCCCGGGGATACGGCCGACTTGGGCGGGCTCGACCAGGGCGGCCCCGATCTCGGCGACTTGCCGGGCAAGCCCGACCTGGGCGGGGGCGACACGCCGCAGGGCGACGCCGACGGGGGCCCGGGCGAAACCGACGGCGGCGGCGGCGGCGGCTTCGGCACGCCGTGTACGAGCAACGCCGAATGCCTGAGCGGCTTCTGCGTGTTCGGCCCCGACGGCCGCGTCTGTAGCGACTACTGCGTGGGCGACTGCCCCGACGAATGGGTCTGCGCGGTGGTCGCCAATCCCGACCAGGACCCGGTTTCCATCTGCCTGTACGCGCACGTCCAGGTCTGCATGCCGTGCAACGCCGACGCCGAGTGTCTCATTGCCGGTTCGGCCGCGCCGGCCTGGTGTTTGCCGCTCGGCGACGGCACGGCGGGTCAGTTCTGCGCCACCGAGTGCTCCATCGACGTGCCGTGCCCCACCGGCTACGACTGTCGCGACATCAGCGGCCACGCCGGCGAGACGGCCGCGGCCTGCGTGCCCACGAACGACGTCTGCACCTGCGGCGACTACGCGGCCACGCACGGCGGTTCCACCACGTGCCGCGTCGCGAATCAGTTCGGCGCCTGCCTCGGCGAGCGGCACTGCGACGGCGCCACGCTCACCGACTGCGACGGCCCCGCGGCGCGCCCCGAACGCTGCAACGGCGAAGACGACGACTGCGACGGGCTGTTCGACGAGGACATCGTCGGCGAGCCGTGCACGCTGCAAAACGAATTCGGCGCCTGTCGCGGTCTCACCACCTGCCAGGAAGGGCTCACGGTGTGCGACGCGCCGACGCCGCTCGCCGAAGACTGCGACGGGCTCGACAACGACTGCGACGGCGCCACCGACGAACTCTATCCCGACCTCGACGAAGACGGCAGCGCCGACTGCGTCGACCCCGACGACGACGGCGACGGCTGGCCCGACGACGACGACAACTGCCCGGTGTTGCCAAACGGCGACCAGGCCGACTGCGACCGCAACGGCGTCGGCGACGCCTGCGAAGACGACGACGACAAAGACGGGGTCCTCGACGCCGCCGACTGCGTGCCCTGCAACGACCGCGTCTACCCGGGTGCCCAGGAACTGTGCGACGGCCTCGACAACAACTGCAACGGCGCCACCGACGAGGGCTACACCAACACCGACGGCGACGCGCTCGCGAACTGCGTCGACCCCGACGACGACAACGACGGCATCCTCGACGACGGCGACGAGAGCGGCATCCCGGGCGACCACCGCTGTGCCGGCGGCGCGGCCGTCGACTGCGACGACAACTGCCCGCTCGTGCCGAACCCGGCGCAAACCGATCTGAACGGCGACGGCGTCGGCGACGCCTGCGTTTCCTGCGCGAACGCCTGCGACGGCGTGGGGCTCACGGGCTGCCGCGACATCGGGCCCATTCCGTGGGTGTGCGGCTATGCCGACGACGGCGACCCCTGCCTCGACCTCATCGAGCAGCCGAGCTGCGCCGTCGACGAGATCTGCGAAAACGGCACGTGCGTCGACGCCGACTGCCTGCACGATTGCCAACCCGGCGAAACCGACTGCCTCGACACGCTGACCCCCTGGGAGTGCGGCTACGCCAACGACGGCGACCCGTGCCTCGACCGCATCGGCCAGGCGGCCTGCGCCGGCGGCCGCAGCTGCGTTGCGGGCGAATGCGTGGCGCCGTGCAGCGACGCCTGCGCGGCAGGCGAGATCGGCTGCCTCGACGAACGCACGCCCTTCATCTGCGGCGAGGCGGGCGACGGCGACGAGTGCCGCGACACCATCGCCGTGTCGCCGTGCGCCGCCGGCGAATCGTGCGACGCCGGCCGCTGCGTGGCCGGCTGCACCGATCGCTGCCTGCCCGGCGAGACGGGCTGCATCGGCGCCACCACCCCGTGGCTGTGCGGCGAAGCGGGCGACGGCGACGCGTGCCTCGACCAGGTGCCGGCGACACCCTGCGGGCCCACCGAAGCCTGCGAGAGCGGGGCTTGTCAGCCCATCTGCGCCGACGAGTGCACGCTCGGCGACACGGGCTGCGTCGACGCCGAAACGAGCTACGCCTGCGGCGAGGCCGGCGACGGCGACGCCTGCCTCGAACCCGTGCCCGCGGCCTGCGGCCGGGGCCACGATTGCGTCGACGGCGCCTGCGTCCCCACGTGCAGCGACGAATGCGAGGCGCTCGGTTGGGTCGGCTGCTCGTCCTCGACGCAGCCCTGGGTGTGCGTCGAAGCCGGCGACGGCGACGACTGCTACGAAACGCGGCCGCTCACGCCCTGCGGCCCCGGGCGCCAGTGCGTCAACGGGCTGTGCGAGTGGGCCTGCGTCGACGAGTGCGCCGAAGGCGAATCGGGCTGCGACGACGAAGACACGGCCTGGGTGTGCGGCGAAGCGAACGACGGCGACCCCTGCCGCGAGCCCATCGTCACGCTGTGCGGACGGGGCCAGGCCTGCGCCGACGGCGTCTGCGTGCCGCTCTGCGAAGATGAATGCCCCACGCTCGGGGCGCTCGGCTGCTTCTCGCTGACCGAGCCCTGGGCCTGCGGCAACACCGACCCCGACGAATGCTACGAGCGCGTGGCGCTCACCGTATGCGGCCCGCGCACCGAATGCGTCGACGGGCTCTGCCTGTCCACCATCATCGAAACCGGCGCCGTCGTGTTCACGCTCGCGAGTTGCGGCGTGAGCGGGCAGGCTGCCGACCTCGACTGGCAGGTGGGGCTCGGCTTCGCGACGCCGGTCGGCTGGCTCGCCCCGACCGGGCTCGGCTACTCGGTCGACCTCGGCATCTTCAGCGAACTGCGCGAGTAGCGCCGTTTCGCCGGCCGCCCCCGGGGGCCCAGCCTCTGTCCGCCCCTCCCTGAAGCAACCGACAGCGTCCAACCGCCAAACCAGTCGGGTCCAGTGGAACTGCGCCGGCGGCTGGAGAAACGATCCGGTGGTCTGCAACGTTGCGCCAACGGCTGGAGAAACGATCCGGTGCCTTGAAACGAAATGTTGGTTGGCCGGAACGACGATCCGGTGCCTTGAAACGAAATGTTGGTTGGCCGGAACGACGATCCGGTGCC
>CAYRCM010000117.1:0-12106 GCA_964422715.1 uncultured Myxococcales bacterium | reverse complement strand
TTGAAACGAAATGTTGGTTGGCCGGAACGACGCTCTGCGGGCATGGCGTGCCGCAGCGGCGATGGTCGCCCGCTCAAGGCGGGTCTCAGAACGGGAAGCAGATGCAGATGCAGAGCACGTCGTGGCTGCCCATGGGAATGCACGCCTCGATGTCGAGCACGAGCCACGAGCCGCCGCATTCGATGGCGCACTCGGAGTCGCAGGCACTCGTCGGGCCTTCCTCGCAGTTGCCGTCGAGGCAGTAGTCGCCGAGCGTGCAGGGGTCGCCGTCGTTGCACAGCGACCCGGCGAGCGGCTCGCCGTCGTGGAAGCAGCCGCTGCCCGGCATGCAGCTGTCGCGCGTACAGGGGTTGCTGTCGTTGCAGTTGGGCTGGCCGGAGCCGCCGCGGCATACGCCCATGGAGCAGTAGTCGCCGACCGTGCAGGGGTTGTGGTCGTCGCAAGGGCTCGAATTGTAGTTGTGCGTGCAGCCGACGCCGCCCGTGCAGCCGTCGGTGGTGCAGGGGTTGCCGTCGTCGCACTGGCCCGTCGGCGTGCCCGCGCACACCCCGTTCTGGCACTGGTCGCCGTTCGTGCACGGGTCGAGGTCGTCGCAGTTGCCCGTCGCCGGCGGATACTGGCAGCCGGAGGTGCCGTTGCAGACGTTCTGGGTGCACGGATTGCCGTCGTCGCACGGGTTGTAGGGCTCGTGGGTGCAGCCGCCGCCGGACTCGCAGCGGTCGTAGGTGCACGGGTTGTTGTCGTTGCAGGGCGACGGGCTGCCGGAGATGCAGAAGCCGCCGCTGCAGTAGTCGCCGGAAGTGCACGAGTCGCCGTCGTCGCAGGGACCCGTCGTGATGTCGTGGCGACAACCCCACACCGGATGGCACGTGTCGGCCGTGCACGGGTTCGCGTCGGCGCACGGCAGTTCGAGCGTGCCCACACAGCGGCCGTTCTGGCAGTAGTCGTACGTGGTGCAGACGTTGTGGTCGTCGCAGGGCGCGCTGTTCGGCACGAACACGCAGCCGACACCCGCCTGGCACACGTCGGTGGTGCACGCGTTGAAGTCGTTGCACTCGTTGACCGGCGTGTGTTCGCAGCCCTGGCTGTGGATGCAGCGGTCGCGCGTGCAGGGGTCGCTGTCGTCGCAGGGGTTCATGCCCGTGCCGGAGCGGCAGTTGCCGAGCGAGCAATAGTCGCCGACCGTGCACGGGTCGCCGTCGTCGCAGGGGTCGTTGTTGTAGGTCCAGCGGCAGCCGATGCCCGGCGAGCAGGTGTTCGTGGTGCAGGGATCGCCGTCTTCACAGAGTTGCCCGATGTCACCGCCGGCGCACAACCCATCCTGGCAGCGATCGTTGCTCGTACACGGGTCGCGGTCGTCGCAGGCGAGGCTGTTCGGGATGAAACGGCAGCCGAGCAGCGGATCGCAGACGTCGTCGGTGCATTCGTTCGTGTCGGCACACGGGTTGTAGGGCTCGTGCGTGCAGCCGCCGTCGGCGAGACAGCCGTCGAGGGTGCAGGCGTTGCCGTCGTTGCAGGGGCTCGATTCGCCGGCCGAGCAGACGCCGTTCAGGCAGCGGTCGTCTTCGCTGCACGAGTCGCCGTCGTTGCAGGGCGCCGTGTTGAACGTGTGGTCGCAGCCGCGGATGGGGTCGCAGGTGTCGTCGGTGCAGGGGTTGCCGTCGTCGCAGTTCTGCGGCGAGAAGCCCGTGCAGAGCCCGCTCATGCAGACATCGAACGTGGTGCACACGTTGTGGTCGTCGCAGGGCGCGCTGTTGAACGCCGTGGCACAGCCCGTGCCGGGCTGGCAGAAGTCGTCGGTGCAGGGGTCGCCGTCGTCGCAGGGGTTCACGGGCAGATGCTGGCAGCCGATCTGCGCCATGCAGCGGTCTTGCGTGCACGGATCTTCGTCGGAGCACGGGTTCGCGATGCCGCCCTGGCAGTTTCCCTCGATGCAGACCTCGCCGATGGTGCACGGGTCGTCGTCGTCGCACGGCCCCGTGAAGGGTTCGTAGTGGCAGCCGAGCGTTTCGTGGCAACTGTCGGCCGTGCAGGGGTCGCGGTCGTTGCAGTCGAGCAGGTAGGCCGGGCGGCACTCGCCCGCTTCGCAGTGGTCGGCCAGCGTGCAGATCGACTGGTCGTCGCAGGGCGCCGTGTTGGCCGCGTGCTGGCACACCCCCGCGAGATCGCAGTAGTCGTCGGTGCACGGGTTCTGATCGTCGCAGAGCCCCTCGTCGATGTAGCCGTCGCAGTCATTGTCGAGCCCGTCGCAGTCTTCGGTGGCGCCGGGATAGACCTGGCCGTCGTTCGGCACGCAGTCGTAGAGGTCGGGCACGCCGTCGTTGTCGTCGTCGTTGTCGCAGGCGTCGCCGAGGTTGTCGCCGTCGTGGTCGGCCTGGTCGGGGTTGAAGGCGGCGGGGCAGTTGTCGGTGGGTTCGAGGATGCCGTCGCCGTCGCAGTCGTCGTCGATGACCCCGTCGCAGTCGTCGTCGACGCCGTTGCAGAGCTCCGGCCCCGGCACGACGGCGTCGCAGGCCGGCAGCCCGCCCGGCCCGCAGGTGCGGCTGCCGTTGCAGCGCCCGTAGGTGCCCTCGGCGTAGCACGGCGTGGTCTTGCCGAGCGACAGCGCCGTGCACGGGCAGTCGCCCGCCGCCCGCACGCAGAACAGGCTCGTGCCGCCCTCGGCGAGGGCCGTGTCGCGGCAGGCGAAACCGGCGAGGCAGTCGGCGTCGCTCTCGCACGGTGAGCCGCAGAACTGGCCGTTTGCCGCGCCGTAGACGAGGCAGCGGTCGCCCGTGCCGCCGATGCCGGGCCGGCAGTCGGCGGTGGTCGCGCAGGGGTGGCACAACTCCGGCGAGCGCGGCACACACACGTAGGCCACGTCGACCGGCGTCGTCGAGACGTTCAGGCAGTCCCAGCCGTCGGGGCAGGTTTCGATGCAGGGCTCGGTGCACAGCCGCTCCTGCCAGGTGGAGACGCAGTAGCCGGAGGGACAGTCGATGTTCTGCTCGCAGGGCACGTAGCCGGGCGGCAGTCCGCTGCCGCCGTCGCCGTCCATGTCGCCCGGCCACTTGCCGTCGGCCACGAACTCGCCGAGTCCGACATCGGGAAACGTGACGCCCGCATCGGCGTCGGCGCGCACGAGGTCGCCCCTGCCCGCGCCATCGGGCTGGCCCGTGCCGTCGGCCGGGGCGCCGCCCGGCCCGAGCGCTTCGGCGCCGCAACCGGCGAGGAACAGGGCGATGAGAGCACGGGCCGCCGCGCGCAACGCAGGGGCCGGCCGCGGTCGTTCAGGCGATGGGGTCATGATTCGCTCCCTCGGGTCCGCCGCGCGGACAGGCGACATTGTAGCGGAAGCGGGGCGGGCGCGGACAACTGGGCCGCGCTTGGGGGCCTCGGGGCTCAGGGTTTGGCGGCGGGGGCCGCGCCGCCGGGCGCGCCCACGGCCGCGGCGAGTTCGGCCACGGCCACGTTGAGGTCGTACACGACGCGCAGCGCGTTGACGTCGCGGCGGTACGACTGGGCGAGCGCATCGAGCAGGTCTTTGACCGTGCAGAATCCCGAATCGTAGAGGCTCTTCTGCGCCCAGTACCAGCCGCGCGCCGCGCGTCGCGAATCGTCGCTGGCCGCGCGGCGCTGGCTCAAGTCGGCAACGCGGCGATAGGCCTGCTCGATTTCGAGCGCCACGAGGTCGGCCGCGGCCTGCTGTTCGGCGCGCGTCTTTTGCCATTCGGCGAGCGCCTGGCGGCGCCGCGCGAGCCCCCGCGGCAGGTCGAACTTGTAGCGCACGCCGAGCGCCGCCCCGCCGCCCCAACTGTTCCAGGGGTCGTTCGCAAACGGGGATGCCTGCGGGTCGGAAGCGCTGCCATACGTGATGTTGTACTGCCCACCGAGGAAGAAGTCGGGCAACAACTCGGCGAGTTTGAGATCGGCCAGCGCCTCGCGCGCCTTGACGCCGCTCTGTGCGAGCTGCAGCAGCGGGTTCTGGCGCGTGGCGCGGGCCAAGTACTCGGCGAGGTCGAGCGCCTCGAAAGCCACGGGCCGGAGATCGGCCGGCGGCAGGCGGGCCGCGAGGTCGCCGGCAGAACCGGCCGGCAGCAGTTGCCCGAGCGAACTCAGGGCTTCGAGCCGCAGCCGCTCGTTGTCTTCGATGGCACGGGCCAGATCGGCCGTGTGCACGCGTACCCGCAGCAGGTCGATCTGGTCGAAGTCGTCGTCGTCGTCGTCGCGCAGCCGTTCGAGGTCGCGCCGCACGGAAGTGAGCGTCTGGTCGGCGCGGCGCAGGATCGTGCGCACCCCCTCGGCAAACTCGTAGCCGTGAAACGCCCGCCGCACCCGCACCGCCACTTCGCCCTCGGCGATGCGCAGTTGCGCGCGCGCCACGTCGACGCCGCGGTCGGCCGCGCGCTGGAGGGCGCGGATCTTGCCGAACGTGTAGACCGGCATGACGGCCTCGACGCGCAGATCGACCAGTACCCCCCAGTCTTTGAAGTCGGTGCGCCCGTCGAGCGCGTTGCCGCGGTGCGCCGGACTCGGGCCGACCGTGGCCTCGAACTTCACGTCGGGAAACCAGCCCCAGAAGGCCTCGGAGGCCTTGGCTTCGAACACGCGGATGTTCTCATGGGCCGCGCGGATGAGCGGGCTCTCGCGTTCGGCCAGGCCGAGGCAGGTTTCGAGGCTGAGCATGGGCGCAGCCGGGGCCACGTCGGGCTCAGGGGCCGGCGCGGCGGCCGCGGCTGAGAAGGCACCCGTCGCAGCCGGGGCCAGCACGGCGGCGAGGCCGAGGAGCAGGGCTCGTAGCAGCGGCGACAGGCGCATCGTGGCCACCCTGGGTGCGGCCGGCCCCTGCGCGGGCCGCGGTGGGGCGCATGGCGGTGGGGTAGGGGCCGGGCCGGGACCTGGCCCCGAGGTCTAGCGGCGCTGCTGCGGCTGGCCCGGCTGTTGCGGGTAGCCCGGCTGCGGCTGGCCCGGCTGCTGCGGGTAGTAGCCGCCCTGCTGCGGATAGATGGGCTGCGCGGCCGGCTGCTGGGCCGGCTGCGCCTGCTGCGGCTGCTGCGGGTAGGCCTGCTGCGGGTAGGCCTGCTGCGGGTAGGCCTGCTGCGGGTAGGCCGCCTGGGCCGGCTGCTGGTAGGCCTGCTGCGGATAGGCCTGCTGCGGCTGGGCGGCCTGCTGCGGGTAGGCCTGTTGCGGATAGGCCGGCTGCGCCTGGGCCACGGGCTGCGCCTGCGCCGCGGGCTGCGGCTGGGGCGTGGGGGTCTTGACCGGGCGCGGGGCCGCCTTGCCCTCGCCGAGCGGCAGCTTCACGCCGCCCGGCAGCCCGCCGAGCAGCTCCATGAACAGGCCCGCGACGAGCGCGGCTCCCGCCACGACGTCGAAGAGCGCCATGATGATGAGGGCGCCCTTCAGCGAGCCGAGCCCGATGAGGAAGCCCAGGAACTTGCCGACCACCGAGGCGCCCCAGCCGCCCACGATGAGCGTCAGCGCCATCTTGCCCGGGACGCGGTCGCGCAGGAACTTGGCCGCGAGAATGGCCGCGACGATGAGCGCGAAGGCCACGTCCATACCAGAAGGGAACCCCATCGTGCCGTTCATGGTGAAAACCTCCCCCGAGTCGGGTGCGCGGCCCGGGCGTCATGGAACGGGTGGCGCGGTCGCGCGGGCCTCCGCGGACCAAAGCGGCATCCGCTACGCCGAAGCCCGGGGCTGCGTCGGCGTGGAAGCCAGATAGTCCACTACCTGTCCGGCCAGGTCAAGGAACGGTCGACAACTTAGCGATTCCGAGCGGTTGACAACGAGGGGACGACCGTCGTCGCCGGCCGCCCGCAGCGCCGGGTCGAGCGGGATTTCGGCGAGCAGCGGCAGCTGCGCCTTCTCGGCCATGGCCCGGCCCCCGCCGTGGCTGAAAACATCGGTGCGCCCATTGCAGTGCGGGCAGAGGAAGTAGGCCATGTTCTCGACGACCCCGATGACGGGCACGCGCACCTTCTCGAACATGCGCAGCCCGCGTCGGACGTCGGCGAGCGCCAACTCGGACGGGGTGGTGACGATGATGGCGCCGTCGATCTGGACTTCCTGGGCGACGGTGATCTGCACGTCGCCGGTGCCGGGCGGCAGGTCGATGACGAGCACGTCGAGCTCGCCCCATTCGACGTCGCGCAGAAACTGCTGGATGGCACGCGTGACGAGCGGGCCGCGCCAGATGACGGCCGCCTCGGGATCGACGAGGTAGGCGATGGACATGACCGCGAGCCCATGCGCGTACGCCGGCAGCATGCGGTCGCCGACGAGGTCGGGGGCCGAGGCCGCGCCGAGCATCGTGGCGACATTGGGGCCGTAGATATCGGCGTCGAGCAGCCCCACCTTCTTGCCGCGGGCGGCAAGCGCCAGCGCCAGGTTGACGGCCACCATGGTCTTACCGACCCCCCCTTTCCCGCTCGCGACCGCCACGACGGCGCCGACCCCGTCGATGGGCCGCGGGCTCGGCAGGGACCTCGCGTGCGCGTGCGCGTGGGGCTCGGGAGCGGGCGCGTGGCCGGCCGCGAGCCGGACGGCGCGGATCTCGGGGCATTGGGCCTGGACGGCGCGCCCAACGACTTCCTGGAGCGTGGCCGTGGCCGACGGACAGGTGCCGCACGCGCCGGCGAACGCCACGAAGGCCGTGTCGCCCTCGATGCGCACGAGGTGGACGTCGCCGCCGTCGGCTTGCAGGACGGGGCGCACTTCGGCCAGGGCGGCCTCGACGCGTTCGCGAAGGTCTTTCATCGGCGCGATCCCTTCCGCGCGCGGGCGCATGGCGGCCATGGCGCGCATTTCGGGCCATGAAAGGACTTCGCGGCGGGGCTGTCAACATGGGGCGGTGCGGGGCAGGCTGCATCGCTTTACGCGGGCGCGGCCGCGTGCCACAGTCGGGGGCCGCCGGCCGGGGACGCCCTGGCCCGGCCCGCCGGAGGCGCCGCATGCCGCACGTGCTCATCGTCGACAACGCTCTGGACCACGAGTTGTATCGGCCGGTTGCCCACTGGCAGGCGGCGCTGCCGCCCGGCGTCGCCTGGTCGTCCGTCCCTGCCGTCGCTGCGCCGCTGCCGCCGCCCGACGGGCCGTTCACGCACGTCATCGTGTCGGGCAGCGAGGCCTCCATCTGCGTGCGCGCGCCGTGGGCCGAGGCCGAGGCGCAGTGGCTCGCGGCCGTCGTCGCCGCGGGCAAGGCCGTGCTCGGCAGTTGCTGGGGCCACCAACTGTTGGCCTATGCGCTGCACGGGGCGGCATCCATCCGGCGCGCGGCCGTGCCCGAGTTCGGCTGGCCGCCGCTCACGGTCGTCGACCCGGCCGACCCGCTGCTCGGGCCGCACGGGCCCGAGGTGTTCGCCTTCAACGTGCATTTCGACGAGGTGCCGAGCCCACCGCCGGGCTTCGTCACGACGGCGCGCTCGGCCGACTGTGCCGTGCACGGCATGCGGCACACGTCGCGGCCGCTCTTCGGCCTACAGGCGCACCCCGAGGTGCCGCGAGCCGATGCCCTCGGCTTTCTGCGGGCCTACGAGGCGCGGTTGCCGCAGCACGGGGCGCGCCTCGCGCAGGCCAAGACCGAGGCCGGCCGCGACAGCGGGCTTGCCAAGGCCATCGTGCAGGCATTCCTCGAAGTTGGGGTTTGACCGGAGCAGCGCGGCGCAGCGCGCCCCCGCGCCTCAGAGCGGGAGCACGTCGCCGAGCGCGAGGGCGTCGCCGAGCGGCTTGGGCTCGCCGCCACCGATGGCGTCGCGCGTGCCCGTCGCGGCGTCGGCCGGCGGCTCGCCGTCGGGCGGCTGCAATACGCCCGGGTCGCCGTCGGCCGAGTCGGCGTCGGCGCCGTCGAGCAGCGCCGAGCCCGGGGCCACGAAGCCGTCGTCGAGTGCCGAGGGGCTGTCATCGCCGAAGCTCTGACAACCGAGCGCCAGCCCGAGCCCGAGCAGAACGCTGTAGACGATGTGTCGGAGCTCCATGGCCCTCTCCTCATCCGGCCGGTCGGCGCCGATTGTAGCCGGCGGCGCGGCCGGCGGCCAGCCCCGGCGGGCTGCCGACGCGCACTCGGGGTCTCACTCGCGTCGTTCGATGCGTCCGTCGGTCGCGTAGCGCACGGTCGCAAGCCGCCCGAGGAAGCGCCGCACGGCCTCGGTGCATGTCATGCCGAGGTCGACCGCGTCGCCGGCCTCCCGCAACATGGCGTAGCCGTCGCCGCCCTCGATCAGAAACGAGCTCGTGGCCAGCCGATACTGCGCGTCGTCGCAGAGCGCCGCATCGCCCACCCGGATGTCGACCGCCCGGCCCCCCGCGATGGCGAAGCGCAGCCCCGACACCTGCAAGAAGCCTCCGGCGCCAATCGGCAACGCCGCCGCGTGGTCGAGCACACGCCTCAGGAGCGCGCCCGACACCTGCACCCGAACGAGCGGGTTGCGAAACGGCAGCACCGCCCAGAGCGCCTCCAGGGTGAGGGGACCGGCGGGCAGACTGCCCCGGATGCCGCCGGAATTCATCAGAGCGACGTCGGCCTCGGCTTCGGCCCGCAGCGCATCGGCCACGAGGTCGCCGAGGTTGGTCTCGAAGCCGCGCCCGGCGTTGCCGCCGCCGGTGAGGGGCGTCTCGATGGTGGCCACCGTCTGCTGCAAGTCGGCCGAGACCCGTTGCCGCTCGGCGTCGAGGGCCCTCGCGATCTCGGGGTCGGGCGGCACGCGTTCGGTGGGGCAGGCCGTCTCGCCCGCCGCCGGGGCGTTGACCGGCACGAGCGCCTGGTGGGTGAGCCGCACGCCGCCGGGCTCGACCGCCAACGCGACGTTGCCGACGAAGCGCCCACGGTCGCCGGCCTGCACGATGATGGAGCGGCCCTCGCGCACGGGCTGCCGGGTCTCGGTGTGCGTGTGGCCGTCGACGATGACGTCGAAGGCCGTCGTGCGCCGCGCGAGCGTGCGCGCTCCGGGGCTCGCCTGTTCGGCGGCTTCGTCGGCGTTGAGGCCGAGGTGCACGAGCGCCACGAGCACGTCGTGTTCGGCCCGCAGCGACTCGCCGAGCCGGGCGGCCGTCTCGATGGGGTCGGCGAGGGTGTAGGGGCCCCGCCAGAGCGCCGGGTTGCTCGTCGTGGTCGTGCTGCCCGTGACGACGCCGACCACGGCCACGCGCAGGCCGTTGCGGGTGAACGAGACGTGGCTCACCCCCGCGACGGAGCCGTCGCCGCGGCGCACGTTGGCGCACAGCACGGGGAAGGGGGCCGCCTTGAGCTGGGCCTCGTAGCGCGCCGCCGGACCGTCGAATTCATGGTTGCCGCAGACCATGGCGTCGTAGCCGATGCGGCCCATGGCCCAGAGGTCGGGAGCGGCTTCGAGCGCATCGGACGGGGCCGTGCCCGTGTTGACGTCACCCGCCGACAGCAGCAGCACGGCCGCGCCCGACTCGGCCGCGGCGGCGCGCAGCCGTTGCACGACCGTGGCCTGCGCCGCGAGCCCGCCCACGTCGGAGCAGTTGCCAGAGGTGTGCGGCCAGGCGTGCCCGTGATGGTCGTTCGTGTGCAGGATGGTGAGGAGCCGCGGGCCGGCGCCGGCCTGCGCACTTTCGGGCCGCGGGTGGCCCGCGTGGGAGCAACCCGCGAGCGCGCCGAACAGCACGGCGGCGAAGAGCCCCGCCGCGCGGCCCGGGCGCCGGGGGCGCTGGCGCAGGAAGATGGGGTTCATGGGGCACTCCGCTCGGTTGGGGCGGCCGGACGACGGCACGGTCGAACGCTCGGCGCGCCGCCACCCCCGCAAGCCGCGCAAAGAAGGGTATGCCCGTCCGGCGGCGCTGTCACCTCTCGTCGGCCTTCCCGGAAGCCTTGCGCGGCTTGGGCTCGGGCTGGGAAACGCTGGAGCGGGGGCCTCTTGCCGCTTTGCTCGGCTGCACCGTGCGTTCGTCCCTGGCCGCCGAACCCAAGGATTTCGCAACGCAGCCTTGGGCCGCCGGACGCGTTGACGGTCGCCGGAGCCCCGCGTATTCTGGGCCTCGCCCCAAGAGGATGGGGAGTCGATGCGCATCTGTCTCGAATGCGGCTACTCCGGTCCCGAGACCTACTGTCCCCGCGACGGCTACCCGCTCGTCGATGAGCAGGCGCTGCGGGCCCAGGTGGTGGGGGTCAACCTCGTCGGGCGGGTCGTCGCCGACCGTTTCCGCGTCGATCGGCTCGTCGGCAAGGGCGGCACGGGCTTCGTCTACCAGGCCACGCACATCGCCATGGGCCAGACGGTGGCGCTCAAGGTCATGCGCCGCGAGCTCGTCGAAGACCGCACGGCCATGTTGCGCTTCTTTCGCGAGGCGCGCGTCTCGTCGCGTTTGCAGCACCCCAACACCATTCGGCTATTCGACTTCGGCGTGTCGCCCGAGGGCCACGCCTTCATCGCCATGGAATACCTCTCCGGCCAGCCGCTCGCCGCCGTGCTGCGGGCCGACACGTGGGTCGATCCGTGGCGCACCGTGCGCATCGGCTGGCAGGTGTGTCAGTCGCTCCAGGAAGCCCATCAGGCGGGGCTCGTACACCGAGACCTGAAACCGGCCAACATCTTCCTTGCCGAGGTCGCGGGCCGGCTCGACTTCGTCAAGGTGCTCGATTTCGGCATCGCGAAGTCGCTCGACGCGCCGCCGGGCGACGCGCGGCTCACGCTCGACGGCCGCGCCGTCGGCACGCCGCACTACATGTCGCCCGAGCAGGCCCTCGGTTGCGCCATCGACGCCCGCAGCGACCTCTACTCGCTCGGGGTCGTGCTCTACCGCATGCTCGCCGGCCGGCTGCCGTTCGACGCCCCCACGCCGGCCCGTCTCATGCAACTGCACGTTCACCAGGCGCCGCCACCGCTTGGCCTCGTGCTCCCCGACCCCGACCTCGTGCCGCCCGCCCTTTGCCGGCTCGTCGAACACTTGCTCGCCAAGGGCCCCGAAGACCGCCCGCAGCGCGTCGCCGACGTGGCCGACGAACTGCGGCGCCTGGCGCTCGACAACGGCAAGGGCAGCGCGCTGTTCGGCGAAGATGCGCTCGTGGCCCTGCTGGCCGCGAGCACCGACGGCGACCTGACCACCCCCGACCTCGAAGAGCGGGGCCACCCCAACGACGACGAGCCGCCCACGAGCAGCATGCTCGACGCGCTCCCGTGGGCCGGCCCGCGCGCACCGGGCCTCGGGGCGCCTGCCGGAGCGCCTGCCGAAGCGCCGCGCCCCGCTCCCGTCGGGCCCGGCGGCGCCGCGGAGCCGCCCCCGACGGCCGACGCGGCCTGCTTGCTGCCCGAATACGGCCGCACGCGCCGCGGCGCCCTGTTCCCCATGCCCCAGGCCGGGCCGGCGGCGCCGCAACTCACGCTGCCTCCCACCACCGGCGCGGGCCCGCAGCGGGAAACCCATGGCGGCGTCCCGGTCGCCGTCCAGTCGCAGCCCGCGGCCGAAGTCCCGGGCGAGGCCGCACCGGCCGATGACGCCGAGGCGCCGGGCGATCGCACGCCCCTGTCACTGCCGGCGCTTGTGGCGCCCGATGGCACGGCGTCCGCGGAGGCCGCGGACGCCGAAGCGGCCCTGCCCGGCGCCGCGGGGGCGGTGCTTGGCGCCGGTGAATCCCCGGCTGCTGCCGAGGTCGTCGCTGCCGCAGTCGCCGCTGCCGTCTGACTGCCGCCGGGACCGGGATGAAGGCGGTCTCCAGGATCAATTCAGCCTCCTTAATCTTGAATCCGCATTCAATGACAGCAGCGAGGCTTCGGCTGCCCGCGTTTTGGACAAGTACGGCGTTATCACGGACAATTTCAATTTTTTTTTTCGCAGAACATCTGACTGCCGGCGGCATCCCCTTTAAGTTGAAGACAGAAGGTGCCAATCTTATCCATTCGGCCGATGATGCTTCAGTCAACCAACAGCAGGTTGATTTCATGGGACATCAGGTCATGCGAAAATATTTCTTCCCGGTCAGCCGTGACGATTCGATTGCCATTGCGATCGGTAAGAAAGCATGCGAAGCATTTTTGATTCTGTCTGCCGAATGTCCGCCTGCAACCGGACGTTACGGCCTTCCGGATGAGCCGTTTTTTATCGATGACAGTGAGATGTTTTCAATCGAACTGGTCTATGAGGATGGGCAATCCGATATCGCATT
>CAYRCM010000116.1:11797-18582 GCA_964422715.1 uncultured Myxococcales bacterium | reverse complement strand
GGCTCGCGCGCTCGGCCGGGCGGCTGCTGGGCCGCTTCGGGCGGCGCGGCGAGTAGTCCCGGCGTGGCGTGGGCCCGGCCGCAGGCCGGCCGGGCCGCGCCGCTCCGCCCGCTCCTGCATTCTTCTGCCTGCGAAATCCGTCCTGACGGGAGTGCCCGCGCTACGGCGTGGCCGTGGCGGCCTCGCGGCCGGCCCGCAGCAGTTCGGCGGCCGCGGCCCGCGTGCGGTCGGTCACGACGGCCCCGCCGAGCATGCGCGCCAGCTCCTCGACCCGTTCGGCGTCGTTGAGCCGCCGCACCGTGGTGACCGTTCGGCCTGCGTTTTCGCCTTTGGCCACGACGAAGTGCGCATCGCCGTAGCAGGCGATCTGGGGCAGGTGGGTGATGCACAGGATCTGGTGGCGGCGGCTCGTCTCGGCGAGCCGGCGCCCGACGACGCTCGCGACCTGGCCGCCGATGCCGGCGTCGACCTCGTCGAACACGTAGGTGGAAATGCGGTCGGCGGCGCGCAGCGCGTGTTTGACGGCGAGCAGGATGCGCGACAGTTCGCCGCCCGACGCCACCCGGGCGAGCGGGTGTTCGTCTTCGCCGACGTTCGTGGCCACCCGGAACTCGACGCGGTCGAGGCCGTGGCGCGCGGGCCGGTCGGCGAGCCCGTCGGGCTGCTCGACGACGACGCGGAAGCGGCAGCCCGCCATGGCGAGCGACTGCAGGACGTCCTGGACGGCGGTTTCGAGGCGCCGCGCGGCGCGGTTGCGCGCGAGCGAGAGTTCGCGGGCCCGGACGAGCAGCGCCTGACCGCGTTCGGCGATGGCGGCCGAGAGCGCCTCGACGCGTTCGTCGGCGGTCTGCAAACTGGCCAGTTCGGCCTGCAACTGGTCGCGCTGCGCCACGATTTGCTCGACGGTGGCGCCGTACTTGCGCGCGAGCGCCCGGATTTGCGCGCGCCGGTTTTCGATTTCTTCGAGCCGGCGCGGATCGACATCGACGCGCCCGAGGTAGGCGTGCAGTTCGGCCGCCAGATCGTCGAGCTCGATGGCGAGCCCGTCGAGCCGCGCCGCGAGCGGGGCGAGCGAGGCGTCGTGCACGCCGGCGCGGGCGATTTCTTTCTGCGCGCGGATGACCTGACCGCTCGCGGCCTCACGCCCCTCGCCGAGATAGCCGAGCGCATCCTGCACGTGCGCGCGCAGCCGCTCGGCGTGCACGAGCACCGCGCGCTCGCGTTCGAGTTCTGCGTCTTCGCCCCCGCGGAGCCCCGCCCGCTCGATTTCGTCGATCTGGAAGCGCAGGAATTCTTCGCGGGCCGCGCGTTCGCGTTCGCGCGTGCGCAGGGCCTCGCACTCGCGGCGGGCGGCTTCGAGCGCATCATGGTCGCTGCCGAAGCGTTGCACCTCATCGCCGAGCCCGGCAAAACCGTCGAGCAGCCGCAGGTGCGTCGCGGTTTGCAGCAAACTGACCTGCTCGTGCTGGCCGGACAGATCGACGAGTGGGTGCGTGAGCGCCGTGAGCGTGGCCAGATTGGCGAGGGCGCCGTTGACGTAGGCCCGCGACCGGCCGGCCGTCGTGAGTACGCGCCGCACCAGCAGTTCGGCCGGGTCGGCCGGCAGCCCGGCCTCGGCGCAGAGCGCCGCCACGTCGGCGCGCCCCTCGACGGCGTAGAGCGCTTCGACCACCGACTGCTCGGCCCCGCGGCGAATGCGCTCGACCGACGACCGGCCGCCGAGGACGAGGTCGAGCGCCCCGACGACGATCGACTTGCCGGCCCCCGTCTCGCCCGTGAGCACGTTGAGGCCGGGCGCGAACTCGATTTCGAGTTCATCGATGAGCGCCAGGTCTCGAATGCGCAGCGCACACAGCATGCGCAGCCCCCTACCACAACCACCGGAGCGTCGCAACCGCCCCGCGGCCGGCGGGCGGCGCCCGGGACGTGACATCCGCGGGGCGCCCTCGTAGCATGGTGCCGGGTCGACGACGGCCCGAAAACTCCAGGGGGCGCGCATGACCAGGCAGACCACGGCCAGCACAGGCCATTTCGCGGGCAAGGGTGGGCTCAAACTGCACTATCGCTTCGACCCGGCCGCCGAGCCGGTGGGCACGGTGGTCGTCGTGCACGGCTTCGCCGAGCACTGCGGCCGCTACGACGCGGTGGTGGCGTATCTGAACGGCCAAGGCTTCGACACGCTGCGCTTCGACTGCCGCGGCCACGGCCAGTCCGACGGCCGGCGCGCCTACGTCGAGCGCTATCGCGACTACCTCGACGATCTCGACGCGGCCGTGGCGCGGGCCATCGAGTGGGGCGGGCCGCAGCCGCTCTTCCTGCTCGGTCACAGCCAGGGCGGACTCATCGTGGCGGCCTACGCGTTGCAGAACCCCGAAGGCATCGACGGGCTCGTGCTGACCTCGCCGGCCATCCGCTTCGCCGTCAAGGTCAACCCCGCGAAGGCGGCCCTCGGCAAGTTCATGTCGCTCGTGTGGCCCACGCTCTCGCTGCCGTCCGGCATCGCGCCCGACCATTTGAGCCACGACCCCGCGGTCGGGGAGGCCTACGCCCAAGACCCGCTCGTCAGCAGCACGGCCACGGCGCGCTGGTACACCGAGAGTCTGCGCACGCAGCGCAACGTGCAGGCGCAGGCCGGCCAGATCCGGCTGCCCACTCTGGTGTTGCAGGCCGGCGCCGACCGGCTCGTCGACCCCGCCGCCAGCCGCGCGTTCTACCAGAGCCTCGGCACGACCGACCGCCAGTGGCAACTCTACGAGGGGTTCTACCACGAGATTCTGAACGAGGTGGAACGTCACACGGTGCTCGACGACATCGGGCGCTGGCTGCACGCTCACCGGTAGCCGGGACGCCCCGAGGCACCCGCGGTCCTACCCGGCCCGGGTCACGGGGCCGCCGGCTCCAGGGACCGGCGGCGGCGGCGCAGCGCCAGTCCGAGGCCGCCCAGCACGAAAGCGAGGCTGGTCGCCGGGGTCACGCCGGCGGCGGCGGCGCAGCCCGAGCCGGCGCCGGCGCCGGGACCGTCCGCGGGACCCTGGGCGGCGCCGTCACCGGTCGCAAGTGTGTCGTGGGCCCCTGCCAGGTCGCTGCTGCCCGCGTCGCCCGCGTCGGGCCCTCCGGCATCGCTACCCGGGGCCGGTAGCGCGTAGATGGCGCACACGCCTTCGATATCGTCGGCCGCGAGGTCGCGCAGCGTCAGGTCGCCGAGCGCCGAACGGGCGGCCATGGTGGCCCCCGGCACGTCGGAGTGGTCGAGGCCCAGAATGTGGCCGATCTCGTGCGTGACCGTGTTCCGCAGGTCGACCATGGTCTCGGCCGGGTCGTCACTCGCCGTGAAGACGAAGTTCCAGTCGTTCAACTCCATGTCGGCGTCGAGGATCTCGCCCGTGTAGCGGTTGTACGAGAGCGTCGTCATGGCGATGGCGCCCGCGGCGTAGGGCCAGCCGGCCTGGCGATCGATCCAGTAGATGACGTTTTCGTTGGGCCCGCCGCTGACGTAGTTGAGGCGCGGGTCGTCGCTGCGGCCGGCGAATTCGAACGACTTCGGCAGGCAGTCGACCGCGTCCCAGGTGGCGAAGGACGCCTGCAAGGCCTGGAGCATCGTCTGGTCGGGCAAGTCGCCCGTGCCGGCGCGGGCGACACTGTAGCCGAGGCTCGCCGGTTCGGGCGGCCAGCGCAACGGCTCGTCGGTGGCCGCCGTGCGGTAGGCCTGCCAGGCGCCGCCCGCAAGTGCGAGGGCCGAAAGCCCGAGCGCCGCGCCGAACGTGCGCCGGGCCCGGGCCCCGGGCCGACCCCGCGCCGCCGTCCCGAGGCAGAGCCCGAGGAGCCCCAGCAGCGCAAGGGCCGAGCCGCCCGCGGCCCCGCCGGCGCGGCAGCCGTTGTCGCCGTCGTCCGTCGGGGGCCCGCAGGGGTTGGTCGTGGGCAACTCGGCGGGCGCGCACGCGACCGGTTCCGCGCTGGCCGGATAGGCGGCGCGCAGCCCTGCGAGGTCGTCGGGGGCGAGATCGCGCTTGATGAGCTCGCCCGAGGTCGCCCGTTCGTACATGGTGGCCTCGGGGTCGCTCGAATGGTCGAGGCCCACGACGTGCCCGACTTCGTGGGTGATGGTGGCTTCCAAGTCGGCGGCGTGGGGGTTGCCGTCGGTGGCGAACACGTGGTCGACCAGGTTGACCTCGATGTCCGCATCGTAGATGCGGCCGGTGTTGCTGTCGTAGAGCACCGTCGTGAGCGCCAACACGAGGTGGTTGGCGGTCCAGTTCGTTTCGCGCCAGACGACGACGTTGTCGAGGTCGGGTGGAACCTGGCCGGCGCAGGTCGACGGCGTCGTGCCGCCGTACGCGATGCGCAGGCTCGAACCCTCGACGTCGGACCACGTCGCAAACGAGCGCCCCACGGCAGAGAAGGCCGCATCGACGTTCGGCAGCCGCGTGACCGCCGTCGAGATGCCGTAGCTCACGCACGGGGACTGCCAGAAGAGCGGTTTGCCGCCGCTCGTCGCGGCCTGCGCGTAGGCCGCAGCCGTCCGCGGGGTGGCGGCGACCAACAAACAGGCCACGAGCCCCGCGAGGCGCGCGCTCAGGCCGGCCCCCGGCTGCTGCCCGACGCTGCTCATCGCGCCGCCTCCGACCCGAGCGCGGCGCGGATGCGCGCGCGCAGGGTGTCGAGCGGCACCGGAGCCACGCGCGGCGCGGGCGCCGGGGAGGGCAGCGAGCCGTCGGGGCGCGGTCGCACGAGCGAGAGCCCGGCGAGTTCGGGGGCGGCGACCTTCGCGCGCATAGTCGGGTCGAGTGTTACCCGGTAGAGCCCCTGGGCCAGGCCCACCACCTGGAATTCGGGCGCCGCCCGCGTGACGGTGGGCAGCGGCGCGTTGCGCGTGGCGACGAGCGGTCGCGGCTCCAGGAACAGCAACACCTCGTCGCCGGCGGCGAGGCGCGGTGCGCCGGGCACCCACTGGCCCAGCGCGCCCACTTCACCGCCCGGCGAAACCACGACGATTTCGGTGGCGGTCGCCCCTTTGAGCGTCTCGCTCACGACGACCCGCGCGCGGGTGATGATGCGCCCGTCCGTCTGCTCGGCCACGGCCGTGGCCACGCGTCCGACGACGACGCGTTCGGCGTTTTGCACGAGCCCCGGCAGGTCGAGTTCGACGACCACCGAGGCCCGGGCGTCGGTCGCGAGCAGGGCCAGGACGCACCCGAGGACGGTCGCGGGGCGCGGCAGCCAGGTTCGCATGCGCATCGGCGTTCCTCCGGCCGGCGGCCCGAAGCGCCCCCGGCAGCAAAGTGCCCCATACAGTACGGGCGGCCGAGCGCGCGCGTCAAATGCCCGCCGCCCCCAGAATTCGTCGCCGCGCCGAGGTCCGAGCGCGTAGAGGCGGGGTCGAAGGCAAGGAGGCAAGCCGATTGGGGCGCCGTCGTAGCCGCGCTCCGGCGGGCACCCAAGCGGCACGGCCGACACCGCGATCGACCCCGGATCCGCCCGCGAATTCCGGTGCAGGTGACGGATTCTGGGCCCCACCGCCAGAGGACCGTTGCGTCCCGCCTGCCGTTATGCCATACGAGGCCCGACCCGGGTGGGCGGCTGCGGCCTCCGCAATGGCGCGCCCCGCCCGGGCTGCTGCAGGAGAGGAGTTCGCCTTGAGACCCGACGGCCGTCAGCCGGGCGACTTGCGCCCCGTCACCATCGTGCCCGGCTTCCTCAAGAACGCCGACGGCTCCGCGCTCATCGAGTGGGGCGACACCCGCGTGCTCTGCACGGCCTCGCTCGAAGAACGTCAGCCGGCCTTTCTGAACGGCACGAGCCGCGGCTGGGTCACGGCCGAATACGCGCTGCTGCCCGGCGCCACCTCCCCGCGCGCCCAACGCGAGGTCAGCCGCGGCCGGGTCGGCGGCCGCACGGCCGAGATCCAGCGGCTCATCGGGCGCAGCCTGCGCACCGCCGTCGACCTCGACGCCCTGGGGCCCCGCACCGTGTGGCTCGACTGCGACGTGCTGCAGGCCGACGGCGGCACGCGCACCGCGTCGGTCACCGGCGCCTGGGTGGCCCTGGCCCTGGCGCTGCGCAAACTGACACTGGCCGACGGCGCGGCGGGCTCGGCTGCGCTGCGCCGCCAGGTGGCCGCCGTCAGCGCCGGGGTGCTCGGACCGGCCGTGCTGCTCGACCTCGTCTATGCCGAGGATTCGGCCGCCGACGTCGATGTGAACATCGTCATGGACGATGCCGGGCGCTTCATCGAAATCCAGGGAACCGCCGAACGTGCGGCCTTCGACCGCGGCCAGCTCGACGAGATGCTCCGGCTTGCGACGGCCGGCATCGCCACGCTGCTGGCCGCTCAGAAATCCGCCCTCGAACGCTGAACCCCGGTCATCGCAGAGCGCCCCCCGAGGCGCACCGCGCGCTCCCGCGAGGCCGGCCACGACGCCGCGCCGGATGCGCCGCTGACGGCCGGCGCCGCGAGGCGACTGCGCTTTGCCGCGCCCCGCCGCCGGCGGGCCGTCGCGGCCGCAAGGCGTCCAGCGCGTCACGGGGCATCGGGGGCAAGTGGTTTTGGCAGTGCGGGGGGCGGGCCGGGGCGGTTGGTTCTCGGGCGGCGTCGCCGCGCCCCGGTCAGGGCTGGGCGGCCTTCTCCTGGGCCTTCTGCAGGTAGAGTTCGGCAGCGCGGTTGTCGGGGGCGAGCTGCTTCGCGCGCTCGAAGTACTTCACGGCCAGTTTGAAGTTGGCCTTCTTGAACGCATCCATGCCGAGTTTGAGGTAGCGCTCGCTTTCGGCCTTGGGATCGGCAGCCGGGG
>CAYRCM010000116.1:0-11697 GCA_964422715.1 uncultured Myxococcales bacterium | reverse complement strand
TTGGCTTCCTCGGCCTTCTTGGCGGCGTCGGCGGCTTTCTTGGCGTCGGCGGCTTTCTTGGCCTCTTCGGCTTTCTTCGCGGCCTCTTCGGCTCTCTTGGCGGCCGCCTCGGATTTCTTGGCTTCGGCGGCAAGCCGCGCCTCTTCGGCCTTCTTGGCTTCGGCGGCCTTCTTGGCTTCGGCGGCGAGGCGCGCTGCTTCGGCCTTCTTGCTTTCGGACTCGGCCTTCTTGGCCGCCTCTTCGGCCTTCTTGGCTTCGGCGGCAAGCCGCGCCTCTTCGGCTTTGGCGGCGGCCTCGGTTTCGGCCGCCGCGCGTTGCGCGGCCTCGACCCTGTCGAACAGCTCGCGGGCGCGCCGGTCGCCCTTGGGAGCCAGTTTGACCGCGCTCTGCGCCGCCTTCTGGGCCTCGTCGAGGCGTCCGTCGGCCAGCGCGGCGCCGGCGTTCGTGAGCAGCGTCTCGTATTCGGAAGGGGGCGCCGCGGCCTCGGGCGCCTTCGCGGCGACGTCGGCCGCCGGGGCGGCGGTGTCGGGCGCGGTTTCGGGCGCCTTGCGCACGTCGGGCGCGGCGGCCACCGGCACGTCGGCGGCTTCGCGCACGACCGGCACGTCGGCCGCGGGCTTGGCCGGTGCGGCAACGGCCCTGCGCGGCGGCGGCGGCGGGGCCACCTGCGGACCGCTGTCGCGCGTGAGCAGCACGACGATCAGGGCTACGAGGCCGAGCGCGATGACCCCCAGGATGGCGTAGAAGCGCCGATCCTTCGAGACCTGCGGCGCGTCGTAGGCGCCGCCCGCCTCGGGCTCGAGTTCGGCCGGCTGCGAGGCAAACCAGTCGTCGACCGCGGGCTCGGTGAGGCTGGGTGCGGCGCCGGCTTCGGGCAGGCCGGTGGCGGTTTCGGCCGCTGCGGCCTCGACATCGGCCATGGCTGGCGGAGCGGCTTCGGCCGGAGCCGGCGTTTCGGCCGCGGGCGTCTCGGCCGCAGGGACGGCCGCGGCGGCACCGGCCGCAACCGCCGGGGTTTCGAGTGCGACCGGGGTCGGGGCGGCTTCGGCCGGTGCGGTCTCGGCGGCGGCGTCCGGGGCTGCGGCCACGGCCTCGGGCTGTTCGACAGCGGCGCTCTTCGGCTTGAAGCCCTTCTTGGGCGTGAACTTGCCGCGTTCGCCCGGCCGCGGCATGGGGCTGACGCGCGCCTTGGGGTCGGTCTTCGGTTTGTCGGCGGGGGCGGGTTTGGCGGCAGCCAGCGGCTTGGCGGCCGGGGCCGGGGCCGGGGCCGGGGCCGGTTTGGCCTCGGCGACCGGCTTGGTCTCGGCGACCGGCTTGGCCTCGGCGACCGGTTTGGCTTCGGCGACCGGTTTGGCCTCGGCGGCCGGTTTGGCCTCGGCGGCCGGTTTGGCCTCGGCGGCCGGTTGGGTGGCCTTTGCTTCCTGGACGGGATTGGCTGCTGCGGGCGCCTCGGCTTCGACGGCCGCGGGTGCCGCTTCGGCGGGCGGAGCCGCTGCCGCGGGCGCCTCGGCTTCGACGGCCGCGGGTGCCGCTTCGGCGGGCGGAGCCGCTGCCGCGGGCGCCTCGGCTTCGACGGCCGCGGGTGCCGCTTCGGCGGGCGCCGGCTGCTCGGCGGGGGCCGGAGTCTCGGCCTCGACCACGACGGCTTCGGGCGGCGCTTCGGCTTCGACGGCCTCGGCCGCCCGCGCAGCCGGACCGACCACGTCGGCCGGCTTCGCAGCGGCGGGCGTCTCGACGACGGCGGCGATGGCCGGGACGGTGGCCTCGCGCGGCATCTCGGGCAGCGCCGGGGCCGGCTTGGCGCCCTGCGGGGCGCTGACGCCGCGCAGCGGGGTGACGATCAGGTCGGGACAGCATTCGGCGCGGAACTGTTCGAGTTCGCGCACGACCTCGGCGAAGTTTTCGTGGCGCTTGGCGGCCGTCTTCTCGAGCAGCCGCAGCACGGTGCGTTCGAGTTCGCGCACGTAGGGCAGGCGCGAGCGCACGAGCCGCAGCGGCAGCGGCTTTTCGTAGATTTGCCGCTTGATGGTGGTCTGGGCGTTCGTCGACTGGAACGGCGGCTTGCCCGTGGCCATCTCGTACATGAGGATGCCGAGCGCGTAGAGTTCGCTGCGCTCGTCGGGTTCGCCTTTTCCGGCGCACAGTTCGGGGGCCAGGTATTCGGGGGCGCCGTAGAACAGTTCGGGCTTGGTCTTGGCGTCGTAGCTCGGCAGGAGGTTGCTGTAGCCGCAACGCGAAACCCAGGCGAAGCGTTCGCCGTCGCCGGGCAGGCCGACGAGCACCGTGGCCGACGAGACGTCGCCGTGGTTCACCCCGGCTTCGCGGGCCACCTGCAAAGTGGCGGCAACCTGGAGGCTGACATCGAGGATGGCTTCGACCGTGAGGCCGCGGCCGGCTGCGATGGCGTCGCGCAGCAGGCGCGCTTCGCAACCGTCGCTCACGACGTAGGATTTGCCATCGTGCGTGCCGGCCGCGCGGGCCACGAGCAGGTGCGGTACGTCGCAGGCCGCCAGTTTCTCGCCGTTCGTCACGACGGCCCGCAGCGCGGCGCTGTCGGCGTGCAGCTCGCCGGCGAGGACCAAGACGAAGCACGGCCGTCCGTCGTCGACCCGCGTCGCCAAGTACGTGGTTCCGATTTTGTCCTCTGCGAACCTGGACACCATCCGGAACTGTCCGCCGATGGTCTGCCCGATCATGATCTCTCCTCACTGGTTGCGCCGCGGCGGCCCGGAGGCCCCCGCGTTTTGGCGCGAGTGTCAAGGATCTCGCGCACTTCAAGACGAGCGATGTTACCCCAATGGGCCGGGCCTTTGCAACCGCTTTTCGGCGCAGGAATCCGTGACCGCGCCGAGCTCCGGGCGCGTGGCGGGGGATGAAGCGCAAGGCGGCTACGCGACTTCGGCGCCGTCGTGGCGCCGCTCCGGCGAGCACGCAATCGGCGCGGCCGGCACGGCAATGGACCCGGATCCGTTCGTGAGACCGCAGTCGGCGGGGAACCGGGGCCCGCAGCCGCCCCTTCCCTTGAAACGAGGCATCGCCTACACTTTGGGCGGCGCAAGGGGATGCGCCACCGGACAGGCGTCAGCCACAGGCGGCGGGTCGCCCGCAAACCGGCCCCGTCGCGGCCCACCCGGCGCCGCGCGGGTTTGCGCGGCCCGCGCGGTCGGGGCCCGGCGGCCCCGCCGCCCGCTGCACGCGCCGGAACGCCCGAAGGGCGCGGAGAGAAACGCCATGCGCAGCCATCGACCGGCCGTTTCTGTCTTGCTGGGCGCGCTCGTCTGCGTGGCAACCGTGGGCTGCTCGTTGGTCTACGATTTTCCGAACGAGTGCACCACCGACGACCAGTGCCGCGTCCGCGGGGCGGGCTGGGTGTGCCGCGAGCGCTTCTGCGTGGCCCCCGGCGACACGGCCCCCACGGATGCCGGTCCCGACGGCGACGCGGCCGGCGACACCGCCGAACTCGGGCCCGAAACCGCGACCCCACCGTTGCTCTTCGGCCCCTGCGACCGCCTCATCGGCGACATCACCCCCGAACAGGCGCTGCAAGGCGACACCATTTTGCTCGGCGCGCTCATGCCGCGCAGCGGGCAGCTGGCCGAACTCGGGCCGTATCTCGACCGGGCCCTCGAACTGGCCGTCGACGAACTCAACCAGAACGGGGGCCTGTTCGGGCGCAAGTTCGCCGTGCTCTCCTGCGACGACGGCACCGACCCGGTGCAGGCCGTGGCCGCGGCCGAGCACCTCGTCGACGTGGCCCACGTGCCGGCCATCATCGGCGCCGTGTCGAGCGGGGTCACGATCGAGGTGTTCAACCGCGTGGCCCATCCGCGCGGGGTGCTCATGCTCAGTCCGGTCGCGTCGGCGCCCATCATCACCACCATTCCCGACGCCGGGCTGCTCTGGCGCGTGGCCCCGAGTGCCGCCATCCAGGGCCGCGCCATGGCTCACCACCTGCTCACCCTGGCCATCGAACGGCTGGCCGTCGTGCACCGCAACGACACGTGGGGCAACGGCATTCGCGAGGCCCTGCAGGAGGTCTACTGCGCGGAGCGGCCCTGCGGCGGCGACGACTACCTCAGCGCCAACTACGCCGATGCCACCATCAGCGCCGACCAGTCGGCCGCCCTCGTCGACATCGCGGCCTTCGATCCCGATGCCACCGTGCTCATCTCCTACATCAACGACGGGGCGCTGTTCCTCAACCTGGCTGCCGAAACCGACCTTCGCGATTTCCTGCTCGTCGACGGGGCGCGCGATGCGGTGTTTCTGACGCTCGTCAGCGACGCCGAAATCCTCTGCCGCGTGTTCGGCACCAACTTCCAGGCGCCGGGCGGGGCGCTGTTCGACGCCTTCGCCATCCGATATCGCGCCAATTTCCAGGTCGACGTCGTGCCGTACGTGCCCAACGCCTACGACGCCCTCTACCTGCTCGCCTACGCCTATGCGCACGCCACCGCCGCCGTGGGCGAGGCGCCCGTGACGGGTGCAGCGCTCGCCACCGGCATGCGGCAGCTCTCGGCCGGGCGCACCATCGCTGCCGGCCCAGCCAACTGGTACCTCGGAGTGCAGACGCTGCAGAGCGGCGCCTCCATCGACTACGCCGGCGTCTCGGGCGACGTCGACTTCGCCGAGGACACCGACGAGATCGGCTCGGCCGTCGAAGGCTGGCGCTTCAACCTGACCCGCGGCGAACCGGAGACGCTCGGGCTCATCTACTCGCTCGACGGCGTGTACCAGGCCCCGGCCGCCCCATCCGCGGCCGACGACGAGCAGTGCGCGGCCTACCTGACCGTCCCCTGAGCCACGCCCGGATGCTCCCGCGGGGTCGCGAAGCGCAACGGCACGAAGCTCGCCCAAAATCCGTGCCCCCAGGCCCGGGGGAGCGGGGACGAAAGGGCGAGATTTCGGCCCATACCCCGTTGCGTTCCAAAGGATACCGGGGCGCCGCGGAGCGATCCCCCGAGGCGCACTCCGGGTACGCCGCAGGGGGGAGCGACGACGGCAACACGGGTATTCGAGGGAAGGCGACTGGGGTTATCAGACGGGCTCGGTCTCGGTCCCGGCGGACGCCACCTGCGCGTCGAGCTGGGCCTTGCGACCCCTGAGCAAATTGGGCACGACGAGCAGGTGCATGGCGACCAGAAAGACCAGCCCGACGACCAGAAAGGCGGCAAACAGGCCGAACATGCCCCATTGCGGGTTGACCGGCACCTGCGACAGTTCGAAGTACGGTTGCAGGTAGGCCTGCCGGACCAGATCCCGCAAGACGACCAGCGGGGTCAACGCGGCAAACATCAACACCCCGGTCAAGACGGGAAACAACAGGCTCGTCCGGTTGCGCGCCCGCCAGAAAACCACCCCGGCCAGCACCGCGAGCCCGACCCCGAGACCGAGCAGGAGGGTCGGCAGGCTGCCGGCCAGCACGAACGCGCGGATGTTGTCGGGCAGCGTGACGAGGAGCCAGCCGGCCAGTGCCGCCTCCAATGCCATGCCGAGCAGGAAAGCCCGCCAGCCGAGCGCCTGGGAGCCCTTGGCCGACGCGGCCTGGCCCCAGCGCAGCAGGACGGTGCCGCGCAGGAGCAGGGCGACCCCGACGATGCTGAAACCGGGCGCCAGGAACAGCAGCCAGCGGGGCACCACCGTCGGATCGCTGAGGTTCAGGTTCTGACCCCCGGGCCGGCTCTGGTAGAGTTGCAGCCACTTGTCGGGGCTCACCGACAAGGTGGTGTTGTTGACGAAGAAGAAGCCGATGGTCAGCAAGGCCGCGGCCGCCAGACCCAAGAGCACCAGGACGCGCCTGCGGTCGGGTCGGGCCGTGAATTTCCGATAGTAGAACACCGCATAGGCGAACAGCGCGAACGGAACGACCAGGATCCAGTGAAAACCGATGAGGATGGAAGAGGTGTAGAACATCTGTCCGTAGAGCACCTGGACGAAAAGCAGCGGCGGCACGCCCAGGGTGATGAGGTACGACATGCCGAGCGGCAGCACCCCCGCCAGAAAACGCCCGAGTTCCGGGTGGCCGGCCGGCTTGGTCAAGCGCACCCAGAGCAGCAGCAGCAGCGCCCCGACCGTCAGGTTCATGGCCAGAAAATGAAGGGTCAAGGTGAAGTAGGCCAGGACCTGGAGGAGGATCGGTTGGAGCGGATAGCCCAGCGGATCGGGGGCCGGCAGCGGGATGGACGGCGCCGCGGCAGCGAACGGTGCGAGGAACTGGCTGAACAGGACGCCGGTCATGGTTGCACCTCCGCGGTGGCGACGGGGGCCGGGGGACAGGTCCAGTTGCGCAACTCGGCCGGCGGGTCCTTGACCTTCTGTTTGACCGCCTCGATGACCGCGCAGGGGGGAACCGGCGTGCCCTGCAAGCCCAGCAAGTAGGCCACGAGAGCCGCCTTGTCGAGGCCATCGCCTTGGAAGGGCGGCATGACCTTCAGGGTGTGCATGGTGGCGAGCCACTGGAAGCCGAACTCGGGCGTCCAGGATGCGGTGCGGACGGCCAGGGAGCGATACCCATCACGGGTATGGCACGAGGCGCATTGCAGGCGGAACACCTGCTCGCCATGTTCGACCGTGGCCGGGGCGATCGGGCCGGCCCAGCGCGCTTGCCTCAGATAGGACTGGCGCATGAACGCCGGATCCTTGGCCTGCGCGGTCCACAACCCATTGGAGTAGAGCTGGCCGTAGATGACGTAGGGTTTGCGTCCCACCTCGCGGAAGAACTCGGCCCCCAGGATGCCCAACTGGGCGATGAACAACATCGCTACGGCGGCCCCGACCGTCATGGCCCGAGGCGCGACGGCAAACACCAGGGCGCCGAGGACCAGCAGGGCGCCGGCCAGGCCGACCAGCAGGGCGACCCGGGTCAGCGAGGAGAGCGTCGCCCCGCCGATGCCCACTTGGCCCGCCAGCACCTGGGCCGCGGTATCGCCCGGCAACGTGGTCCAGTACCAATACAGCAGGAACGGCACGAGCAGGGCCGCCGGCACGACCCAGCGGGCGCTGAAACGGATGATGCGGGCCTTGAACTCAGGCTGGTCGTGGATGCGGGCCGCGACCAGGAAACCGGCCAGCCCCGCGAGCAGGAACATGACCAGGGTGCGGGTCAGCAGGGAGGGGAAGTAGCCCGGATTGAAGAATCCGGCGAAGATGTCCTTGTTCTCGAGGGTCCAGCTGCCGGGCGTGAGCATGAAGCAGAGAATGCCATTGATGACGACCAGGGAACCCCAGGCGATGACGAAGTAGGCGCCGGCCAGAAAGGTCTGGAGCCGCTGCGAGTTGCGTTGATACCCGTAGTAGTACAGGTACAGCAGGGTCAGCTCGGCGAGGAAGAACACCCACTCGATGGCCCAGGCGAAGACGAACTGGTGGATCAGCAAACTCGTGGCCTCGGCGCTGGCGAGCTGGATGGCGAACCAGATGCCGATACCGGTCACCGCGCCGAAGACGGTGGTGTAGACCAGAAAGAAGGTGGCGTACTTGTGCAACCAGGCGCGAACGCGTTCGGCATCGGGCTGTTTGCCGGCCCAGACCTCGGCCACGAACAGAAACGCCCCGCCGCCGATGGCGATATGGGAGATGAGGATGTGGATGATGGCGATGATCGCCACCACCAGCCCGGCTCCCAACCCGAAAACGTCCCAGATCGGATAGTTCATGACGACCCCTGCAGCCGACCCGCGGGCGTGGCCGGCGACCGGTTTTCAGGATACCCAGCCCCAGACCGTGAACAGCAGCAAGGCGCCCACCGCACCCCAGCCGGCCCGTGAAACCCAGCGGCCACGACGGTCGGTGGGCACGGCGCGGTCGAGAAACGGGACGGCGAGAAACAGCATCGGCACCAGCCCGAGCAAGGCCATACCCAGCAATTCGAGGTTGCCGGGGAACAGTTTCAACGCCTGGTATTGGGACAAGAAGTACCACTCGGGCTTGATGCCGAGGGGGGCCGCGGCGAACGGATCGGCTTCGGGTTCGAGACTCCGCGGCAGCAGCGCGGCCAGGGCGACGAGCAGAGCCAAGAGGGCCAACCAGACCGGCAACTCGGCAACGACGAAATCGAAGAAGAAGGGCTTGTACTTCTTCTGTTCGGCCGGCAGGGCCGCAAACGAATCGGGTTCGCTCACCCCCTGGATCTGCACGAACAGCAGGTGCACGCCGACCAACGCGAGCGCGGCCAGCGGCAAGACGACGACATGCAGCACGTAGAAGCGCCCGATGGTGTCGACGGTGACCATGGGGCCACCCCGCGCCAGATCGGCCAGCCAGGGACCGATGACCGGGAACTTCTCCATCTCGGTCAGGCCTACGTTGGTGGCGAAGAACGACAACTCGTCCCACGGCAGCAGATAGCCCGAGAAACCGAACAGCAAGGTCAGACCGAGCAAGGCGCAACCGACGAGCCAGGTGGCCTCGCGCGGGCGGCGGTAGGCCTTCATGAAGAACGTGGAGAACATATGCACGAACAGCGCGAGCACCATCAGATTGGCGCTCCAGTGATGGATGGAGCGCACGATATTGCCGAACGGCACCTCCATGACGATGCGCTGGACCGATTGCCAGGGCTGAGAGGGTCGGTAATAGACCATCAGCAGGATGCCGGTGAGGAGCTGCACGGTCAGGAAGAACAGCGCGATGCCGCCCAGCATGTACCACGGCGTGTGACGATGTTCGGGGACCTTCTTCTTGGCCAGAAAGGCGATGATGGGCCAGATCGGAAAGCGTTCGAGGAGGCCGCGCGCGATCTTTCCGGCCGGGCGGTTGGCGGGCGGCAACTGCGCTTCGACCTCGGGAGCCAGCGGGACGCGACTGTCGGGCATGGGATTCCTCCGCGGGTCAGGCCTTGTCGGGTCTGAGGATGAACAACAGGCCGCCGTCTTCGATCAGTCTGTACGGCTGCAAGGGTCTGGGCGGCGGTCCGGCGACGTTCTGGCCCGCGAGATCGTAGACGCCGCCGTGGCAATTGCAGAACAGTTTGTCGCCCTGGAACTGAACGTTGCAGCCCGCATGGGTGCATTTCGAGGTGAATGCCCGCAGCTCTCCGCTCGGGGCGCGCAGGACGATGAGCCCACCCCCCGCGAAACCGGCGTTCTTGCCCATGCCGGGTCGGGCCAGGTCGGCGGCCTTGGCGCCTTCGACGGGGGCCTTGCCGTCCTTGTCGAAGGGATCTTTCAGGGCCGTGGGGGCGAGATACTTGTACAGCGGGTAGACCAGCGCGGCGAGCCAGGCCACCGTCAGGCCGCCCATGATTCCCAGAAAGCGCCGGCGCGCGGGTTGTTCGGGGGTCGTTGCGGGGTTTTCTGCTTCCATCCCGTTGCTCCTTGGGCCTGCCCGGTAAAAGATTCGGGGCCGTCTCTGCGCCGACCGCGCCTGTGGCACTGCCCCGCGTGGCGGCAACCTTTCCACGGCGGCCGATCCCTGTCAACGACCCGCTTCGCCCGGGCGCATGACATCATCGCGGCCGGGGCGAAGCCCGGCGCAAGAAGGTCGTTCGTCCGGCCTCGACCGTGGTGGGCCCGCTGCGAGCGGCGCGCGAGTCGACAGCGCCGAGCGGGAGCAGGCGGCCATGAGCCCGGTGTGGGGCGCCGCCTATCGGACCGTGCCCTGTGCGGCGTTTTTCGCGGCGGCCGGGGCTGCCGGGGCTGCCGTCGGTGCCATCGCCGCCGGCGGCGTCGGCCACGCGAGCGCGAACGTGACGCGGTCGGCCTCGTCGTGCAGCCGGCAGGCCGCGGCCACGGCCGGATACTCGCGCGGGGTCACGACGCGCAACGGCACGAACTGCGACTTCTTCACCACGGCCACCGTCGCGCCCGCGGCGTCGCGCTCTTCGCCCGCGACGCGCAGGTACGTGCCGATGGCCGTATCGAGGGAGGTCGTCGCCGGCAGCGAGAGCAGGCGCGCCGCCGGGGGCAGCACCACGCGCAATTCCACGTTCTGGCGCAGATACACGTTGAGCAGGAAGGCCGTGCGGCGCTGCGGCAGCCCGGCGTAGGCGGCCGCCAGCCCCTCGGGGTAGAGCCCGACCGCGAAGCGCTCGATGGGCCCCTCGTACGCGCTACGCAGCGTCGTGCGAAAGCGGTAGCGCAGCCCGAGCGGCGCTTCCGGCTCGCGCAGCCCCTCGATTTCGAGGCTTTCGACCGAGACGGCCGGCAGGGCGGCGGCGAGCCGCGCGCGCACGAGCTCGCGCTGCGCCGGCCCGTCGGCCCGGGCGAGCAGCTCGCGATACGACACGGCGTGGATGCCCCGGCAGCGCTCGTGGGCCTCGCCGGTCGCCGAACGCCCGTCGGCGGCGAGGGTCAGGGTCAACCGGATGTCGACCCGTTCGTCCTCCGGGAGCGCCTGGGGGGTCACCACCGGCAGCGCCGCGGCCGCCGGACGCAGCACGAAGCCCGGCCGGCCGCGGATGAGCGGCGGCAGGTAGCCGAGCGGCGCGCCGTCGAAGAGCGGGTCGAGCCAGAGCGGCTCGGCACCTCCCGTGTCGACCCGCAACACCGGGTAGCCGACGTCGAGCATGTCGGGCACGGGGTCGAGCGGCCCGGCGCGGTTCCACGGCTGCACGAGCACGATGTCGGCCGGGACGCCCAGCGCCTCGAAGAGCGCCTGCGCCACCAGGATGCGTTCGCCCTCGCCGCCCGCGGCCGCGTCCGCCGCGAGCCCTTCGAGCAGCCCCTCGGTGCGCTCGGCGACGTGCGTGCGCACCCAGTCGAACGCGGCCCGCACCCGTTCGCCGGGGGTCGCGGTGCGGCCCCGGATCTCGCCCGCGACGCGCCGCAGCCGCGGCCCGGGGCGCAGTTGCAGCCGCAAGTCGTCGGCGAGCCGGCCGAGCACGTCGGCCCACCCGACGCTCCCGACGCGCACCCCCGCGAGGTCGTGGTCGACCCGCAGCGCCAGCGGTTCGAGCGTGGCCTGCTCGCTGTCGTTGCGGATGAAGCGGTAGCCGTCGAGGGGCCCGAGGCGCAGCCGCTCCGGCGTCGGAATGTCGCCCTGCGGGCTCACGAGCACCGGCCGCCCGTGGTCGACGAGGAGCGTGAAGTCGGAGCGCAGGATGGGCGCGCGGATGCTCGCGAAGAAGAACGGCGGGGCCAGAAACTCGGGCGTGATGCGCGGTTCGGCCGGCTGCCCCACGAGAAACGCGTAGTCGATGAGATCGCCTGGCTCCAGGGCCGGCATGGAGAGGGCCCCGGTCTGCGCCGCGGGGCCCGGGACCCGGCGCTCGCCGTCGCGCTTGACGGTCGCCGCGTGCAGCAGCTCGGCGCCGTCGGGCAGCGGCACCTCGCCATGCTGTTCGATGCCGGCCGGGGTCAGCAGCAGCGCCGCCACGTGCACGTAGTGGAGCGAGCGGCCATCGCCGAAGTATCGGCTCACCTGCTGGTCGAGGACCACGACGACGTCGGCCCCGGCCGCCATCGCGTGGCCGCGGGCGCGCTCGGCCGCGGGGCCGACCGCCTGCGCGAACGGGGCCCAGAAGCGGTCGTCGCCCCGCAGCATCAGGCGGTGGCGCAGCTCGGGCGTGCCCGCCGGGCTCACGAGCAGCGCCGCGCGCTCGGCTTCGGCGTCGGCCGGGCGGCCGGCGAGCGCCAGGGCCTCGGCGAGCCGCAGGCGCACGGCGAGCGCCTCGGGATGGTGGGCGGCCGTCGGTTCGAGGACGGCGACGGCCTCGGCCGGCCGCGCCGCCGCGAGCCAGAGGTCGGCGATGGCGAGCGC
>CAYRCM010000115.1:0-18910 GCA_964422715.1 uncultured Myxococcales bacterium | reverse complement strand
CGAACCGGTGATGGTCACCGGCGACCGGCGGGCCGCGGCCGAGGCGCTCGCGGCCGAGGTCGGCATCGCCGAGGTCGTGGCCGAGGCGCTGCCGGCCGACAAGGCGGCCGCCGTCGTCGCCGCCGCGGCGCGCGGCGCCCGGGTGGCCATGGTGGGCGACGGGGTCAACGATGCGCCCGCGCTCGCGGCAGCCGAGCTCGGCATCGCGCTCAGCACGGGCGCCGATCTCGCCATGGAGACGGCCGATCTGACGCTGGTCGGCGGCGACCTCGACGGCGTCGCGCGGGCCATCGTGCTCGCGCGCGCCACCCGCCGCGTCATTCGCCAGAACCTGTTTTGGGCGTTCGCCTACAACGTGGCGCTCATCCCGCTCGCCGCGGGCGCGCTCGCCGGGGTCGCCTGGCTGCCGGCGGCGCTCCGCGAGCTGCATCCGGCGCTCGCGGCCGCGGCCATGGCGCTCTCGAGCCTGACGGTCGTGTTGAACAGCCTGCGGCTTGCGCGCCCCGCGTCGTTCAGGGCGCCGCCGGCAGCGTGAAGCGGAAGGTGGCCCCCGGGCCGGCCGTCGGGTCGAGCCAGAGCCGGCCGCCCCAGTGCTCGACCTGGCGCCGCGCCAGCGTCAGCCCCGCGCCGAGCCCGGGGTAGACGTCGCGCGGGTGCAGGCGCCGGAACAGCCCGAAGATTTCCTCGTGGTGGCGCGGCTCGATGCCGATGCCGTTGTCCGAGAGCGTCACCGACACCTCGCCGGGCGCGGCCGCGGTCGGGCCCGGTCCGGCGGCAGACAGCCACACCTCCGGCGGCTCACTCTCGTTGAACGTGACGGCGTTGCGCAGCAATTCGCGCAGCACGGCTTCGACCGCGTAGAGGTCGGCCTCGACGCGCGGCAGCCCGGGCGCCACGTGCAGCCGCGGTGTCCCGCGCCGCGCCGGCCGGGCGGCGATGAGGTCGGCGAAGACGCGCTCGGCGAGCGCCCCGAGATCGATGCTGAGCCTCGGACCGTCGTGTCGGCCGATGCGCGAGAGCCTGAGCACGGCGTCGATTTGGCTCGTGAGCCGGCCCGCCGAGTTGTCGAGGGTGTCGAGCAGCCCGGCCGCCGGGCCTTCGAGTTTGCCCGCGAGCTCCTCGCGCACGAGCCCGACGAAGAGCTGGATGGCGCGCAGCGGTTCTTTGAGATCGTGGCCGATGACGAAGGTGACGTCGGCGAGCTCGCGTTCGGCCTTGCGGCGGGCCGTGCGCTCGGCTTCGAGGGCGACCTGGAGAGCGGCCGGGTCGCTCGGCAGGAGCGGCGCCTCGGCCGGCGGCGGGCTGGGGGTTTCGGGATTCGGGGGGTGGCGGTGCATGGCGCCTCATCCTTGCTCGAAGGCGGGTTGACCCGACCGGCGGGACGCGCTAATGGCTCTTGCGGTGCAGCGTTGGCCTTGGCGCGGGTGCCACGTGCGACCGCCGACGGCAGGGTGCTCGCGACCTGCCGGTAGCCGTGCGGTCGACCTGCGCCCTGGACATCGATGGCGGCAGTCTACCGTCGCCCCGCGGCAACATCAAGGGCCCGCACGGCTGCCGGCCGCACCCCATCCGCGCATCCGAGGAAGTCACCATGAGATCCAAGCCCTCGTCCTCGAACACGGCCCCGCTGCTCGTGGGCATCGCCGGGGGCACGGGCTCCGGCAAGAGCACGGTCGTGCAACGCATCATCGCGGCCATGGGCCCGGCCGGGGTCGTGTGCCTCGACCAGGATTCCTACTACCGCGACAACAGCCACATCCCGCTCGACGGCCGGCGCCAGATCAACTTCGACCATCCCGACTCGCTCGATTTCGTGCTGCTCCTCCAGCACATGCGAACGCTGCGCGCGGGCGAGGCCATCGAGAAGCCCGTGTACTCGTTCACGCAGAGCGTGCGCCTGAAGCAGACGACGCGCATTCCGCCCGCCCCGGTCATCGTCGTCGAGGGCATCCTCGTGCTGGCCATTCCCGAGTTGCGTGACCACCTCGACATCAAGATCTTCGTCGACGCCGAAGACGACGTGCGCCTCATCCGCCGCATCGAGCGCGACACCGACCAGCGCGGCCGCTCCCTGCACAGTGTCCTCGAACAGTACCAGCGCACCGTGCGGCCCATGCACCTCACCTTCGTCGAGCCGTCGAAGCGCTACGCCGACGTCATCATCCCGCGCGGCGGCCACAACGACGTCGCCATCAACATGGTCATCGCCACACTGCGCGAACGGCTGACGCTGCTCGCGCAGGCCGAGCCGGGCGACCTGCTGGCGGCCGAAGCGCTGTGAGCCCCGGCGGCCGCATGCGCCGCCTCGTCGCCGCGGCGTTCGTCGTGCTCGCGGCCCCCGCGGCGCGTGGCGCGCCCTTCGAAGCCCACGGGTTCGCGGCCCTGCGCTACGGCTATGAGCAGAACCTGCTCCGCAGCCTGCTGCTCGTCGACCCCGCGACGCGTGCCATCGACCGCGCGGGCTACCTGCAGCCGGTCGACGACGACCACTACGGCCAGGCCCTGTTGCGCCTCGCACTCGACTGGAGCCCGCTCGACCCGCTCACGTTCGGACTCGTTGTCGACACGGGACTCGTGCGCTACGGCCGCACGGTCGTCTCCGAGAACCTGCGTCCCGAGGGGCCCGTGCCGCTCGAATACCTCACGACCCGCCGGCCCCACGCCTGGCGCACGAATGGCCGCACCTTCGAGGCCGAGGCCCTGGCGAGCGGCTTCGTGCGGGAACTCGCGCTCACGGCCTACCTCGGGCCGAACGACGTCGTGCGGCTCGGGGCCGGCAAACGGCGCTTCGCCGTGCTGAGCCCGTTCGTGCACGACGAGTACGCCACCGGGCTCGCGCTGGCTGTCGACTTCGCAGCGCTCGGCCGCAGGCCCTGGCGACTCACCCTCGACGCCCTGCTGCCCACGCGCGACTTCATCTCGCCGAACTGGACGAGCCCCCTCGTGGCGCTCGGGGCCGAATACCGGCTCTCGCCCATCGAGGGGGTGCGCTTCGGCGTGGCGTTTCTCCACGAACGGCAGGCAACGCTCGGCGAACTGCTGCGCTGGAGCCGCCTCGAAGCGCAACTCGCCGCCGACGCCACGAACCTGACGCTGCTCGCGACCCTGCAACGCGAAGGGAGCGGGACGAGCAACGTCGTGTGGGCCGAGGTCGGTCTGTCGCTCCTTGCGGGCCCGGTGCTCGTCGAAGCCGACGTCGTCGGCCTCGTCGGGACGGCGCGCGTCCGCGCCGAGACGCGGCTCACGAACCTGCGCGGCGGCGCTGAAGCCGAAGCCCGCCTCACGCTTGCGAGCGCGGGCCTCCGCGCGGCCGCGACCTGGCCGGCGGTACCGAGCTTCGCGTTGAAGCCGTTCTTCCTCTTCCTGCTCGGCGACGATCCGCCGAGCACGGCCCGCAACCAGACGGTGACATCGTTTTTCGGCGTGGCCCCGGCGCTCGCCGACACGAACCTGTTCTTCTCGGGCGGCATCAGCCAGGCCTTCGAGACCCATGTCGCGACCCGCGCCGGCATCAACGGGCACGGCGTGGCGGCGCTCGGCGTCGAGGGGGACTGGAACCCGCTCACCGAACTGGATGTGCGGCTCTCGACGACGCTGCTCTTCGCGAGCCACGCCGCGGCGGCGACCGGCGGCCACTGCTACGGCGGTGAGATCGACCTCGTCGTGCGCTACGAACCGTTCGCATGGCTCGGGTTCGCCGTCGAGGGCGACGTGCTCGTGCCGGGCGACTTCTTCGCGCGGGACGACCCCGTCTGGCAGGTCACGCTGGGCGTCGACTCCGGATTCTGAGGCCGGCCGTGCCCGCGCGGCCGCCTCGGGGCTTGCCGCGGGCGGCCGACCGGCCGATCATCCCGGCGTCCCGTGGTCCGTTGCGCTGGCTCGCTCGGCATTTCCGGAAGGAGGCCCCCGTGCGATACGCCCTCGGCTGCGCCCTCGTGGCACTCGGCATCGCTTCCACCGCCGTGGCCCTGACCGCGGTCCCGGCGGCGCGCCGCGCGCCCGAAGCCGCCGTACCCCGCCCACGGGCGCCGCTCGTGGTGCTCCAGCCCGGCGAGCAGCGGCCGGGCGACGCGGAGGTCATGCGCCACCTGCCGCTGCTCGACGACTGGGAACTGCTCGACATGCTCGACTGGCTCGCCGACGAGCCCGCGTCCGGGGCGGCGCCGCGGCCCTGAGCGGCGTCCGGTTGCGCGGCGCGAAACGTTTGCGGGCCGCGCGTGTTTTCGCAGGGTGGGGAGGACCCGCGCACGATGCGGCTCGAGGCGGCGGAGGCAAACCGGCAACGAGGCGCGGGTCTCGACGACCCGGCCGCCGCCCTCATGGGGGCCTTTCGCGACGGCGACGGGGATGCCTTTCGCATGCTGTACGAGCAGTTCTTCCCGCACGTGGCCCGCTTCTGCCTGCGCATGCTGCGCGACTCCGCGCGCGCCGAGGAAGTCGCCCAGGAAACGTTCTTGAACCTGCACCGCTACCGCGGCGGCTACGAGGCCCGGGCGCCGTTTCGGGCGTATCTGTTCAGCATCGCCCACCGGCTCTGCCTGAACGAACTGCGCCGGCCGCGGCTCCGCGCCGGCCGGCACGTGAGCGAGACGAGCGGCGACCCGTTGCAGGGCTCCCCGATCGTCCAACTGCCGGCGCACGACGTGCCGGCCGACCGGCTGGCCGCCGACCGCCAGCGGCTCGACCGGGTGCTGGCCGCCCTGGCCGAGTTGCCCGAGCGCCAGCGTGCGGCCCTGGTCCTCGTGCGCTTCCAGGGCCTCAGCGAGGCCGAGGCCGCTGCGGCGCTCGGCGCGTCCGTGACGGCGCTCAAACTGCTGCTGCACCGTGCGCGCGCCGCGCTCGTGCGCAGGCTGACGGCCGTCGAACGGCCGCCCGTGCCGGGCTCGCGTCCCGGCGAGGGAGAAGCCCCGTGAAACTCGGCTGCCCCTTCGTGAAACCCTGGCTTGGCGACTACGCCGACGGCGCGCTCACGGGCCGCCGGCTGCGGCGCGTCGAGCGCCACCTCGCGCGTTGCGCCGCCTGCCAAGAGGCCGCCGCCGGGGCGCAGGCGGCGCTGCGGCGGCTCGACGCCGCGCCGGAGCCGATCGTCGATGTCGCCGCCGCCTACGCGCGTTTCCGCATCCGGCTCGCGACCGCCGCGCCGGCCGCACCCGCCGCGTTCTGGCACCGCGCCTGGCCCTTCGCGCTCGGGGCCGGTGCGCTCTGCGGGGCCGCCCTGGTGCTCTGGCTGAGCCTCGGGGGCCCGTCCGAACCGGCGCCTCCGGCGGGCGCGCCGCCGCCGTTCGCGGGCCCCGAGCCGGCGGCGCCCGGGGAGGTGCCCGACGAGCTGCTCGCGGACCTCGATCTGCTCGCCGACCTGCCGCTCATCGAGAACCTCGACGCCGTCGAGAACCTCGAGGCCGTGCTGGCCCTCGTCGAAGACCCCGCGGAGTTGGAGGACGGCCATGAAGGCTAGTACCCGCCACCACTGCTTGCCGTTTGGTCCGCTCGCGGCGGGCCTGCTCTTCGCCCTGGCGTTGCCCGGGCTCGTCGGAGCCGCGCCGCCGTCCGCGCCCGCGCCTGCTGAAGCCGCTCCGGCCCCGGCCGCCCCCGCGGCGCCCCAGGAGCCCCCGGTGCCGGCCGAACTGCGCGAGCGCTGGCAACGCATGAGCGACGCCGAGCGCGAAGCGGTGCGCCGGCGGTTCGCCGAATACCAGCAACTCGCGCCCGAGCGGCGGGAACGGCTGCGGGGGCGGTTTGAGCAGTTCCGCGCCATGAGCCCACGCGAGCGGGCCGAAGTGCGCCGCAACTACGAGCGCTTCCAACGCCTGCGACCCGCCGAACGACGCGAATTGCGCAACACGTTCGAGCGCTTCCAGCGCCTGCCGCAGGCCGAACGCCAGCGACTGCGCCAGGCCTTCCGCACCCTCATGATGCTGCCGGCTCCCGAGCGCGCGAAGGCCCTGCGCAAACTCGAACGCTGGCGCGACATGGGGCCCGAACGTCGTCAGGAAATCCTGCGTCGCTGGCGCAACGGTCGTTAGCGACCCCAGGCCCCGCCGCAGCGCCCTGCCAGGCCGGCCCCAGCGCGTGACATTTCCGGCGCCCTGTCCTAGGATGGGGGACGTTTTTCGGGCGGTCCGAGGGGTCGGAAGACGAGGCATGGAGTCGGTCTTCGTCGTAGGCGTCGACGACGAGACGTTCGGGGGGGTCACGGCGGCCCTGCGCGGGCAGCGCTTTGCCGCGGTGCGGCTCAGCGATGCGGCCGAGGCCGCGGCGCACCCCGATCCGCCGGCGCTCGTCGTGGCGGCCGCCGATGCCGCCACGCTCGCGGGCACGGCGCACGTCTTCCGCCAGCACACGCAATTCGATCGCGTCCCGTTGGTCTTGCTCCTGCCCGAGGCGGCCCGCGGCGACGCGCTCGTGCTCGAACAGTCCGACGTCTTCGCCGACGCGCTGCTGTTCATGCCGTTCGACCCGGCCGAATTCGCCCGCACCCTCAGCATCCTGTGTGGGCGCAAGCAGCCGCCGCCGCCCGTGCCGCCGCCCTTGCCCGACGAAGCGTTTTCGGCCCAAGTGCTGGCCCCCCCGCCGGTCCCGGGCGAAGGCAGTCGCAGTGCGCCGGGTGGCCGGCCCGCGCGCGCCGTGCAGGCCGTCCAGGCGCGCCTCGACGCGCTGCGCCAGCGCGTCGACGAACTCGAAACCGCCTTGCGCGAACGCGACGGCGCTTTCGAAGCGCTGCGCCGCTGGCTCACCGTCACCCAGGAGCGGCTGCGCGCGCTCGGTGAAGAGCCGCCGCCGTCCCCCGCCGAGCCCGCGGTCGGCGCCCGCGACGAGGGCGACTCGGCCGTGCCGGCCGAACGTTCCCGCGCGACGCTGCCCGACTGGGCGCGCCGCTACCTGCGCACGCTGTCTCTGGCCCTCATCTTCGAAGAAGCCGAGTCCGGGCGGGTGCGCGAACAGCGCGACCTCGCGCGCGACGCCTACCGCCGGCTCAAACAGAAGGCGGTCGACCTCGAAGCCACCCGCGACAAGGCCATGCAGGTCGCGCGGGCCGCGGTCAGCGAGACCAACCGGCTGCGCCGCGATGCCCAGGCGACCCGGCCCGGGCCCGACATCGACCCCGAAGCGCAAGAACGGGCGCTGACCGAGGTCCGCGGCGAACGCGACGCCGCCCGCCAGGAGGCGGCCCGGCTCACCCAGCAGATCGACCAGACCCGCAGCGCGGCGGCCGCCGCCGAGGCCCGCCTGCGGCGGCTCGAAGCCGACCTCGGCGCCGCCCGCGAAGCCGAAGCCCGCGTGCGCGACGAACTGGCGCGCGCGCTCACGCGCCAGGCCGGCAGCGACGAGGCGCGGGCCGGCGAACGCGCGGCGCTCGCCGAATCGCAGCTGCAACTCGCCCGCTCCGAACTCGACGACCTGCGCATCGAGGTCTCGGCGTTGCGCGCCACGGCCGACGAGGGCAATGCGGCGCTCGTCGAACGCGAGGCGCTGCGGCGCGAACTCAACGAACTGCGGCGCGAACTCCAGGAGACCGCCCTGGCGCTGCGCCGCGCCGGCAGCCGCCAGGCGAGCGACGACAGCCTCGACGGGCCGCTCTCGCTCCAGGCCGAGCGCCAGCGCTTGCTCAGCGAACTCGAGGCGGTGCGGGCCGAGGCCGAGACGGCGCGCCAGACGCTGCTCGCCCGCGAAGAAGAAAACGAGGCGCTGCGCCAGCAGGTCGATCACGGCGTCGTGCAGAGCACGCGCCAGGAAGCCGAGATCTCGTCGCTGCTCGGGCAGCTCGAAGAAGCGCAGAACGAACTCCAGGACCTCAAGCGCGACCTCAGCGAGCGCGCCACCGATCTGCGCTCGCAGGACGAGCAGGTCACCGAGCTGCTGCGCCTGCTCGCCGAAGCGCGCGAAGAAGCCAGCACCGCCCAAGCCACGCTCGACGAACAGAAAGACCTCGTCGAACAGGGCCGCACGGCGCTGCAAGCCGAACGTCGCACCGTCGAGACGCTGCGCCGCGAGCTCGAAGCGGCGCGCGTGGCGTTGCACTCCGCCGAGACGCAGGTCGACCAGGAACGCGAAATCAATGGCCGGGCGCGCGCCGAGAAGATGGCCAGCCTCGAACGGGGGCGCGACGAAGCCCTCGCCGAGCGCGATCAGGCGCTCGCAGCCCGGCTCAAGGCGCTTGCCGAACGCGACCGCGCGCTCGCCTCGGCCGAAGAGTCCACGCGCGGCTTCGAGAAGGCCAGCCGCGACCTCACCCGCGCCACGGGGCAGCTCGAAGCCGAACGCCGCACCGCGGCGAGCCTGCGCCAAGACCTGGCGCAGGCGCGCGCCAACCTCAAGCAGGCCCAGGAACAACTGCGCAAGTCGCAGGACGCCTTCGAACAGGCGCACGCCGACCTCGAAATCGAGCGGCGCGCCGTGCGCAGCCTGCGCAAGGAAGTCGAAAACACGCGGGTGGCGCTGCATGCCGCCGAAGACGAAGCTACGAGCGCCCACGACGAATCCGAAACGCTGCGGGTCGACCTCGAGGCCGCCCAGGGCCAACTCGCGCTCAAGACCCGCGAGGCGAGCCGCTTCGCGCAGGAAGTCGAACGGCTCGCGGCCGAACTCGAACGCGTGCTCGACGAGGGGCGCAGCCATGTCGCGCGGGCGGCCGGCGAACGCCAGGCCGCGCTGCAGCAACTCAAGGCGCACGAAGACGAATTGCGGCGCGCGCGCCAGACGGCCGCCGCGTTCGAACGCGACATGGCGGCCCTGTCGAACGAACGGCTGCGCCTCGAACGGCAGGTCGAAGACCTGTCGACCCAGGTCGCGGCGCTCGCGGCCGGCGAGGCCGCGCCGCCCGACGCGGTGGCGTTTGCGCGCCAGCGCGTCGAAGAACGCGAACAGGCGCTCGCCCAGGCCCGCGGTCAGGTGCGCCAGAAAGACGCGCAACTCGCGCGCTTCGCCGAGGAATTGCACCGCGAAACGACGCGTGCCGAGGCGCTCGAAGCCGCGTTGCGCGAGGCACAACTCGAACTCGGGCAACTTCGCGACTACCCCGCGAACGGCGCGATAACGCTCGACCGCTCGGCCCCGCAGCCGGCGGGGGGCGACGGCCGGGCGCGTCGCGACGGCCTCGGTCCGGCCGGCTCGGCCGACGGGCCGCCGCCGCCACCGCCCGGCACCGCCGCACGCGGTGCAGCCGCTCCCCACGCGTCTGCTCGGGGCGCGGCTGCGCGTGCGGCGGGCAAGAGCGGTCCTCCATTGACAGGCGAGCGTTCCTGAGCGCAGCTTCTGCCCTGGTTTCTTGGGGCCCCAGCCTAGCGTCTCGGCCCTTGCGCGGACGCCTCCGCGGTTTCGGCCCCACCCATCGGTCCTGCGGCAACGGCCGCGGTGCACCACGATTGTTGCCGGCGTCCCGTCCCCGCGACCCGGAACGGGCAGGCCGGCCACGGGGGATCTCATGGCGACGGTTCGGCTGGGCACGGCGATGAACGAAGGCGGGCGCGCGTGGCGCGGGGGTTTGGGTCTGCGGGGCCTCGTCGGGTTGCTTGCGGCCGGGCTGTTCGCGGGCGCCTGCGGCACGACGACGGTCGTCGAAACCTGCGACCTGAGCGGAAACACCCCGGATCCGAGCCCCGAAGTCGTGGGCGCCGAGGTGCTCGAGATCGCGTCCGTCCCCGATGCCGAAGTCGCGTTGCCCGAGCTGCCGCAATACGACTTCGAAATGCCGGGCAGCGAGATCGTGCCCGGCGAGTTCAGCGCCCCCTGCGTCGACAACAACAGCTGCATTTCCGGGTGGTGCGTGCCCTGGGACGAGGGCTACGTTTGTACGCGCACCTGCGTCGATTCGTGCCCCGAGGGCTGGGAATGCCGTGCCGTGCAGAACACGTGGCCCGACGCCGTGTTCGTCTGCTTCCCCGAGAAGAGCCACCTCTGTCAGCCCTGTTCCACCGACTTGCAGTGCGGCAACGGCTACTGTCTCCCTGAGGCCGACGGACTCGCCTGCACGCGCCCCTGCGAAACCAAGATCGACTGCCCCGAGGGCTACGACTGCGAGCCGCGGCAGAGCCTCGAAGACCCGCTGCGCCAGGGCAACCAGTGCGTACCGGTGACCGGCCGCTGCGACTGCACGGCGCTGAACGACGGCGAAGAGCGGCCCTGCCTCGAAGAAAACGAGTTCGGTCGTTGCTGGGGCAGCGAGGTGTGCGACGGCGAGGTCGGCTGGAGCGTCTGCTCCGCGCTCGTGCCGGCCGCCGAAGCCTGCGACGGCCAAGACAACGACTGCGACGGGTTTGCCGACGAGAACGTCGTCCAGCCCGACGAAGAGTGCGCCGTTTCCAATGAGGCGGGCCGCTGCTCCGGCGTATGGATCTGCCGCGGCGCCGCCGGCTTCGAGTGCACGGCCCCGACCCCGGTCGCCGAACTGTGCGACTACCAGGACAACGACTGCGACGAGCGCGTCGATGAAGATTTCGTCGACGAAACCGGGCGCTACGTGGCCGAGAGCGACTGCGGCGTGTGCGGCAACGCCTGCGCCGGGCTGTTCCCGCACGCCACCTCGGCGTGCGACGCTAGCGGCGACGAGCCGCAGTGCGCCGTGGCCGCCTGCGACCCGGGCTACTTCCGCGCCAACGCCTACACCTGCCTGCCGCTCACGACCAGCCTGTGCCTCGCCTGCAACTCCGACGAAAACTGCGTGGTCCCGGGCGACCGCTGTCTCGCGCTCGGCAGCGGCCACTACTGCGGCCGCGATTGCTCCGCCAACTCGGTTCACGGCCAGGAATGCCCGGCGGGCTACAGCTGCCAGGCCGTGCCCGAGGGCGGCGAACAGTGTGTGCCCGAAACCGGCTCCTGCGACTGCCTGCCCGAGAATGCCGGGCTCGAACGCAGTTGCGCCGTGACGAACGCCATCGGCACCTGCCTCGGCTTCGAGACCTGCACCGTCGACGGTGGCTGGAGCCCCTGCACCGCCGCCGAAGCCGCGCCCGAGGTGTGCGACGGTGTCGACAACGACTGCGACGGACTGCTCGACGACGACGTGGCCGAACCCGTCGAATCCTGCCAGACCGAATGGACCGACCCGGCGGGCGGCACCGCCATCTGCACCGGCGATTGGTCCTGCCGCGCGGTTGCGGGGGTCACCGACTGGGTGTGCCTCGCGCCGCAGGCCGGGGCCGAAGTCTGCGACTACCAGGACAACGACTGCGACGGCAGCACCGACGAGGATTTCAAACTCGAAGGCACCGACAAGTACGCCGACCTCGACAACTGCGGGGTCTGCGGCTACTCGTGCGCGGGGGTGCTGCCGAACGCCACGGCCCGCTGCGACGGCACGCTGCCGACCCCGGCCTGCGTCGTCGAGAGCTGCGACCCCGGCTACTACCAGGTCGGCTCCACCACGTGCCTGCCCGTGCGCGACCCCTCCTGCGAGCCGTGCTCGCAGGACGCGAATTGCCTCGTGCCGGGCAACCGCTGCCTCGATCTCGACGGCGGCCAATTCTGCGGCCGCGATTGCGGTCCGCAGAACCTCTACGGCACGCCCGAGGGCGAATGCCCCGACGGCTTCCTGTGCCTCGAACAGGCCGGCGGCACGCTGCAGTGCGTGCCGACCACGGCGTCCTGCACGTGCTACCTCGAAGGCCAGGCCGGCGACTCGCGCTCGTGCATCCGCAGCAACGCCGAGGGCACGTGCACGGGCCTGCAAACCTGCGACCCCGATGCAAACGGCTGGTCGGCGTGCGACGCCCTCGTGCCCGCGCCCGAGCAATGCAACGGCGTCGACGACAACTGCAACGGCTTCCTCGACGAGAACGTGAGCGCTCCGGCCGACGCCTGCGCCAACGAAAACGCGTTCGGGCGTTGCACGGCCGAATGGCACTGCGCGGGTGGCGACGGCTGGCTCTGCCCGGCCGCCGAGCCCGCTGCCGAGACGTGCGACTACGCCGACAACGACTGCGACGGCGCCGTCGACGAAGCCTTCCGCGACGGCGACACGGGGCTCTACAACGACTTCGACCACTGCGGCGTGTGCAACAACACGTGCGCCGGCGCCATCCTGTTCGCCACCGAAACGGCCTGCGACGCCTCGGGGCCCACGGCGGTGTGCACCGCGGTCGCCTGCGAGGACGGCTACTTCATTCCGCCGGGCAACAACCGCGTGTGCGTGCCCATCGCCGGCGCTTCCGACTGCTCGCCGTGCAGCGAAGATGCCCACTGCGACACGTTGCCGGGCGGGCTCTGTGAGAGCATCGACCAGGGCCGTTTCTGCACGCGCAGTTGCGCGACGGTCGCCGACTGCCCCGATTCCTACGACTGCGCGGGCGGGCGCTGTCGGCCGCACTCGCAGTCCTGCACGTGCCTGCCGCCGAACGACGACGCGGTACGCGTTTGCTTCGTCAGCAACCCGGCCGGCACGTGCAGCGGTACGCAGCGCTGCGATGCCGAGTCCGTGCCCGGTTGGTCGGTGTGCACCGCACGCGTGCCGGCCGTCGAAGGCTGCGACGGGCTCGACAACAACTGCAACGGCCTCACCGACGAAGGGGTGACCCACACGCCGCCCGAGTGCGCCTCGACCAACGAGTGGGGCACCTGCGACGGGCGCTTCGTCTGCGGCGGCACCGCCAGCTGGACGTGCACGGCCGCCACACCGGCCGCGGAAGCCTGCGACTACGCCGACAACGACTGCGACGAGGCGGTCGACGAACCGTTCCGCGACGCGGCAACCGGGCGCTACAACAGCATCAACCACTGCGGGGTCTGCAACTACTCGTGCGCGGGCCAGGTCGAACACGCCGCCACCATGCAGTGCGACATCACCAAGCCCACGCCGACCTGCATCGTGGGCACGTGCGAGGTCGGCTACTTCCGCGCCAACGACTTCAGCTGCGTCGCGGTCACCGACAACCGTTGCGACGTCTGCCAGACCGACGACAACTGCCCCGTGCCGGGCGACCGCTGCCTGCTGCTCGACGGGCAGCGCGTGTGCGGCTACGACTGCGCCGCCCGCAACCTGCACGGCACCCCCGAGGGGCAGTGCCCCGCGGGCTTCGTCTGCCAGGGCCAGACGGGCGATGCCGTGCGCCAGTGTGTGCCTGTGAGCGGGTCGTGCGCCTGTCTCGCCGACGACAGCGGCGACACGCGGTTCTGCAGCCGCAGCAACGCGTTCGGCACCTGCACCGGCTCCGAGACGTGCAATCCGGCCGCAGGTTGGCAGAACTGCTCGGCGCGCACGCCGGCGGGAGAAACCTGCAACGGCGTCGACGACGACTGCAACGGGGCGGCCGACGACGGCGTGACGGCCCCGACCACCCCCTGCCGCAACCAGAACGTGCATGGCACGTGCAACGGCTCCTGGGTCTGCGGTCCGCAGGGCGGCAGCGTGCGCTGGTGGTGCAACGCAGCCGTGCCGGCGGCCGATGCCTGCGACTACGCCGACAACGATTGCGATGGCCGGGCCGACGAAGACTTCAAAGACCCGACGAGCGGCCTCTACGTCGACGACGAGAACTGCGGCGCCTGTGGGGTCACGTGCAGCGGCGTCATTCCGAACGCCACCGCGCAGTGCGTGGCCGCCGACGGGGTCGCGCGTTGCGAGGTGGCTGCCTGCGACGCCGGCTACTACCCGGCGGGGCCGCTCACGTGTCTGCCGGTTTCCGACGACAGCTGCGCCCCCTGCCAGACCGACGCCAACTGCCCGACCCCCGGCGACCTGTGCCTCGACCTCGACGGCGGGCGTTTCTGCGGCCGCGACTGCGCCGCCGACAACCTGCACGGCACACCGGCGGGTGCGTGCCCGGCCGGCTACGAATGCGTCGACCTCGGCGCCGGCGTTTCGCAGTGCGAGCCCACGTCGGGTTCCTGCACGTGTCTCGTGAGCGATGGCGGCGACACGCGTACGTGTGTGCGCACGGGCGAATTCGGCACCTGCTACGGCCAGGAAACGTGCAACCCGGCGAGCGGCTGGGCGGGCTGCACGGCGCGCACGCCGGCCCAGGAAATCTGCAACGCCATCGACGACGACTGCGACTCGGCCATCGACGACGTCACGGGCCGCGGGGTCGCGTGCACCATTCAGAATGCGCACGGCAGCTGTCCCGGGGTGCGCGACTGCGTCACCGGCCAGACCACGTTGCAGTGCGTGGGCCGCACACCCGCCGCCGAAACCTGCAACTACATCGACGACGACTGCGACAGCGGCACCGATGAGACGTTTGCCGACCTCTACCAGTCGTGTTCGGCCGGCGAAGGCCAGTGCCGGCGCTTCGGCTTCCGCACGTGCCGGACCGACGGCACGGGCACGCAGTGCAACGCGCAGGCCGGCACGGGCGTCGACGAGATCTGCGACGGGCTCGACAACGACTGCGACGCCGCCACCGACGAGACCTGGCCGCTCAAGGGCCAGGTGTGCACGGTCGGCAGCGGGGTGTGCCAGCGCGCGGGCGTCTGGGTGTGCGCCACGGGCGGCGCCGGGCTCGTGTGCTCGGCCACGGCCGGCAGCCCCGACCCGGGCGGCGAGATCTGCGACGGGCTCGACAACAACTGCAACGGGCAGGTCGACGACGGCCTGACGGCGCCGAACTGCGACCTCACCCAGGGTGTGTGCGGCGGCAAGCGCAAGACTTGCGGCGGCGCGCTCGGCTGGCTCGCCTGCACGGCGGCCACCTACGGCACCACCTACGAGGCCACCGAACTCACCTGCGACGGGCTCGACAACGACTGCGACGGCTCCGTCGACGAACAACTCGCGGCCCAGCCCTGCACGTTGCAGCAGGGCGTGTGCGCAGGTGCGACGCGGCGCTGCGTCAGCGGCCAGTGGCAGACCTGCGGTGCCACCGAATACGGCACGAACTACGAGGTCACCGAATCGCGCTGCGACGGGCTCGACAACGACTGCGACGGGCAAATCGACGAGGCCTTGCAGGGCCTCCAGTGCACCACGCAGGCCGGGGTGTGTGCCGGCTCGCGCGAAGTGTGCCAGGGCACGGCCGGCTGGACGCACCCCTGCACGCCGGCGGTCTACACGGGTCACAGCACCTACTACGAAGCCACCGAAATCAGCTGCGACGGCCGTGACAACGACTGCGACGGGCAGGTCGACGATTCGCTGCCGGCCCAGCCCTGTCTGCTACAGCAGGGGGTGTGCGCCGGCACGGCCAAGCGCTGCGCGAGCGGCGCCTGGCAGACCTGCACGGCCGGCGACTACGGGACGAACTACGAGGCCAGCGAGACGCGCTGCGACGGGCTCGACAACGACTGCGACGGGCAAATCGACGAGGGCCTGCAGGGCCTCCAGTGCACGACACAGGCGGGCGTGTGCGCCGGTTCGCGCGAGGTGTGCCAGGGCACGGCGGGCTGGACGCACCCCTGTTCTGCCTCGGTCTACACGGCCCACAGCGCCTACTACGAGCCGACCGAGATCAGCTGCGACGGACGCGACAACGACTGCGACGGTTTGGTCGATGAGTCGTTGCCCGCCCAGCCCTGTCTGCTGCAGCAGGGGGTCTGCGCCGGCACGGTCAAGCGTTGCGCGAGCGGCGCCTGGCAGACCTGCACGGCCGGCGACTACGGGACGAACTACGAGGCCAGCGAGACGCGCTGCGACGGGCTCGACAACGACTGCGACGGGCAAATCGACGAGGGCCTGCAGGGCCTCCAGTGCACCACGCAGGCGGGCGTGTGCGCCGGCTCGCGGGAGACGTGCCGCGGCACCTCGGGCTGGGCACACCCCTGTGACACGGCCGTCTACGCGGCCTTCAGCGCCTACTACGAGCCCACCGAGGCCACCTGCGACGGGCGCGACAACGACTGCGATGGGCAGGTCGACGAAAGCCTCATCGGGCCGCTGTGCACGCTGAGCGCGGGGGTCTGCGCCGGCGCGCGGCAGACCTGTTCGGGCAGCTGGCAGGCGTGCACCGCCACCGTCTACGAAACCTACAGCGGCGGGGCCTACGAGTCCGACGAGACGTCCTGCGATCTCCTCGACAACGACTGCGACGGCAGCACCGACGAGGGCTACCTGAACGGCGGCAAGTACGACCGCAACGACGCCTGCGGCAACTGCTTCACCGACTGCACCGAGATCTATGCCAAGGCCAACGCCCACGGGGTGTGCAACGCCACGGGCGTGCCGGTCTGCGAGATGCGCTGCTGCCGCGCGGGCGACAGCAACCCGGCCTGCGACGGCGGTGCGGGCAGTTTCAACTACTACGACCTCAACGCGGTGCCCGGCGACGGCTGCGAGTTCCGTCTCGACGCCACGGCCATCTACGTGTCCGAAACCGACGCGGCTGGAAACGACCTGCCCGGCTGCGGCCGTGGGCCGGTCGGCACAGGCACGGGCAATCGGCCCTGTCTCACGATTGCCCGCGGCATCGCCGAAGCCCAGGGCGCCGGCCGCACCAAGGTGCTCGTGGCCGACGGCCTCTACGAAGAAACCGTGACGCTCGTCAACGGCATCAGCCTGCTCGGCGGCTACCGCTCCGACACGTGGGAGCGGCATCTGTCGTCCACCATGACCATCGTGCGCGGCACGGCCACCGGCACGCACCGCAACACGCTGATCGCCACCAACATCACGAGTGCGACCGTGTTGCAGGGCTTTGTCGTCTACGGCCAGCAGAACGCCACGGCCGGCGGCAACTCCTACGCCCTCTACGTCTCGGGTTCCGACGCCGACCTGCAAGTGCGCGACAACGTGTTCTACGCCGGCTCCGGCGGGCCGGGCAGCAACCGGCCGGCCGGCGCGGCCGGACAGGCGGGGGTCGACGGCGCGGGCCGCGATCCGAACAACCCCGCGCCTTACGACGTCATCCAAACCACGGGCGCGCCGTGCGATTCGAGCTACAACCGCCAGTACGGCAACGGCGGGGTCCGCAGCTGCGGCAGCGACGACGTCGGCGGCGGCAACGGCGGCGGCAACCGCTGCGCCCCGGTGGCCAGCACCGAGTACAGCGGCCTCGACGGCTCTTCGGGCCAGGCCGGCGACGGCACGAGCGGCGGGGGGGCGGGCACCGGCGGCGACGCCGGCGACGACGGCGGGCTGCGATACAGTGGCGGCTTCGTCTGCGGCTTGCCGTCATCGCCCATGGTGGGCGCCGTCGGCACGAACGGCGTCAACGCGTTGCACGGCGCCGGGGGCGCCGGCTGCTCGGCGGCTGCCGGTTCGGTCAGCAGCGGCCACTGGCTCGGCGGCACGTCTGCCAACGGCACGAGCGGCGGCAACGGCGGCGGCGGTGGTGGTGGCGGGGCCGGCGGCGGCGGCGACTCCGATCTGACGTGGGCCGGCTACTACGACCGTCTCGGCGGTCACGGCGGCGGCGGCGGCTCGGGCGGCTGCGGCGGCACCGGCGCGCAGGGCGGCGGGGCCGGCGGCGGCAGCTTCGCCGTCTTCATCCTGGGCGGCACGGCTCCGGTCATCCAGAACAACACGGTCTTCCAGGGCCTCGGCGGCGGCGGCGGCGATGGCGGCACCGGCGGGGTGGCCGGCACGGGCGGGCGCGGCGGCAACGGCGGTCTCTGTACCGACAGCTGCTGGTGCTACGCGAGCGCCGGCAAGGGCGGCGAAGGCGGCAACGGCGGCCACGGCGGCGGCGGTGGCGGCGGTTGCGGCGGGGCCTCGTTCGGCATCTACACGTCCGGAGTGGGCGGCTCGCCGAACTACTGCGCCGGCGGCAACGGCAACACGTTCTCCGGTGGCGCGGGCGGCGCCGGGGGGGCCGGCGGCCTGTCGCTTGGCCAGAGCGGCACGGCCGGTGCCGCCGGGGTCCTCGAAACCTGCTCCTACCACTGATCCGCAGACCCATTCCCGCCCATGGCGCGGCGGCCTTCGCCGCGCGCGCCGCCCCTCGGCGTGTCATGTGCACGTCTCCAGGGACGGTGCCCGGGAACTCGGTATCCTCTGGATGGCAACGGGGCAGGTGCCGGCGGGCGCTCCGTTCGGGCACTACCGGTAGATGCGCTCGGCCGCGCTCTGGATGAGGGTCGGCAGGAAACTCTTCTTCAGCCGTGAGAGCCGACCGAAGCGTACGCGCGCCCGAGAATCGAGCTGCTCGACGGCCGGCCCCCGAATGGCCCCCTCGAACACCTGCGGGTCGAACTCGACGAACTGCGCCTCCGGGCCGGCCTTCGCGGCGCGCGGCGCGGCCGAGGCCACGGCACCCGCCCCGCACAGCATCAGGAAACCGCAGAATCCACAAAGCCAACGTCGCATGTTGTCCTCCTCTTCATTGGTTGACACGCGCGCCAAACGCGCCCTCCTGTTGACGCGCAGGCGCCCGGTGCGATCCGAGAGAAGTGCGGAGGACGGGATCGCCGCCGGGTTACCCAGCGGCGCGGCCGGTAGCCATCAATCGAGCGGGGCGAGGCTCGGGCGTGGAGCGGGTTTGTCGGGTGGTCTGCCGCCGCCGCCGTCGTCGTCGAGCGGCTTGAGCCGCGGCCGCGGAGCGTCTTCGATTGGACTCAGGCGGGGCCGCGTGGGCGGCGTGGGGCCGTCGTCGACGACGCCGATGGCCGGCCGGGTGGGGGTGGCCGGCGCGGCGCCCGCGGGGGCCGTGGGGCTCGGCGCGGCCGGATGGGAGTCGGGCACCGGCGGTGCTTGGCGGCGCTGGGCGCTCGCCCGGCCGGCGCCGAGAAACGCCTTCAAGTCGGGTTCGAACACCGTCTCGGGGCGGCCGAAATCGACCGTGACCGTGAATTCGGCACTCTCGCGTTCGCCCTGGCGGAAGCGCACGCGCAGCGGCAGGTCGCGGCGCGTAACGTCGAGGGTGAGCGGTGTCGTGCCGAGCACCTCGCCGGTGCCGGCATGCACCGCCTGGAGCCCGGGATGGCGCGTGACGAGCACGACGCGCACCGGCTTCTCGGGGGCCGCGGCCGGACCGGCCTCGGCCGCCGCGGGCGCGGCGAGCCGGGCGCCTGCATCGGGCGCAACGCCTGGGGCGGCGGCCGGTCCGGG